>NZ_JBEAAL010000026.1:0-103543 GCF_040066075.1 Neorhizobium phenanthreniclasticum
GATCGAGAACAGGCTCTCGGATGAGAAACTACTGGCCCTGCTTCATGAAGCGCAGGATGCCGCCGGGGACGGCGCCAAGCTGACCGGCCAGCTTCTGGCCTTCGGGCGCCGCCAGCCCCTCAATCCGGAACTGGTGGATGTCGGTGGCCTGGTCTCCGGATTTGCAAATCTCTTGCGGCGGACGCTCGGCGAAACCATCGAACTTCGGACGATCGTGAACGGCACCTCCAATGAGGCGCTCGTCGATGCGTCGCAGCTCCAGAACGCGCTTCTCAACCTTGCCCTCAATGCCCGGGACGCGATGCCGCGCGGCGGCAAGCTGACGATCGACATCTCAAGGGTCAAGCTGGACGTCGATTATGCCCAGATGTATCCGCATGTGCGCACCGGCGATTATGTGCTGATCTCGGTCACGGACACGGGCACGGGAATGACGCCGGAGGTGAAGGAAAAGGCCTTCGAACCGTTCTTCACCACCAAGGGTGTCGGTTCCGGAACCGGTCTTGGCCTTTCCATGGTCTATGGGTTCGCCAAGCAGTCCGGCGGCAATATCCAGCTTTACAGCGAGCCGGGGCAGGGCACCAGCGTCAGGATTTTCCTGCCGGCAACGCAAAGAGCGAACGCAGGCATGGGATTGCAGGATGACGGTTCCCGTAAGGTCGCCGAAATTCCCGGCGGAACGGAGAAGATCCTCGTCGTTGAGGACGATCCCAGGGTGCGGCGCGTGGCGGTCTCGCGCCTGACGGACTTCGGCTATAGCATCATCGAAGCCTCGAACGGCGTGGAGGCGCTCGACCGGCTCGCCCAGAACGACGATATCGCGCTGCTGTTTACCGACATCGTCATGCCGGGTGGCATGACCGGCGACGAACTGGCGGCGGAGGTCCGGACAAGGCGTCCGAATATCAGGGTGCTGTTCACGTCGGGTTATGCCGAGCCGGCGATCGCCGGACGCGAACTTGCCCAATCGGGAAGCTGGCTGAAGAAGCCCTACACGGCACGGGAGCTTGCAGTGCGGCTCCGGGAGCTTCTGGACTAAGCCTAATCACGATCAGATTCGGGGGGCAGGCCCCTTGAACGCCGAGGATAACTCGGGGGGCGCCGGCGAGGTGACAGGCTCATTCCGGCGGGTCCTCTTCAAGGATCCGCCAGGCTGCTCCATCGAGGTCTTCGTATTGACCGCTCTTCAGCGACCAGAGGAAAGCAAAAAGCCCCAGACCTCCGAGAAAGAGCGCAATGGGAATGAGATAGATCAGCATGTTCATGCGAGCCGAGCCTCCCCGGGATGTGCCGGATTGGCTTCGGCTCCGGCAGACGCCATCTTTTGCGCGCTGCCAAGCCGGTTAAGTCGCAATGCATTGGCGACGACGATGATGGACGAAGTCGACATGGCGATTGCAGCGATTAGCGGCGTCGCATATCCGGCAAGCGCGATCGGCACGGCAATCATGTTGTAGCCGATGGCAAGCGCAAAGTTCTGGCGGATCAGCCGGCCTGCGCGCCGCGAGATGTCGATCGCCAGCGGCACCGCATCAAGACTCTCGTGCATGAAAACGAAGTCGGCCGTCTGCCGTCCGATATCGGCGGCCGTAGCCGGTGCGATGGAGACATGCGCGGCAGCCAGGGCCGGCGCGTCGTTGATGCCGTCGCCGACCATGAGCACCTTGTGTCCCTTTTCCGTTAGCGAACGGCAGAATTCCGCCTTGTCCTTCGGAGTAAGCTCCCCCCGCCAGTGATCGACGCCGAGGCGCGATGCCAGGCCGCGGACGGCGCTCGTGCGATCACCCGAGAGAATACCACTCGCCAGACCTTGAGCCGAAAGATCGTCGATAACGGCCCGGGCATCGGGGCGTAGCTCGTCTTCGAAACGGAAGCAGGCGAGTTCTTCTCCATTATGCGACAGCACGACTTCGAGCGTCGAATCCGCCGAAGGGTCGAAACTTGCTGTCGCGCAGGCGAAGCGGCGATTGCCCAATCGGTAGATTCCATTGACCGTGCGGGCTTCCAGACCTTTGCCCGGCAACTCGACAACTTCATTAAAAACCGGCATGGGACCGGAGGCGATATCATAGAGTGCCTTGGAGAGAGGGTGGCGCGAATGCGCCGCAAGGCTGGCGGCCAGTGCCAGATGGTGTGGTGCTGCTTTGCCTGCATCGACCAGCTTCGGCCTGCCGAGGGTGAGTGTACCGGTCTTGTCGAAGAGCACGGAATCGATCTCGGCCAACCGTTCCATGGCGGAACCGTCCTTGACCATGATGCCGTTCTTGAACAGCCGCCCGGCCGCCACGACCTGCACCACGGGTACGGCGAGGCCGAGCGCGCAAGGGCAGGTGATGATGAGTACCGCGATGGCGATCAGCATCGCCTGTTTCCAGTCCCCGCCGATGAAGCCCCAGAAAAGGAAAGCTGCAAGCGCCAGAAGATGAACCGCGGGCGAATAGTATTGCGCGGCGCGATCGGCAATGCGGCGATAGCGGGCCCGGCCGCCTTCGGCTGCTTCCATCAGCGCGATGATCTCGGAGAGGAAAGAATCCCTGGCTGCCGCCGTCGCTTTCAGCACGAGCATGCCGGTGAGGCTGAGTGTACCGGCCTGGACCGTGTCGCCTGCCTTGAGCGGCCGGGGAGCACTTTCGCCATTGACGATCGAAACATCCATGTCGCTTGCGCCGCTTTCGACGATCCCGTCGACTGGAACGCGTTCACCCACGGCAATCGCGATGCGGTCGCCCGGTGTGATCTCCTCGATTGCCCGATATTCCCGTGAACCGTCTGTGCCGATGACCATGGCGCCGCGCGGCGAGAGCCTTGCAAGCCCGCTGATCGCGGCGCGGGCCCGGTCGCGCATGATGTGGTCCAGCGCACGGCCGATCAGCAGGAAGAAGAGCAGCGATACCGTTGCGTCGAACCAGGCGTGTTCTCCATGATGCATCGTTTCCCAGAGAGATACCGCGTAGGAAAGCGTGATGGCGAGCGCGATCGGCACATCCATGTTGGTGCGGCCGCGCCGGAGCGCCTGCCAGGCCGACTGATAGAAGAAGCGACCGCCATAGATCAGTGCGGGTGCTGCGATCATGGCCGAGATCCAGTGAAAGAGATCGCGGGTGGCGGCGTCGGCACCGGACCAGACGGAGACGGAGAGCAGCATGATATTGGCCGCGGCAAAACCAGAGACGGCAACGGCACGAATGAACTCGCGCTGCAGCCTGCCGCCCGTATCCTCAACATTCGAGAAGAGGTGGGCATCGTAGCCTGTCGCATCGATGATGGCCCTGACAAGCGTAACCGGGTCCGTGAGCTCGGCTCCGACCTTTTCTCTCCAGACAACGGACACGCGCTTCGTGGAAAGATTGACGCGTGCACGCTCGACTGCCGGAAGCGCCTTCAGCGCCTTTTCTATTGTCGTTATGCAGGCGCCGCAATGGACCTGCGGCACGCTGAGATCGGTCTGACGCAACCCGGCCCCCACAGCCCGGCTCGACAGCACAAGCTCGTCCGAGGAGGGCAGAGAGCGCCCGAGTGAGCCTTCGGTGCCTGGTGCGCAGCAACTCATTATTGCCCCCGGAGAACGGCAATGCGCTCGGCCTGATGCAGGATGCGCTTGCCGTCCCTGAACGCGCTGGCATCGACGATCCACTGGCCGGGAAGAAGTTCATGCGTGGCGGTGAAAACCCCCTTGGTTCCAGGCGCAAGATCGAGTTCGAAGTCCTGATGCTCCCCGACCGGTCGCTTGAACTGCAGTGTCAGGCTATCTGCTGCGACCGGTCCGTCCTCCAGATGGAAAACCTCATAACGAATGTCGGAGCCGGCGACATTCAGTTTACCGGTAACACCGGTCGCTGAGAGCGCGCGCGCCTCGGCAGCCTTGCCGTTGAACTGCTGGCTGGCGACATAGGTGTTTTGGGCTACCAATCCGCTCCAGCTCGTGATGGCATTATACGCCATGTAGAAATTCACCGAGATGATGGTGCCGAAGAAGAGCACCATGACGCCCGCCATATGCCACCCGGTGAAAATGAAGGATTTTTGCTGGTTCGTGTTCACGCGCGTCGTGCTCATTTCCGTCCTCCCGGGTGTCTGCCTTCAGGAGCGTTGAAGACTGCTCCGTGAACGTCCTTTTCGTGGCTGGACCGATCTTCGGCTATGAAGTGAAAATCCTTGGCCTCGTCGGAGATCGCATCCTTTGGAAGCGTCACGAAGACCTTGAGCGCCAATGCCTTGTCCGGTTCTGCCTGCACGGCAAAGAGGCGGCCGGGCACGTCGGAGACCCCCGTGATCTTCATGGTTGCCTCCGGCAGCCCATCCATCGAGATCAGGATCGTGCGCGGCTCGGGAATCATGTTGAGCAGTCTGACCGTATAGCCGTTACGGATCGAACCATCGGATTCCAGCACGAATTGCGGATTGCGGTCATGAAGGACATTGATCTCCAGTCGATCGCGCGAAAGGAGCGCGTAGATGAGACCAAGCCCGACCGCAGTCCAGACGCCGAAATAAAGCAGGGTTCGCGGGCGGAGGATGATCTTCCAGTCGAAATGACGGACCTTGTCGATAAAGGATCCGTCGGGGTTGCGCACGCGAGTCGGGTCGATGGTCGTCATGCCGCCACCTGTCGCAAGTGCCATGTTCACCTCATATTCGTTGAGGGTCGCATAGGCGATGAGACCACGCGGCTTGCCGATCTTGTCCATGACGCTGTCGCAAGCGTCGATACAGAGCGCACAGGTGATACAGGCAAGCTGCTGCCCGTCGCGGATGTCGATGCCCATGGGACAGACGGCGACGCAGGCGTTGCAATCGACGCAATCACCGACGGGGAGGCCCGCGGCTGCGGCTTTCTTGGCGCCCCGGGTGCGCGGTTCACCGCGCCAGTCGTTGTAGGTCACGACGAGCGAGTTCTCATCGAGCATCGCGGCCTGGATGCGTGGCCAGGGACACATGTAGATGCAGACCTGCTCGCGCATCAGCCCGCCGAGGACGTAGGTCGTGGCCGTCAGGATGGCGACGGTGGAATAGGCGACAGGGGCCGCATTGCCCGTGATGAAATCGAAGGCGAGGGAAGGCGCATCGGCGAAATAGAAAATCCAGGCGCCGCCGGTCGCGACGGCAATGATGATCCAGGTGGAATGCTTCGCGACACGCTTCCCGATCTTGTCGAAGGTCCATGGCGCCGCATCGAGCTTCATGCGTGCGTTCCGGTCCCCCTCGAAGAAGCGTTCGACGGCGAGGAAGAGATCGACCCAGACCGTCTGGGGACAGGTGTAGCCGCACCAGGCTCGCCCGACGGCGGATGTAACAAGGAACAGGCCGAAACCCGCCATGACCAGGAGGCCCGCGACGAAGAAGAATTCCTGCGGCCAGATTTCGATGAAGAAGAAATAGAATCGGCGGGTGGCAAGGTCCACCAGGACCGCCTGGTCGGGCGCGAACGGGCCACGATCCCACCGGATCCAGGGCGTCAGATAATAGATGCCAAGCGTGACGAGCATCACCAGCCATTTGAAGCGACGGAACTGTCCCTCGGCTCGCTTGGGGAAAATCTTCTTGCGTTTCTCATAAAGCGGTTCGCCGGCTTTCTTGGGCGGATGCGCCGACTTGACGTCAATGCGTTCAACCATCTGGCCGGCGGGTTCGGAAGAAGGCGAGGTGTAGAGATTCATGAGAAGGATCCTTTGTCCCTTGCCTTCTCGCACCGACGGCCGCCAGTCTCCTTGACTTATGTCAACGATGCGCCGCCTCGCCGCAGGCACCGGATGCGACAAAACAGCTTCGCCTTGCCATCATTGCTGGAATGACGTTCCGATACATAGCTGCCGATTGAACTGCAGCGAGGTGCTTCCCATTTCAGGCGGCCGCCCTACTCTCATTTTTTGTTCCAGAGAACTGGAAATGCAGTGAGAGGGGAAGAAATGACTGCCGTAATTGGATTTCTCAACACGGTCTTCTGGGGTTATGTCCTTATCTATGGGCTTCTCGCCGTTGGCCTCTATTTCACCATCCGGCTGAAGCTCATCCAGATTCTGCATTTCGGGGAGATGTTCCGGGTTCTGGGAAGGAGCCAGAGCGAAGACAAGGCCGGGATCAGCCCTTTCCAGGCTTTGACCGTCAGCCTCGCCTCGCGTGTCGGCACCGGAAATCTTGCCGGCGTTGCCGTGGCCCTTTACCTTGGGGGGCCTGGCGCCACCTTCTGGATGTGGATGGTCGCCCTTGTAGGGATGGCGACAGCCTATTCCGAAAGCGCCCTTGCCCAGCTCTATAAGGTCAAGAACGAAGAGGGCATGTATCGCGGCGGGCCGGCCTTCTATATCGCGCGCGGACTAGGGGCTCCCTGGGCCGGGGTGATTTTCTCCATCTGCTTGATCCTGTCCTTCGGCCTGGTCTTCAATGCCGTCCAGGCCAATTCCATTGCCGATGCCATGCAGGGCGCATTCGGCTTGCCGAAGATCGGCGTCGGCATCGGTCTGGCCATTCTTTCGGGCATCGTTATCTTCGGCGGTATCAGGCAGATCGCCCGCGTCGCCGAAGTCATCGTTCCATTCATGGCGATCGCTTACCTGCTGATGGCAATCTATGTGCTGATCACCCACGCGAACCTCGTTCCGGGCGTCATCGGCACGATCGTTGGCGGCGCTTTCGGTTGGCAGGAGGCTGCAGGCGGTGTCACCGGCGGCATCATGGCCGCGATGATGAACGGGGTCAAACGGGGCCTCTTCTCCAACGAGGCCGGCATGGGGTCAGCCCCCAATATTGCGGCTGTCGCCACTCCCGATCCGCACCACCCCTCCTCGCAGGGTTTCGTGCAGGCGCTCGGCGTGTTCATCGACACGATCCTCATCTGCACGGCGACTTCGGTGATGATCCTGCTTTCCGGCACGCTCGTTCCCGGTAGCGGCGTCACCGGCACGCAACTCACCCAGGCCGCGATGAACGCGCACATCGGAGCCTTCGGGACCTATTTCATCGCCATCGCCATCTTCTTCTTCGCTTTCACCTCGATCATCGGCAACTATTCCTATGCCGAGAACGCGTTGACTTTCCTCGGGGCCGGCAACAGGATGGGGCTTGCGATCATGCGGTCGGCGGTGTTGGCAATGGTCATTTGGGGCGCCTATGAAAGTGTCACGACGGTCTTCGATGCGGCAGACGCATCGATGGGCCTGATGGCAACGATCAACCTTATCGCCATCCTCTTGCTCTCCGGAACGGTAGTGAAGCTCACCCAGGACTATTTCGATCAACGGAAAGCCGGCACGGTACCGGTTTTCCATGCGGCGGATTACCCGGAACTCAAGGGCAAGATCGACTCTTCGATCTGGACCAGGGATTGACTGAAACAGAAGAGGGCCGCGCCGATGGTTTCGGCGCGGCCTTCTGACAATCTGAATCAATCTTGGCTGAGGCAGGATTTATTCCCCGCCACCCAGCGAATGGATATAGACAGCGAGCTGCTTGACGGCCGTATCTCCGAGGCGGCCGGTCCAGGCCGGCATCACGCCGTGCTTCGGAGAGCGCACCTGATTGGCGATCTCCGCCTCGGTGCTTGCCTTCAGCCAGATGGCGTCTGCAAGGTTGGGAGCACCCAGATCGCGATTGCCTTCCGCGTTCTCGCCGTGGCACGAGGCGCAATTGTCGATGAAAACCTGCTTGCCGGCTTCGGCAAGCGAAGGATCTTGCGGCACGCTGGTGAGGCTGATGACATAAGCGGCGACCTGACGGATTTCCTCAGGCTGCAACATGTCGCCGAACGCCGGCATTTCGGAGATCCGGGTCTCGGGATCGACAGTGTCGCGGATACCATGGGAAATCGTTTGGAAGATGGCATTGACATCGCCACCCCACAACCATTCATCGTCGTTGAGGTTGGGATAGCCCTGGCCGCCGGCAGCACCCGTGCCGTGGCAAGGCGTGCAGTTGACGCGGAAAGCCGCCGCCCCACCCGCCGTCGCAAACTGCGAGAGCTGCGGATCGGCGAGGATATCTTCGAGCGACGAACTTGAGATTTTCTCCAGCACGACGCCCTGTGCGGCCTTCGCCGCGCCGACGTCCGCCGCCAGCTCGGCACGGCTTGAATAGCCGAGTACGCCACTGGTCGCATCAGTCAGCATCGGCCACGCCGGATAAAGCACGGTATAGACAAGGGCCCAGAGGATCGTTCCGTAGAAGGTCCAGAGCCACCAGCGCGGCAGCGGATTGTTGAGTTCGCGAATACCGTCCCATTCGTGGCCGGTGGTCTCGACGCCGCTCAGATCATCGATATGTTTGTCCGCCATGTTTCAATCCTCCTTCAGAGGGATCTGGGCGGCCTCGTTTGCGGAGGCTTTTGCACCAGGGCGAAATGTGAAGACGAGAACGCCGATGAAGAAGAGGGTCATGGCGAGCAGACCCCAGCTATCGGCGAAGTGACGCATGGCCGTGTAGAGTTCCATCTCTCTTCTCCTATCGGTAGCCGGCTGCGTCATCGTAGGTCGAGAAGTCGACCAGGGTGCCGAGCATCTGCAGATAGGCGACGAGTGCGTCCATCTCCGTCAGGTTGGTGGGGTCGCCATCGAAATCCCCGATTTTGGCCTTCGGATAACGGGCAAGCAACGCCGAAGTGTCGGCATTCGGGTCGGCCTGCGCCGCCAGATCCGCCTTGGCGTTGTCGATCATCTCGTCCGTATAGGGAACGCCGACCGTGCGATTGGCCTTGAGTTCCATGGAGACGTCGGTCACCTTGAGCGGAGTCTGCTTGAGGAAGGCATAGCTTGGCATCACCGATTCCGGGACCACGTCGCGCGGTTCGGTCAGGTGCTGCACGTGCCATTCGTTGGAGTAGCGGTCGCCGACGCGGGCAAGGTCCGGGCCGGTGCGCTTCGAGCCCCACTGGAATGGATGATCGTACATCGATTCCGCCGCCAGGCTGTAATGGCCATAACGCTCGACCTCGTCCCGGAAGGGGCGGATCATCTGGCTGTGACAGACGTAACAGCCCTCGCGGATATAGATGTCGCGGCCAGCGAGCTCCAGTGGCGAGTAGGGCCGCATGCCTTCCACCTTTTCGATCGTGTTCTCAAGGTAGAAGAGCGGGGCGATTTCCACGATGCCGCCGACTGATACGACGAGCAGCGAGCCAACGAGCAGCAATGTCGCATTGCGCTCGATGAACTTGTGTTTATCGATAATGGACATGGGTCCTCCTTATTCCGCCGGCTGGAGGGCGGGTGCCGCACCGGTTTCCCGTTCGCGCCGCTCGTAACCGAGGATGGTCATGGTGATGTTGAAGGCCATGATGAGCCCGCCGGCGAGATACATGACACCGCCTACGGCACGCAGCACGTAGTAGGGGAACATGGCCGCCACCGTTTCGGCGAACGAATAGACCAGGAAGCCCTGATCGTCGTATTCGCGCCACATCAGACCCTGCTGCACACCGGCAACCCACATGACGGCGGCGTAGACGACGATGCCGAGCGTGGCGAGCCAGAAATGCCAGTTGACGAGGTCGAGGCTGTAAAGCCGGTTACGGTTCCAGAGCTTCGGTGTAAGGTAATAGACTGCACCGAAGGTGATCATGCCGACCCAGCCAAGCGCGCCGGAATGCACGTGTCCGATCGTCCAGTCCGTATAGTGGCTGAGCGAGTTGACGGCCTTGACCGACATCATCGGGCCTTCGAAGGTCGACATGCCGTAGAAGGCGATGGCGATGACCATCATGCGGATGATCGGGTCGGTGCGGATCTTGTCCCAGGCGCCCGAGAGCGTCATCAGGCCGTTGATCATGCCGCCCCAGGAGGGCATCCACAGCATGATCGAGAACACCATGCCGAGCGTCTGTGCCCAGTCGGGAAGCGCGGTGTAGTGCAGGTGGTGCGGACCGGCCCAGATATACATGAAGATCAGAGCCCAGAAGTGGATGATCGACAGACGGTAGGAATAGACGGGCCGTCCAGCCTGTTTCGGCACGAAATAGTACATCATGCCGAGGAAGCCGGCGGTCAGGAAGAAGCCGACGGCGTTGTGGCCGTACCACCACTGTGTCAGTGCATCCTGGACACCCGAAAAGGCCGAATAGCTTTTGACGCCGAGGAAGGAAACCGGAATAGCCAGGTTGTTCACCACATGCAGCATGGCGATGGTGACGATGAAGGCGAGATAGAACCAGTTTGCCACATAGATATGCGGCTCCTTGCGCATGAGAATCGTGCCGAGGAAAACCACCAGATAAGCGACCCAGACGATAGTCAGCCAAAGGTCGACATACCATTCAGGCTCCGCATATTCGCGGCTCTGGGTGATCCCGAGCAGATAGCCGGTCGCCGCCATGACGATGAAGAGCTGATAACCCCAGAAGACGAACCAGGCCAGGTCGCCGCCGAAGAGCCGGGCGCGCGAGGTGCGTTGCACCACATAAAAAGAGGTTGCGATCAGCGCATTGCCGCCGAAGGCGAAGATGACCGCCGAGGTATGCAGCGGGCGCATGCGGCCGAAATTGAACCAGGGCTCGATATTGAGATCCGGAAAGGCAAGCTGCAGAGCGATGACGACGCCGACCAGGAAGCCGACAACGCCCCAGAAGACTGTAGCAATGGTGCCGTATTTGATGACTTCGTCGAAATATTCGGATTTTATCGCTGCAGCCGGTCTCTGTCCTGCCGGAGCAAACGAAATCCGGCGGAGCATGAGGATCGTGCTGACGAGCAGCACGAAGAACAGGACCCACATGTGGGCGGCAAACAGACTATCATGGGCATAGGCTGCTCCAAGCAGGGCAAGGAACGTGCCTATCGCCAACCAGATGGTTTCTGAGACGTGATTCATGGTCTTTGGCCTCGCAACGCGGGAGCGCGGTGCTGGTTGATGGATTGCTGACCATGATCTGCTGACATACGGCAAACAGCGACGCTTTGATTTGCATCAAGGGCGTGGCCGTCGACGTGCAGCCGGATCGTCCGGCACGCGGCCCGCTTGCATGCCGAAAGACGATCCGACAGCGTCGCAGCACCTTATGTTGTTCAAGAAACGGTGTAAGGGCGGCGGCCGGGCACGCCTCCCCTCAGTGTGACTTGAAGCGGCAGGCATGATTTGCCAAAAAAGCCGGAACCGATCTCCGGCGCAAACCTCCTCCCACCTCGAGTGCCATCGATCGCACAAAGGAATCAGCCATGGCCCAGCCCGTTCTCTTCACGCCCTTCCGCGTCCGCAACCTCGAACTCGAAAATCGCATCGTTATCGCGCCCATGTGCCAGTATTCGGCAGAAGACGGATGCATGACCGACTGGCATCTGATCCATCTCGGTCAGCTTGCATTGTCGGGTGCAGCATTGTTGACGATCGAGGCGACCGGTGTCGTGCCGGAAGGCCGTATTACCTATGCGGATGTCGGGCTTTACAACGATGCGACCGAGGCCGCGATGGCCCGGGTACTCGAAGGCATCCGCAAATGGTCGGACATGCCGATTTCGGTTCAGCTTGCCCATGCCGGCCGCAAGGCTTCGACCGATCGCCCCTGGTCCGGCGGCGGCCAGATCGCCCCGGATCATCCGAATGGCTGGCAGACCGAGTCGGCTTCGGCGATCCCGTTCAACCCGAAATACGTTCCGCCGGTCGCTCTCGACAAACAAGGGCTGAAGCGTGTGCGCGACGCCTTTGCGGCTTCCGCCGTGCGCGCGGCCCGGATCGGTCTTGATGCGATCCAGATCCATGCCGCGCATGGCTACCTGCTCCACCAGTTCCTGTCGCCGCTGTCCAATCAGCGGACCGACGAATACGGCGGTTCCCTCGAAAATCGCGCCCGTTTCCCGCTCGAAGTCTTCGATGCGGTGCGTCAGGCATTCCCATCCGACAAGGCGGTGACGGTGCGTGTTTCCGCAACCGACTGGGTCGAGGGCGGTCTCGACATCGACCAGACCGTCGCTTTTGCCCAGATGCTGGATGAGAGGGGTTGCGATGCGATCCACGTATCGAGCGGCGGCCTGCATCCCGAACAGAAGATCCCGCTTGGCCCAAGCTACCAGGTTCCATTGGCTCGTGCCGTTAAGGCCGCGGTCAAAATGCCGGTCGTGGCGGTCGGGCTCATCACGGAGCCGGTTCAGGCGGAAGCGATCGTCGCGACAGGCGATGCCGACATCGTCGCGCTGGCGCGTGCCGTGCTCTACGATCCGCGCTGGTCCTGGCATGCGGCAGCGGAACTCGGCGCTCAGGTCAAGCCCGCGCCTCAATATCTCCGCTGCCAGCCATCCCAGTTCAGGAACCTGTTCAAAGCCTGATTGATCAGGCCTCTTCGTAAAGGGCGTCGGCCGGAGCCGCGAGCAGCCGGTCGGCCATTTCCTGCTTCAGGTAGGTCAGGCGCTCTTCCTCCTGCGGGCTGCGGTCCGGTTTCTGGCCGAGGCGGATGAATTCTTCCCGCACATGGCCGTCCTTGAGCTGCAGGGTGACCGTCTTGCCGCGATAGGTGAGCTCGAAGACGTAGCGCTGCAGGACATCGCCGCGCTCCGGCTTCTCCAGCGCGTGATCGACCGTATAGCGTCCCTCCGTCAGGCCGCGCGTGATCATTTCGAAAGCGTCGCGCCCGCCGGGACCGCGAAAGGCGGTGCGAGTGACGATCTCGCGTCGCTCCGGCGGGCCGTCGGGGCTGACGAGGGGAAAGCCGCGCTGCATCACCTTGAAGGCGTGCGCCACGCCACCCGGAAAGCCGAAGCCGTGGAAGTGCATGATGTCGGCATAGGTGTAGGAGAGCGGCTTGCCGTTCTCGAGAACATCGATTCTATCGGTCATTTTCGTGGTGCTCCGTCCAGCTCTTCGCGCATCCAGGGCAGGAAACCGTCCAGGAAGCGCGTCGTTGCCGGCATGAAATGCGACCCGTGATGGAAGCACGGATCGAGGCTGGTGATGATCATGCGACCGGGCGTCGTCACCTCGTCCACATAGAAGATCGGCTTTCCGTCGCCATTGATGGCGAGCACCTGCGAGCCGTCGGGCGGGTCGAACCAGCCGTGCAGGTGCCAGGTGAGGTCCCTCTCTCCGAGGCGGCCGAAGAGAGAATGATCTGGCGAGGCGATTCGGACGCCGAGGTCGGCGCCGGGTGTTAGCCACCACCACCAGTTCGTCGGCTGGGGCGTGAAGGTGATGCCGGGCAGGAAGACCTCCAGGGCCGTCTCGCCGGTGGCGACGATCGTGCCACCCTGGTCCAGATAGGCGCGGAGCTGATCGGCATGCGGCGTCAGCCGATCTGCAGGCGTGCGGCAGGGAATGAAGACAACGGCGTGTTCGGCAATGTCCTCGCCGGGCAGGTCTTCCGGCCGCACGAGCCTGTCGAAGTAATGAGCATAACGCGGTGCTTCGAGCGTCTCGATATGATAGTAGGCGCCGGGATGGATCGCGAGGATGCTCATCAGTTCAATTCTCCGGAAAGCCACGCGACGGAGCGATGGGCAAGCAGTTTCTTGATTTCGGGATCGTCGCCGCAGCCCCAGAAGTCGTTTCCCGCATGGGAGAGGAGTTCGCCGCCCTCAGGCCGCGCCCACACCCAGTCGACCGGGATTTTTGCCGGCCCGAGCGCATTGATGACGACTGCACCTTCCGGCGGCGGATTGTGTCCTCGGCCATAGAAGCCGGCGACGCCGCGATTCGTTTCGAGCTTCTTCTGGTCAATCCCGGCGAAGATCGGGTGATCGTGGAGCCGGGTCTGGTCGAAATCAGGCCGTTTCGGTTGGGGCATGGGGATGTAAGTCCCGAGCTCCGGCAGGATCGGCCGCAGGATATGACCGTGATGGATCCACCGGCCGCCGCGATCGAGGAAACCCGCGACCGCCGATGCGAAACGCTGGAAGCCGATCTGGTCGAGATGCGTGGTTGTGATCAGGCCGCGGGCCGTGTCGAAATGTTCCTCGGTGAGTTCCATCTCGCGCACCACTTTCGTGGCTCCCGAGGCGACGGCATCCGCAAAGAGCGGTGCCGTCATGGCAAACGGCTCCTGGTAGTGAGACTGGATCATCAGGATGGTCATGCGGCGCGGATTCCTGCAAAGGCGGGCAGAACTGCCCGGTGGGTTTCTCCGGAGGGGCCGTCAAGCTCGACGACCCGCATCGGCACGCCGTAAAGGCGCTCCAGATGGTCCGGTGTGATCGTCTCGGCAACGGGGCCGAACAGCGGTGGCTGGCCGTCCGGCATCATCAGCAGTGCATCGTCCGCGGCGGTCAGTGCATGATTCGGATCGTGGGTGGTGAAGACGATCGCCTTGTCGCGCGGTGCGCGCAGCGCGTTGAGCAACGTCAGCAGCCGTTCCTGGTTGTGAAGGTCGAGGGCCGCGGCGGGCTCGTCGAGAACCAGTGCTTCCGAGCCGGTCGCCAATGCACGGGCGAGCAGCACGAGCTGCCTTTCACCTCCGGACAGCCGGTCGAAGAAATGATCGGCGAATCGGACAGCACCGGCTTTCTCCAACGCCGAATGAGCGATGGCAAAGTCGTTCGAGCCCGGCTGGCCGAACAGGCCGAGATGGGCGGCACGACCCATGACGGCGATATCGATCGCCCGGTAGCGCTGGTTGCTGGTGCCGGTCTGCGGTACGTAGCCGACGATCTCCGGCGCGATCCGCTGGCCGGTATCCAGCCGCTGGAAGCCGAGCATCGCTTTCAGCGTCGTCGTCTTGCCGCGGCCGTTGGGGCCGAGGATGGCGAGCGTCCGGCCGACCGGCACGGAGAAGCTCAAGCCGTCGATGATAGTTCGAGCGCCGAAACGGACGATGGCGTCCTCAAGGCCGATCATGATCCGGTCCTTTCACGGTAGTGGTTGCGCAGCAGGACCGCGAAGATCGGCGCGCCGACCAGCGCGGTGATCACGCCAAGCGGGATTTCGGCGGCGGTTGCGGTGCGGGCGAGCGTATCGATGATCACCATGAACCCTGCGCCGAGGACGACGGAGGCCGGCAGCAGCGCACGATGATCGTGTCCGACCAGCAGGCGGGCCGCATGCGGGATGACGATGCCGATCCAGCCGATGATGCCGGAGACGGCCACCTGGCTGCCGACGATCACGGCGATCAGCCCGAAGACCAGCCAGCGCTCGCGGGTCGTATTGGCGCCGAGGCTCTGCGCTTCGGCCTCATCCAGCGACAGGATATTGAGGCGGAAGCGGAGCATCCATAGAAGCACGGCTCCGAGGATGAGGCCGGGTGCCGCGATCAGGGTGCGTTCCCAGGTGGCGGTTGCGAACGATCCCATCAGCCAATAGACGATGGCCGGCAGCGAGGTGTTGGGATCGGCGACGAATTGCAGAAGCGACACGACCGCCGAAAACATCGAACTGATGACGAGGCCGGAAAGAATGACGGTGACCGTCTCGGTCCGGCCGTTGATGCGTGAGAGCATGCCGACGAGGATGAGTGCCGCCATGCCGAAAACAAAGACCATGGCGATCAGCGGAAAACCCCAGATGCCGAGCATGATCGCCAGGGCTCCGCCGAAGGCTGCTCCTTGGGAAATGCCGAGAATATCCGGCGAGACGAGCGGATTGCGGAAGACGCCCTGAAGCGCTGCGCCGGCGACGGCAAGCCCGGCACCGGCAAGCGCCGCCAGAACGACGCGCGGCGCCCGGACGAGCAGCACGATGCGCTCGTCGATGCTAGCAAGCTCCCGCGCCGGATTGATGATGCCGAGCCAGATGAGCTCCAGCGCCCGACCCGCCGGAACCGAAAAGCGGCCGACGCAGAGGCTGACCACGAAGGCGACGGCGAAGAGCGCCAGGAGTGCGGAGAAGACGGCCGTCTGCCTCGCGATATGTGAACGACGGGCCACCGGGGCCGCCCCATCCTGCGTCACGACCGCCATCTCTTATTCCGCCTTGAACTGCGTGTAGTTCGCAGCATCGCCTTGCTGCTTGGTCCAGAGGATATCGTCGATATCCGCGTCGGTAAGCTCGTAATTGTAGAGCGTCTTGTATGCGGTCTTCACCTCGCCGCGGACATCGTATTTGAAGACGTCCGGCTGGATCAGATTGGCTGCCCACATCCAGGAGAGCGGCGACTCCTGGTTCGGCGGATCCCAGCGATAGCCACCAAGCGGCATCTTGTAGACGCGCTTGTTCCTTGCAGCCTTGGTGAGCGACAGGATCGGATCGTTGTAGACCCAGTCCACACCAAGTTTGGCCTCGAAGGCATTCAGCAGGATCACGTCGGGATCCCACTCGGCGATCTGTTCCTTGTTGATCGAAACCGTGCCGTTTAGTTCGGCAGATGCGTTTCTGCCGCCGACGAGTTCGATATACCAGGCATTGTAATTACCCTTGGTGCCTGACGCTGTGATGTCGGAGAGGGCTCGGCCGACATAAAGCACGTTGGGGCGTTTGTCCTCAGGGATGGTTTTGGCCTTCGCCTCGATATCCTTCTGGATGTGGTCGCGCCACTCGACCAGTTCGCCGATCCGCTCCGGCTTGCCGAGCGCCGTGGAGGCCAGGGTCATATATTCACGGGTCAGCTCTTCGGTGCCGTAGAGGATCAGCATGGCGGTAAGCCCGGCATTGGTGATCGGCGCGACGATATCGTTGCCGCGACCGCCCCACTGGATGACGAGGTCGGGATTGGTGGCTGTCAGCGCCTCGACATTCGGCACGAAGTTCGGCGCGGTCACGTCGGAGGGAATATCTTTCGCTTCGGGGAAGATCTTGCCGAGAATGCCTTCCGTCACGGCGCTCTTGGCGGTCGGGTTCATGCCGACGAGCTTGCTTGTGGAACCGTCCAGCGCGATGACAGTGGATGCCATCGGGATGACGATCGAGACGATCCGCTCGGCCGCCTTGGCGAGGTAGACTTCGCGGTTTTCCTGATCCTTGAAGACGATCTCCTCTGCCGCGACGCCCTGAGCAAGGGTGCCCGCCAGCAGGCCGGAAAAGGCAGCGGCGAGAAGGCCGCGAGAGGCAATACGGATAAGCCGAACCATCATCTGTCCCCGATTGGTTGCTGTGTCGGGGAGCATTCCTAATCCGCGCGATTAATGTTGTCTACAAATCTCCACTTTAAATTTGATCGCAGATGCAAATCTCCGAAACGGGGGTGATATGGCAGTCCGGTCGCGGAGGATCCTTCTTGCCGGCCGCGTTGTTCGCGCCCCGACATTGCCGGACGACTCGGCGCGGAACCTTGCCGCCCATTCCGGTCTCGCGCCGCCTGTCTTAGCGTTCGTGCCCCGCCTTGTCTGCGGTTTCCCTCAAGCTCTTGTGAGCGTCTGAAGAAGGATTCGTTCTTGCGCAGATGCAGCACGCTGAGTATATGAATTTCAGAAATTTCTGAAATCTCTGTCTGGATTGAATTTTATGAACCTTCCTCCCATCGTCCAATCTTTCGTGCTGCATTTCGGCGAGATGGGAAGCCGCTGGGGCATCAACCGCACGGTCGGCCAGATCTATGCGCTGCTCTATGTATCGCCCGAGCCGCTGTGCGCCGATGAGATTGTCGAGGCGCTCGGCATTTCCCGTTCCAACGTCTCGATGAGCCTGCGCGAGCTCCAGGGCTGGAACCTCGTGCTCCTCAAGCACTTGCCTGGCGACCGACGGGATTTCTTCACCACGCCGGATGATGTCTGGCAGATTCTGCGAACGCTTGCCGAGGAAAGGAAGAAGCGCGAGATCGATCCGACACTTTCGGTCCTGCGCGAAATCCTGATGCAGCAGCCCGCCGGTGACGACGAGCGTTTCGCGCAGGAACGCATGGCGGAAATGCATACGTTGATCGAGCGCCTGACGAACTGGTACGATGATGTCAAACAGCTCGATACGGATCGGTTGGCGATGCTGCTCGGACTCGGATCGAAGGTCACCAAGCTCCTGGAGGCCAAGGACAGGATCGTCTCCATTGGTCGCCGGAAACCGGCAAACGGGGAGCAATGACGATGGCGTCGACCAGCGCGCTCTCCGCTCCACCGCAAGCGGCACGCATGGGGACTGCCGCTTCGCGTTCGGTGGAGAACGTCACCGAAACCGCGCCGACCGAAGTTGATGACGGCAATATTTCCTCGGGACGGTCCGAGCCGATTCGCCTGTCGCGCCTCGGGCCGGTTCTCCAGGTGCTTGCCTCGCTGCTTTGGCTCCCGCAGGCCGGCCTGTTGAGCCTGAGCATTGGAAGCCTTGCCGCAGGAGGAACTGTTGGCACGGTTTCCTGGTATGCGGCCGGTGTCCTCCTGCTTGGTATCGCCAGGTCCGTTCTGGCCGCGCTCGGCAATCGCGTGGCCTTTCGGGAAGCACGCGCAGCCTTGTCCCAATGTCGTGCCCGTGCCGTTGGAGTTCTCGCCTCCCGGTCTCCGCTTGATCCGCAACGGCCAGCCTCCGGCCTCGCCGCCAGCACGCTGGCCGAGCAGGCCGAAGCCATCGTGCCCTATCTCTCGCGCTTCCAGCCGGCGCGGTTGCGGGCGACCGTCGTTCCGGTCGCAATTCTGCTCTGCGTGCTGACCTATTCCTGGGTCGCAGCCCTTGTGCTGCTTGTTGCCGCGCCGCTGATTCCGATCTTCATGGCATTGGTCGGATGGCGGGCCAAGGCTGCGAGCGAGGCGCAGCTTGCCGAAATGGGCGGCATGAACGCCTTTTTGCTCGATCGCCTGCGCGGCCTGGCGACGATCCGCGCCATGGAGGCGGTGGAGGTGACGGCATCGAGACTGAGAACCAATGCCGAAAACCTGCGTCTGCGCACCATGGCCGTGTTGAGGATCGCCTTCCTTTCGTCGGCTGTCCATGAGCTTTTTGCAGCGCTCGGCGTTGCCATGGTCGCGGTTTATGTCGGCTTCCACCTTCTCGGGCAACTTCCCTTCGGCGCGTGGGGAGAAAAGCTGTCGCTTGGCGAGGGCATGTTCATTCTCCTGCTCGCACCGGCCTTCTTCGAGCCGCTGCGTGATCTTTCTGCCGTGTGGCACGATCGTGCGGCAGGAGAAGCGGCGCTCGATGCGCTCCGCCGGCTGTCGGAAAAAGGCCCGGAACTGCCCGGTTCGGAAAGCGGGCAACGGCCAGCCGCTACCGCCAGTTATGCGGCACTGTCCGTCCGCGTCGAAAATCTCCGCTTTCGCTATTCTCCGCAGGGTAGCCCCGTATTCGATAGCTTCAGCCTGAAGGTTGCGTCGGGAGAGCACATCGCCTTGCTTGCGCCGAGCGGCAACGGCAAGTCGACATTGCTTGCGCTGATCGCCGGCCTCGCGCTTCCTGAGGGCGGGCGCATCCTGATCGGAGGAGAGGCACTCTCGTCGGATAATGCAGCGCGGCTGCGTCGGAAGATCGCCTGGATCGGCCAGAATCCGCATGTCTTTGCCGGCACTCTTGCCGGCAACGTGACACTCGGGCGGCCGGATATGGATCGCCAGGCGGTCCGGGCGGCCCTAAATCTCGCCGGCCTCGGAGAGGTTGCCGCGAGGAGGGGGCCGGCTCCGGTCGGGGAAAATGGTGTCGGCCTTTCAGGCGGAGAAGCCTTGCGACTGGCGCTGGCGCGCGTCATAGCGACCCCGCAAGCCGGGCTTGTCCTCGCCGACGAGCCGACTGCCCATCTCGATACCGTCACCGCCGGGAGCATAACCGATGCTTTGATCGCATTTGCCCGAGGTCGCACGTTGATCGTCGCCACCCATGACCCCGTATTGGCCGCACGCATGGACCGCGTCGTTGATCTGACGACGATGAACCCGGAGGAGGGAGCATGAGACGCCTTGTTCGCCGGCTTCATCCGATCGCCGCCCTGTTCCTGTCCGGCAATCGAGCCATGCTTCTTGCCGGTACGCTTCTTTCGGTCGTGACTGTGCTGTCCGGCATTGCGCTCCTTGGCCTTTCCGGCTGGTTCATCACCGCCACCGGAATAGCCGGACTGTCTGTGGCGACGGCACTCGCCTTCGATGTTTTCGCGCCGGCGGCGGGCATCCGCTTTCTCGCACTGGCGCGCACGGCCGCCCGTTATGGCGAGCGGCTGATGACGCATGACGCGACGCTGCGGATCCTTTCGGGCCTGCGCGAACGGTTGTTTCGGGGCTGGGCGGTGTCCGGCGCCGCGGGCGAACTCGCCAAGCGACCGGCGCGCCTCCTTTTCCGCCTGACGCTCGATATCGACGCGCTCGATTCGCTTTATCTGCGTGTGCTGGTGCCGATTGCCGGCGCCCTTTTGGTTGCCTTGGCGAGCGGCATCGCCCTGGGGCTGATGCATCCGCTCCTGGGGCTTGCCGTCGCCACGCTTCTCATCATCGCCGGGATCGGCATACCGGTCGCGGCGGCCATGGCCGCGAGGCGGCCTGTCCAGCGTCGCGCCCGCGCCCTGGAGGTCTTCCGCTCGCAGGTGATCGACCTCGTTGCCGGCCAACGCGAGTGGATCATGGCCGGTCGGCTCCGGGCACGCCAGGAAAGCCTTGCGGCCGTCGACCGTTACCTCTCCGGGAGCGATGATGCTCTGAACCGCATCGAAACGTGGGCCGAAGCGGGTTTCGGTATCGCGAGCGCGCTGCTGCTGGCCGCGACCCTTGTCGCAATGGCTTTCCTCGTGGAGGCCGGCTCGATCGGTGCTCCGGTCGCCGCACTCGGTCTGATGCTGGCGCTCGCGGCGCTCGAACCTTTCGGCGCCCTGCGGCGAGGCGCGGTCGAACTCGGCCGCACGCTGCTTGCCGCGTATCGGATCTCGCCCCGGCTGGAAGACCGAGGGTTGGCGCCAGTCGACATTGCGCCACCGCCCGGCGTCGCCGTTCGCCTGCAGGACGTCGCGGTCCGGCATCCCGGCACTTCGGCGCCGGCATTGCGTAGCGTGACGTTTTCGATCCGCGATGGTGAGCGGATAGCTTTGATCGGGCCGAGCGGTGCGGGCAAGTCGACCCTCCTTGCGCTCATCGCCGGCGAGATTGGCGTCGAAGCCGGGCGTGTTGAATGTCTCAAAGCGACGCTCCTGACACAGCGTACCGAATTGTTCCAGGACAGCCTGCGCGACAATCTCCGCCTTGCCGATCCTGAGGCAACCGACATCTGTCTGTGGGATGCATTGGATGCCGCCGGTCTGCGACGTGATGTCGAGGCCTTGCCGGCGAGACTTGAGACCCGGCTCGGGGAGGGCGGTCACGGCCTTTCAGGGGGACAGGCGCGCAGGCTTGCCCTTGCACGACTTTTCCTCCGCGATACGCCGCTCTGGCTGCTCGACGAGCCTACTGAAGGGTTGGACGGCGCAACGGCGCGCGACGTGCTTGATCGTCTCGACGCGAGATCGGCGGGCCGAACGATGGTCATCGCGACGCATATCCGGCGGGAAGCCGCGGTCGCCGATCGTCTGGCCATCATGGATCGCGGAATCATAATCGCCGTCATGCGGCGGGGCGAGCCGGATTTCACCGACGCCCTCGACGCGTTGCGACCCGACTAACCAGACTTTGACGATAATCAAGTGCGGCCTGCCGGGTTTTTGCCATAGTGGCGGCAGACCGGAGCAAACGGAGAAACTGAAATGGACCTTGGCATCGTAGAACTATCGCGTTTGCAATTCGCGATTACCGCGCTCTACCATTTCCTCTTCGTGCCGCTGACGCTCGGTCTCTCCGTGCTGCTGGCGATCATGGAAACGGTCTATGTGATGACCGGCCGGACGATCTGGCGGCAGATGACGAAATTCTGGGGCACGCTGTTCGGCATCAACTTCGTTCTCGGCGTCGCCACCGGCATCGTGATGGAATTCCAGTTCGGCATGAACTGGAGCTATTACAGCCACTATGTGGGCGATATCTTCGGCGCCCCGCTTGCGATCGAGGGGCTGATGGCCTTCTTCCTCGAAGCGACCTTTGTCGGCCTCTTCTTCTTCGGATGGGACAAGCTCTCGAAAGTCGGTCATCTCATCGCGACCTGGGCGGTCGCGCTCGGCTCCAACTTCTCTGCGCTGTGGATTCTGATCGCCAACGGCTGGATGCAGAATCCGGTCGGCTCGGCCTTCAATCCGCAGACCATGCGCATGGAAGTTACGGACTTCTTCGCCGTTCTTTTCAATCCGGTCGCCCAGGCGAAATTCGTGCATACGGTCTCCGCCGGCTACGTCACCGCTTCGATCTTCGTGCTCGGCGTTTCCGCCTGGTATCTGCTGAACGGCAGGTACGCCGAACTGGCGAAACGTTCCATGACCGTGGCGGCCTCCTTCGGCCTAGCCTCGTCGCTCTCGGTCGTCGTGCTGGGTGACGAAAGCGGTTATCTCTCCACCGAGCATCAGAAGATGAAGCTCGCCGCCATCGAGGCGATGTGGAAGACCGAGCCGGCGCCGGCCGCCTTCACGCTGATCGGTATCCCGGATCAGCAAGCCCGCGAGACCCATTATGCGATCCACATCCCCTGGGTCATGGGGCTGATCGGCACGCGTTCGCTGACGACCGAGATTCCCGGTATCGAAGACCTGGTCGAGCATGCGAAGATCCGCATTCGCAATGGCATCATCGCTTTCGACGCTCTCCAGCAGATCCGCGCGGGGGGAGAGAGCGGTACTGTCGCCCCGGAAGTGCGCAAAGCGTTCGAGGACCGTGGCTCCGATCTTGGTTATGCGCTGCTCCTGAAGCGGTATGTCGACGATCCGCGCCAGGCGACGGATGCGCAGATCGACAGCGCGGCCTGGGATACGGTACCGGGCGTTCTGCCGCTCTTCTGGTCGTTCCGCATCATGGTCGGATTGGGCTTCTTCTTCATCGCCCTGACGGCCCTGTTCTTCTATCTTTCGGCGCGGCGCATGCTCGATCGCTATCCCTTCCTGCTGCGTGTGGCCGCCTTCGCGATACCATTGCCCTGGATTGCCGCCGAACTAGGCTGGGTTGTCGCCGAGTTCGGCCGCCAGCCCTGGATCATAGAGGGTGTGCTGCCGACAGCCGCTGCGGTTTCCAACCTCGGCGCTTCGACTGTGCTCCTGACGATCATCGGCTTCGTACTGATCTATACGGTCCTGTTCATCATCGAGATGGCGTTGATGGTTCGGGCGATCCGCAAGGGGCCGGAACCGGACGATGAACCGGAAGCCGAACTCGTATCGCCCTCCCTCGTAGCCGCGGAGTAAGACAATGATCCTGCATGACTTGATCGACTATGAGACCCTGCGCATCATCTGGTGGCTGCTGCTCGGCGTGCTGCTGATCGCCTTTGCCGTGATGGACGGCTTCGATCTCGGGACCGCCTCCCTCCTGCCTTTCGTCGCCAGGACGGATGTCGAGCGGCGCGTCGTCATCAACGCCGTCGGGCCGGTATGGGAAGGCAACCAGGTCTGGCTGATCCTCGGCGGGGGCGCGATCTTCGCCGCATGGCCGCCGCTTTATGCGGTTTCCTTCTCGGGTTTCTACCTTGCCATGTTCGCGATCCTGTTCGCGCTCATCCTGCGTCCGGTCGGTTTCAAATACCGCTCAAAGCGTGAGAGCGCGGCATGGCGGTCCGCCTGGGACTGGGCGCTCTTCGTCGGCGGTTTCGTGCCCGCGCTTGTCATGGGCGTTGCCGTCGGCAACGTGCTCCAGGGCGTTCCATTCCATTTCGACGGCGACCTTCGTATCTATTATGAGGGCACGACGCTGTTCGAACTGCTCAATCCGTTCGGCCTGCTCTGCGGGCTCCTTTCCGTGGCCATGCTCCTCATGCATGGCGCGGCCTGGCTGATCCTGAAAACCGAGGGGCCCGTCGCCGTGCGCGCACGCGGCTATGGCAGCATCGCTGCGATCGCGACGATCGCCCTGTTCGCGATCGGAGGATTGTGGCTGTGGCTCGGTATCGACGGTTATCGGATTACCAGCGAGATCGTCACCACCGGCCCGTCGAACCCGCTCGGCAAGACCGCCGAACAGGCTCCCGGTGTCTGGTTTGAAAACTATACGGCTCACGGCTGGATGATGATCGCGCCCGCCCTGGGTTTTCTCGGCGCGGCGGGTGGCCTCGTCTTCATGCGCGGCCGGCGGGAAATCCTGACGATACTTTCCACGGCCGTCTCGATCCTCGGCATCATCTCGACGGTCGGATTGTCGATGTTTCCCTTCATCCTGCCTTCGTCGGTCGATCCCCGGTCGAGCCTGACGGTCTGGGATGCCTCATCGAGCCATCTCACGCTTTTCATCATGCTCGTCGTGACGGTGATCTTCGTGCCGATCATCGTCGCCTACACGGCTTGGGTCTACCGGGTTTTGTGGGGCAAGGTCGATGAAAAGGAAATCCGCGACGGCACCGGCCACGCTTATTGAACGGAAAGGAAAACTGGAATGTGGTATTTCGCTTGGCTTCTTGGCTTACCGCTTGCCGCCGCCTTCGCCGTCCTCAACGCCATGTGGTACGAGCTGATGGATGATGCGGCGCAGAGGCGGTCCCAATCCGCTTCGGTTGCGACAGATGGTCGCTCGCGATAGCGAACCTGCAGAGGCGCCATCCTGCGATGGCGCCTCTCTCTTTACGATTTCACCGAAGCGGTCTTTCTCGCGTCAGTCACTTCTTCGGGCCTAAACCCCCACAGAATGCCGAATAGAGCGCGCCGACGACGACCGATACTTCAGGACGTGCGATGCGATAATAAACTGTTGTTCCCTCGCGGCGCGCCTCGACAAGCCCGTCTGCCCTCAGCCGCATGAGTTGCTGCGACATGGGCACCTGCTCGATCAAAAGCTCCTGGCGCAATTCGGCGACGGATTTTTCTGCCTCCGCCAGAGCGCACAGCACCAGCAGGCGCTGTGGATGAGACAGGCTGCGCATCAGCTCGGCTGCCGACTCGGCGGCTGGGATCATATTCTCTACATTCATATTCTTGAATTTATAATCTTTGAATGTTACATGCAAGGCATTCGAACCGCGCCAGGTAGGCGGGGAGGCCTGTTCCGGTGCCGGATTCCACCACCAGTCCGGCGAAATTGAGCAGGATCAAGGCGGATTGGCGCGACACAGGAAGAATAAGGCAAACGGCTCTGGAGGAAATGCCATGTCTCACATCGTCATTCTTGGTGCAGGTCTCGGCGGAATCATAATGGCCTACGAAATGAAGGCCAAGCTCCGGCGCGATGATCGCGTCACTGTCGTCAACCTGGGCTCGACCTATTCCTTCGTGCCCTCGAACCCCTGGGTCGCCGTCGGCTGGAGGCAGCCGGAGGATATCGCCGTCGACCTTGTTCCCGTGTTGAAGCAGCGGGACATCGCATTGCGCCCGGAAGGGGCCGAACGCGTTGAGCCGGCCTTGAACCGGATCCGGCTCAACGGCGGCGATATCGTCGATTACGATTATCTGGTCATCGCAACGGGGCCGGATCTCGCCTTCGACGAGGTTCCCGGACTTGGCCCGGATGGGTATACTCAATCCATCTGCCATACTGATCATGCCGTGGCGGCCAAGGCGGCTTTCGACAAGCTCGTCAAGGCGCCGGGCCCGATCGTGATCGGCGCCGCACAGGGCGCCTCCTGCTACGGTCCGGCCTATGAATTCGCTTTCATCCTGGACACCGCCCTCCGCAACGCGCGCGTCCGTGACCGGGTGCCGATGACCTTCGTGACACCGGAACCCTATATCGGCCATCTTGGCCTGGACGGCGTCGGCGACACCAAGGGCCTTATCGAAAGCGCTCTCAGAGAGCGTCATATCAAATGGATCGCCAATGCCAGGACCACCAGGGTCGAGCAGGACAAGCTGTTCGTCGAGGAAGTGAATGACGATGGTTCCGTCAAGACGGCGCACGAACTGCCGTTTTCCTTCTCGATGCTGCTGCCGGCCTTCCGTGGCGTGCCGGCGGTCGCCGGCATAGAGGGGCTGACCAATCCGCGCGGCTTCATCGTCATCGACAAGCATCAGCGTAATCCGGTCTATCCGAATGTCTTCGCGGTCGGGGTGTGCGTCGCCATCCCGCCTGTCGGCAAGACGCCCCTGGCGGTCGGCGTGCCGAAGACGGGGTTCATGATCGAATCCATGGTGACCGCGACGGCGGAAAACATCGCCGCCCTCGTCAAGGGCGGAGAACCGAAGGCCGTTGCGAGCTGGAATGCTGTCTGCCTTGCCGATTTCGGTGATGACGGCATCGCCTTTGTCGCCCAGCCGCAGATACCGCCGCGCAACGTCAACTGGTCGTCGCAAGGGCGCTGGGTTCACGCCGCCAAGGTCGGCTTCGAGAAATATTTCCTTCACAAGGTCCGGCAGGGCAAGAGCGACACTTTCTATGAAAACCTCGTGCTCGACCTGCTCGGAATCAAGAAGCTGAAGGAAATCCACATGGAGACGGCCGAGTGAGCGCCGTTCGGGAAAGCAGAAGGAGAAAACAATGACAATCGATCGTGCTGTCATGATGTTTGCCGGCTTCATGGTCCTCGTGTCCCTGGCGCTCGGCTTCTACGTGTCGCCGTGGTGGTATCTGCTGACAGTCTTCGTCGGGCTGAACCTGATCCAGGCTTCGGTCACCGGCTTTTGCCCGGCGGCCATCGTCTTCAAGAAGCTCGGAATCAAGGCCGGCACCGCGTTCCACTGAACAGCGGCAGCGGGTGATCCGACCATATCCCTCCAACATGGGGAGCAGCAGGCAATGCCGCTCCCCGAAAGAATAGCATCCATGTTTCGATCTATTATTCACCTTGCCGGTGCCGCCCTCATCGCGACGACGGTTCTCGCAGTCCAGGGGTCCTGGGCTGCGGAGTTCATCGTCAAGCCTGTCACGATTCACGAGATGAAGGCCGTTTTCGGTCAGGTCGAAAGCCATATCGTGGTTCCGGCCCGCACCCGCATCGGCGGCTCCGTCCGCGAGATACACGTTAGCGAGGGTGACGAGGTCAATGAGGGACAGATCATCGCGCTGATTGTCGACGACAAGCTCGCGCTTCAACTCAACGCAGCGGACGCCAAGATCAAGGCGCTGAACTCGCAGCTCGATAACGCCCGCATCGACCTTGAACGGTCGCAGCAGCTTAGGGAAACTGGCACCGGCAGCCAGGCTCGCCTGGATCTGGCAAGAACGCAGTTTGAGGTAACCTCCAACGAGGTGACCGTCGCCAAGGCAGAGAAGGCCGTAATCGAGCAGAATGTGCGGGAAGGCGAGGTTGTCGCGCCGGCGACCGGTCGGGTACTCACCGTGCCGGTAACCCTCGGTTCCGTCGTCCTGGCCGGGGAAGATATCGCTCGCGTCGCCCCGGGCCCGTATTATCTGAGACTGTCCCTGCCGGAACGCCATGCGACGGAAATCGTGCAGGGCGCGCCGGTCATGGTCGGGGAACGGGGCCTCACGCAGTCTCCTGGCCAGGCCGCCACCGCCCATGCGGGGCGGATTGTCAAGATCTATCCGGAAATCAGCGACGGACGTGTGATCGCCGATGTCGAGGTCGAAGGCATTGGTGACTACTTCGTCAAGGAGCGCACGCTGGTATCGATCCCGGTCGGCAAGCGCACGGCTCTCGCCGTGCCGCCGGAGGCAATCCGCACCGTGCATGGCGTCGACTATGTGAAGGTCGCCACAGCCGATGGCGAAATGGATGTCGCCGTGATCCTGGGAGAAACCTTCGAAGAGGACGGCATGAAGCGCACCGAGGTCCTCTCGGGCCTGCGCGACGGCGATCGGATCCTGCTGCCATGAAAGTTGGTATCGCTGGCGGTCTTACCCGCGCCTTCATCACCTCCCCGCTGACACCGCTTTTCCTGCTGGCTGCACTGGCGCTCGGCCTGGTCGCGCTGCTGACGCTGCCGCGCGAAGAGGAGCCGCAGATCTCCGTGCCGATGGTCGACATCCACGTCGATGCGAACGGGCTCAAGGCGGAGGATGCAGTCAAGCTCGTCACCGAGCCGCTCGAGACCATCGTCAAGAGCATCGATGGGGTCGAGCATGTTTATTCCCAGACCGAGGACGATGGCACCTTGGTCACCGCGCGTTTCGAGGTCGGCACCAATGCGGATGCGGCCATTCTCCGTGTGCACGAAAAGATCCGCGCGAATATGGACCGTATCCCGGTCGGTATTCCGGAGCCGCTGATCGTCGGCCGCGGGATTGATGATGTTGCGATCGTCGTCGTCACCCTGCGGCCGAACGAGGAGGCCGCCTCGCGCTGGACGGCGAACGATCTGACGCGGCTGGCGCGGGAACTGCAGGTCGAGGTTTCGAAACTGCCCGATATCGGCCTGACCTACATCGTCGGCGAGCAGCCGGAGCAGTTCCGCGTCGAGCCAGACCCCGAAAAGCTCTCGCTCTACGGCATCACGCTGCAACAGCTTGCCGCCAAGATCGAGGGGGCCAATCGTTCGTTCCGCATCGGCACGATCCGTGATGATGGCGGTCAGCGTGCCGTCGTTGCCGGCCAGACCCTTCAGGCGCTGCCCGAGATCGGCAACCTGCTGCTCACCGCGCGTGACGGGCGCCCTGTCTATGTACGTGATGTCGCCAGCGTCGTGCTCGCGACGTCGCCCGCGGAGAACCGCGTCACGGATATCCGCAAGGCCCAGGACGGGCTCAACCGGGCACCGGCGGTTTCGCTCGCCATCGCCAAGCGACCTGGCACCAACGCCGTGGTGATCGCGGAGGAAATCCAGCAGCGCCTTGAGCAGGTACGCGGCCAGATATTCCCGGCCGATGTGGAGATGACGGTCACGCGCAATTACGGTGAGACCGCCAATGAGAAGGCCAACGAGCTTCTGTTCCATCTCGGCCTGGCGACGGTCTCCATCGTCGTGCTCGTCGCCGTTGCCATCGGCTGGCGCGAAGCCGTGGTCGTCGCGGTCGTCATCCCGACGACGATCCTGCTCACGCTGTTTTCGGCATGGATCATGGGCTATACGCTGAACCGCGTCAGCCTGTTCGCGCTCATCTTCTCGATCGGCATCCTGGTCGATGACGCGATCGTCGTCATCGAGAACATTGCGCGCCACTGGGCGATGCATGACGGACGTTCGCGAACGCAGGCCGCCATCGATGCGGTTGCCGAGGTCGGCAATCCCACCATCGTTGCGACGCTGACGGTGGTCGCGGCTCTTCTGCCCATGCTTTTCGTGTCGGGCATGATGGGCCCCTACATGAGCCCGATCCCTGCCAACGCCTCGGCGGCCATGCTGTTTTCCTTTTTCGTGGCCGTGATCCTCACCCCGTGGCTGATGCTGAAGATCAGCAGGGAACATGCGGGCGCGGGGCATGATACGGCAGGTGCAGAAGGTGGCATGCTTGGCCGGCTCTACGTCGCAGCCGCCCGGCCGATCCTGAAGACCAAGGCACGTTCCTGGGCATTTCTCCTGATCGTCGGCTTCGCCACGCTGGCTTCGCTCGGGCTCCTCTATACGAAGCACGTGACGGTGAAGCTGCTGCCGTTCGACAACAAGTCCGATCTCCAGGTCGTCCTCGACCTGCCGAAGGGATCGTCTGTGGAGGATACGGACCGCACCCTGCAGGCCGTCGTCGAAAGGCTCGCCCCGGTTCCGGAGATAGTCTCGTTCCAGGCCTATGCGGGAACGGCCGCGCCCTTCGATTTCAACGGGCTGGTACGGCACTACTATCTGCGGGCCAACCCCGAACAGGGTCAGGTGGCCGTGAACCTCTCGCCCAAGGGCGAGCGGGAGCGCGCAAGCCACGCCATTGCTCTTGATCTGCGCGAGCGTCTCAAGGGGCTGGACCTGCCGGAGGGCACCGTGCTGAAGATCGTGGAGCCGCCGCCCGGTCCGCCGGTGATCGGCACCCTGCTTGCCGAAGTTTACGGTCCGGACCCGGAAACCCGTCGCGCGGTGGCCGGCAAGGTGCGTGAAGCCTTCGCAAGCGTCCCCTTCATCGTCGATGTCGACGATAGCTATCACAACCAGTCGGAACGGACGCGCATCGCCATCGACCAGGACAATCTCGAATATTACCGGGTCGAGCAGTCCGACGTCTATGATACGTTGAACTATCTCTATGCCGGCACGACGGTCGGTTATTCCCATCGCGGCGGCCGCCAACCGATACCGATCCGGATCGCCTTGCCAAAAGAGGCCGCCACGGTCGGCGAGCGTGCATTGGCGACGCCGGTGCCTGCCGATACGCTGCCGGGCGGGCGCGGTGTGGTCGAACTCGGCGACGTGGTCGATGTCCAGCGCGAACCGGCATCCTATCCGGTCTTCCGGCACAATGGCCGCGCGGCGGAAATGGTGATGGCCGAGCTTGCGGGTGCCTACGAAGCGCCGATCTACGGCATGCTCGCCGTGCAGGACGCCATCGACAAGGCCGACTGGGGCAATCTGCCGAAGCCCGTCACCTCTCTTCACGGACAGCCTGACGACGAGACCCGGCCGACGCTCCTGTGGGACGGCGAATGGGAGGTGACCTGGGTGACCTTCCGCGACATGGGGGCAGCCTTCATGGTAGCGATCCTCGGCATTTACATCCTGGTCGTCGCCCAGTTCGGTTCGTTCAAGCTGCCGCTGGTCATCCTGACGCCGATTCCGCTTACTTTCATCGGTATCATGCTGGGGCACTGGCTGTTCGGCGCTCCGTTTACGGCAACCTCGATGATCGGCTTCATTGCGCTGGCCGGCATCATCGTGCGCAATTCCATCCTGCTCGCCGACTTCATCCGCCATGCCGGCGGACCTGACCGGCCGCTGGTCGACGTGCTGCTGGAGGCGGGTGCCATCCGTTTCAAGCCGATCCTGCTCACCGCGCTTGCGGCGATGATCGGCGCCGCGGTCATTCTCGCCGATCCGATTTTCCAGGGGTTGGCGATCTCGCTGCTCTTCGGGCTTGCCTCGTCGACGCTGCTCACGGTGCTGGTCATTCCGGCGGTCTACCGCGTTCTGCGGAGCTGACCGTGTGATTGATGGCGGGGACGCAAGGGCCCCGCCATCGCAAGGTTTCCTTGTCAGGCCGGAAGCTGTGGCTTCAGAAGGTCGGAGAGGCCGACCCTGCGCGGCATTTCGGCCCGGACGCGGTCGAGCACGGCGAAGCCCACGTCGGTACCATCCCGGGTCGGTCCGGACGAAGATCGTAGGTCTGGCATTGTGCATCAGGACATCGATGCGGCCGTCAACATCTTAGATCAGCTTCCTGCGGATCCATGCCGATGCGGAATCGATCATGTAGACGGTGGCGATGATCAGGAAGATGATCGACCAGGCCTCCGACCATCGGAAGGCGTGCATGCGATCGGCCAGCAGAAAACCGATGCCGCCTGCGCCGACAATGCCGAGGATTGTGCCGGAGCGGGCGTTGGATTCGAAATTGTAGAGAATGATCGACAGGATCACCGGCAGTGCCTGCGGCATGATCGCGTAGCGTATGGCTTGCATGTTGCTGCCGCCGGACGCCTTCACGCCGTCGACGGGCTTGCGCGACGTATTCTCGATCGCCTCGGAGAACAGTTTGGCGAAAGTGCCGACCTCCGAGACGGCTATGGCGAGGATGCCGGCGAGCGGACCGAGCCCGAAGGCGCGGATGAAGATCAGGGCGAGGATGATCTGTTCCACGGCACGCAGCGTATCGAATCCGCGGCGGGACAACAGTCGAAGCCAGGTGAGCGGCATGATGTTCTTCGCCCCGAGAAAGGCGAGCGGCAGGGCGACGACAGCTCCGAGCAATGTCCCGAGGAAGGCCATCACGACGGTTTCGCCGAGGCCTTCGAGGATTTCGCTCCATTCCTGCCATGTGGTCCACAGATGCGGCGGGAACATGAAGGCAAGGATATTGCCGAGCCGCGACAGGCCCTCGATGAGCCTTCCCGGCGTGGCGCCGAAAGCCACGGCGCTATAGGCAAGCGGCGCGATCAGCACAATCGTGATGATCGCCGGTGCGAGACGCCGCAACAGGGGGCGGCGGAACGCATCCGGCAGGCGGCCCCTGGCGGCATTCACCAGATCGGCATCATGGAAGTCGGAAGCGCGCGTCATGTCCAGTGCTCCGAGAGGCCGATAATTCTATGGCGCAGTTTCTCGCTCAGGAAATCGATGATGGTGACGCTGACGAGGATGATGACGAAGAGCGCCGAGAGGTCCGTATATTCCTGCAGGGACATTGCGGTGCGGATTTCCTGGCCAAGCCCGCCCGCTCCGACATAGCCGATGATGGAGGAGGACCGGACATTGATCTCGAACCTCAGCAACGTATAGCTGATCACGTTCGGAATGACCTGGGGCACGGCGCCGTAGCGCATCTGCTGGAACCAGTTGCCACCGGATGCCTTGATGCCGTCGAGTGGCCGCATATCGATATTCTCGTTGGCTTCCGAATAGAGCTTGCCGAGCGAGCCGGTTGCGTGAACGCCGATCGCAAGCATCCCGGCAAGCGGGCCGACACCGAAGCAGAAGACGAAGATGAGCGCCCAGACGAGTTCGGGAACGGTGCGGATGATCTCGAGATAGCGGCGCACGAGAATCGAGAGCCACCGGCCAGGGCTCAGATTGCGCGCCGCGAGAAAGCTGAGCAGGAAACCTCCTGCGACGCCGAGAACGGTTGCCGCATAGGCGATGAGGATCGTTTCCCCAAGCAGGCGCAACCATGTCTCCCAGCGCCAGAACCATTCGGTGAGGTCGGGTCCGAGGCTTGTCAATCTCAGCGTCGGGATGGTCTTTTCGAGATATTCGCCAAGTCGCGGCAGGCCGGCCCACAGCTTCGGCATCGAAACGCGCTCGCCGGAAGGCAGCGTGACGTCGGTAAAGCCGAAGAAACCGCCGACATAGGCCGAAAACAGCACGGCGCCGGCAAAGAGGAGCGTGGAGGCGACCTGCAGGCGCCGCGCCTTCTTCCGGGTCTTCGCATATTCGGTCTCGAAACCGTGGATCGCTTGGGAAAGATCGCTCATCATCGATGTCCCGCAAATCGGCGACACCGGCCATTCCGGTGCCGCGCCTTTCTCCCGTATCAGCCCTGGCGGCGCTGTTTCTTCAGCCAGTCGCGCATCTCGATGATCCATTCGTAGCGCTTATGGTCGACCTCGATATAGCCGTTCACGGTCGGGTCGCCGGACGTGATTTCCTTGTAGACGGCGGGGTCGTTCTTCGGCAGGTCTTTGACGGCGGTCCTGACCGCTGCGATCAGGCCGGCCGGCAGGTTCTTGCGGGCGGTGAGGGGACCGTTGGTGATTTCCGGCGATTGCCAGATACGACAGATCTGCCCCGCAGCGATCATGCCCTTGGTTTCCATGCGCTGCGGAATGCCGTTCTTCTCGGTATTGATATAGGTGGCAGCAGCATCGAACTGCTTGTTGAAGACGCCCATCACGCCGGTTTCATGCGAGCCGGAGAAGGGAACGGCCGAAAAGAAGGTCTTTGGATCGTAGCCCTGCTTTACCAGGTTGAAATAGGGAACCGCATAACCGGACGTGGAATCCGGATCCGCAAAGGCCAGAACCTTGCCCTTCAGGTCGTCGATGCTTTTGTAACCGGAATCGCAGCGGACGGTGACGACCGAAAAGTAGCCGCTTGATCCATCCTTGTCGACGCCCGCGAGCAGCGGCTCGACGCCGCCATTCGTCTCGGTATAGGCGGCGGCATAGGCCGACGAGCCGAGCGAGGCGAATTCGATCTGGTCGGCGGCCAGTGCCTGGATCACACCGTCATAATTGCCGGCGGTGAAGATTTCGACGTCAACGCCGAGCTGTTTTTCGAGATAGGCTTCGAAGCCCTTCCAGCGGGCGACGCGGTCCTTCTCGTTTTCGCCCGAGAGGACGCCGTAGCGGATCGTCTTGTAGGTCTGTTTCCATTCCTGTGCATGGGCGGAGCCGGCAAGGGCAAGCGCGGCCGTTACGGCCATCGTCAAGAGGACGTTCTTCATTATGTTTCTCCAGGGATTGATTATACCCGGCGCTGTTGCCGGAGCTTGGCGTCACGCCATTGTCGTCTGCCTGGCTTGAGAGCCTGCGGGAGGAGCAATGGCTGTTGATGTCACGGATTCATCGATTTCGAAGTCTGCATCGTCGCCGACGCCATAGATCGAGTTCAATCGATCGCGCGTCAGCTCGTTGGGCAGGCCTTCGAAGACGATGCGGCCGGCGCGCATGGCGATGATCCTGTCGCAATAGGCCCGCGCCGTATCGAGCGTGTGGAGATTGACAAGAACCGTGATCCCGTCCTCCCGGTTGATCTTCCGCAGGGCTTCCATGACGCGGGTCGCATTCGCCGGATCGAGCGACGCAATCGGCTCGTCGGCAAGCATGATTTCGGGACGTTGAACCAGGGCTTTGGCGATGGCGACCCGTTGCTGTTGCCCGCCGGACAGCGTCCCCGCCTTCTGCAGGGCCTGCGGCAAAAGTCCGAGACGATCGAGCGCCTGGACGGCCATGGCCCTCTCCGCTTCGCTGAAGTGCCGCGTTATCGTTGGCAGAAAACCTTGATGCGCGACGCGGCCGATCAGGACATTGGTGAGGACATCCATCCTCTCCACGAGATTGAACTGCTGGAAGATCATGGCGCAGGACGCACGCCACAAACGCAGGTCGCGCCCCTTCAGTTTGGTGATATCGCGCCCATTGAAAAGGATTTTTCCGTTCGAAGGCTCGATCAGCCGGTTGACCAGCCGCAGCAGTGTCGATTTGCCCGCACCGCTTCTTCCGATGATGCCGACCATCTGGCCGGCATCGATGGTCACCGTCACATCATCGACAGCATCCACCTGTCCAAAGGATTTCTTCAGAGAGTATAGTTCCAGCATCTATCCCATCCAAAAAAACAACATGGATTTTGGTCTCCCATCGAAGGGATGGCAGTGCCTGCCTACTGGAAGTATTTCATAGTTGTCGTGCATGACAGAATTATTATATTTCGTGAATTTTCAAAAAAATATTTCAGAATTTTTGAAAAACATTCGAAACTTTCAAATGATTGCTTTATTTTTTGGAATAAATGACCACCTGTCGTGCAGGCCGGGCCTTTGGACCTGGCCTGCAGTGTTCTTCACGCAGCCACTTTGGGACGATTGCCAACGACCCCGTCCGACCAGACCTGTTGCCCCGCTCGGATGGTGGCCCGCAACCTCGGCATTCTGCCTCTTTCCGCAATGACGAGATCGGCGCGCAATCCTTCTTCGATACGGCCGCGATCTGACAGTCCGAGGGCCGCCGCCGGATTCGCGCTGGCGAGCGCCGCGGCAGCCGGCAATCCGCCGTTGCCGATCTCCGCAAGCGCCAGCACGGCGGGCAGGATCGCGGAGGGGTGATAATCGCTGGCGAGAATATCGAGCACGCCGGCCGCAAAGGCTTCACGCGCCGAGAGGTTTCCGGAATAGGAAAGGCCGCGCAGTGCGTTTGGTGCGCCCATGGCGGTCGCAAGGCCGAGGCGACGGGCTTCGGCGGCCACTTCGAGCGTGATCGGAAATTCGCTGATCGCCACCCCGAGGCCGTGCATCAGCGATACTTTTTCGAGCGTGTCGTCGTCGTGCGAGGCAATCGAGACGCCCTTGTTCCTGGCCAGCTCCGCCAGTCCCGTGACGACATGCGTTGCATCGCCATGGGCCTCGCGCTGGGCCATTCGTTCCTTCACCATCTCGACGGCGGCCGCGTAGTCGATCTTCCTCGCCTTCGCCATGTTGCGGGTGTGGATTTCGAGATCGCGATACTGGCCTTGTCCCGGCGTGTGATCCATCAGCGAGATCAGGCCGAGCGCGCCGGCCGCCATCAGCTTTTCGGCGACTTCCACCGCGGATGGGAAAGTGATCTCGAAACGGGCATGGACCCGATGGTCGACGAGGAGTTCGTCACGCATTTTCCCCAACGTCTCGATCATCACGGTCGTATGCTCGACGGAGCGGACATGGCCATAGGTAGCCGGCGTGAAGGCGAGTGCCGCATAGGCGGTGGTGACACCGTTGGCCGCGAGTTTCTTGTCGAGATCGTAGATGCCGAGTTCGAGCGGCATGCGCACGTTGGCGCGCGGTTCGATTTCCTTCTCGATCATGTCTCCATGCATGTCGACGAAGCCGGGCAGGAGGAGCCGGCCATCGCCGCTGATATCCGCATCCAGTACGGGCGTGTCGCGGATCTCGGCGATCAGCCCGTCTTCGATCCTGACGGCCCCGCGTTCTATTACCCGATCGCGCAGGACGATCTCGAAATCACTCAACCACATCCTCTTCTGCCTCATCTGCAATCCTGATTGTTTCCAATTGAATTTCCCGGTCGATCAGACCGGCTACGTCTTCGGGATGATGGAAGACCCCGATCATTGCAACACCGGAGGCCTTGAGCTCGGCCAAGCGCCCGACCAGCGCCCGGCGCGCCGAGCGGTCGAGCGAGGCCGTCGGCTCGTCGAGCAGCAGAAGGCGCTGCGGCAGGATGAGCGCCCGCGCGAGATTGACCTTCTGCTGCTCGCCTCCCGAAAATGTCGAGGGATAGGCTGGCCAGAGCTGCGGCTTGACACCGAAGGCGGCAAGCCAGCGGCGGGCTTCCGATAGGGCCTCGGCGCGCGGCGTGCCGGCAAGCCTGAGGGGCTCGGCGACGATCTCGTCCGCGGCCACGCGCGGACGTGCGTTGAGGAACTGCGTGACAAAACCGATCTCCCGGCGGCGCAGCAGGGCGATGTCGACATCGGCGGCGGCCGCGAGGTCGATGACGCCTTCCCGCGTGTGGTAATAGGCATGCCCCGCGCGCGGCAGGTAAGACCGGTAGAGGGTCCGCAGAAGGGTGGATTTGCCCGCGCCGTTTTCGCCCTTCAACAGGATGAACTCGCCCTCGTTCAGCTCGAAGCCGATATTTTCGAAGGCAAACAGGGTGCGCTTCAGATGATGCATTTCGAACTGTTTCGAAAGGCCTTCGACGCGCAGCACCGGCGCAGGTGACGGCATCGCGGATGTGTGAATGTTCACGTTCGCCTCTTCACGTCAGAGTTTCGCATGCACGAGCTGCTGGGTGTATTCATGCTGCGGGTCCTGGAATATCTGGTCCGCAAGCCCCTGCTCCACCACCTCGCCCCTGCGCATCACCATAACCCGGTCTGCCATCGTGCGTATGACGCCGAGATCATGCGAGACGAGTACCATGGTGATGTTGCGGTCGCGCTGCAACGTCTTCAGCGTATCGAGGACGAGGGCCTGGACGCTGACGTCGAGACCTGTCGTCGGCTCATCGAGCAGAAGCAATGCCGGTTCGAGCGCGATCGCCTTGGCGAGCTGGACGCGCTGCTGCATTCCGCCCGACAGTTCGGAAGGCCGCGCGTCCATGCGCGTCAGTGGAAATTCGGAGGCGTCGAGCGCTTCCCTGGCGCGCTGGCGTAAGGCAGCGAAGTTGCGTTCGCCGGCGATCAGCAATCGCTCGGCGACATTGCCGCTGCTGCTGTGCCTCATCAGCAGGCCAAGATGCGGGTTCTGGTAGACGATGCCGATATGGTGCGCTCTCAGCATCCTCCGCTGGAAGCGGTCGAGCGTGAAGAGGTTGTCGTCTATACGCCCGGGAAGCGCCAGATGGTAGGTGCCGGCATCAGGCGTATCCTCGAGGTTCATCATCCTCAGCAGTGTGGACTTGCCGGAGCCGGATTCTCCGACGATGCCGAGCACTTCCCCCGGATAGACCATGACATCGACGCTTCGAAGCGCCTGCACGTTGCCGTAAGTACGGCTGATGCCGTGCATTGTCAGGATGGGCGCTGCCGTCATCAGTCGCGGAGGCTGGTGCCGGATGGCCGGCGTGCGGCCATCGAAGAATGCGTCGGCCATCATTCCATCCTTCCGTTCTTGTACCAGGTTTCGCTGAGCGTCACCGGCTCGCCCTCCGCCTTGCGGATGTTCTTGATGCCGAAATGACTGTCGGAGAGCTCATAGAGCGACGAGCCGTCGTCCTGCGGCAGCTCGTTCATGAAGAAGCCTTCGACCCCGCTGCGGTAGCAGGTCTTGTCCTGATGGTCCTCGACGCGATAGGGCACGTCGTCGAAAACGAGAGGTTCGACGCTGGTATGAGGCGGCACGGCGAAGATGCGCTTTTCCCGCCCCGCCGAAAGGATCGTCAGGTGGTCTGCCTGATTGAGCTTGGGTACGTCCCAGCGCGGGATCGGCGACGGCGTCATGACATGGCGGCCGTTGACCATGCTGGGATAGCTCGATCCCTGCATGATCCGCCCCGATCTGACGAGCTGCTCATAAAGGATCAGCCAGAGCTGGCCGTAATCCGCATCGCCATGCATTTCGCGGGCGATCGACATGTCAGGCTGGACCGGGCGCAGCGGCTCCGGATTGGGAACCTGCAGCACGAGAATCTGATCCTCGCGGAGCTTTTCCTCCGGAATGCGGTGGCGGGACTGGATGATCGTCGCCTCGGTCGTATCACTGGTCTCGGTGGCGCCGCCGACCTTGGCAAGGAACTTGCGGATGCTGCTGGCATTGACCGAATCGTCCGCCCCCTGGTCGATCACTTTCACCACCGAGTCCGGTTTGAGAAGCGTGAGCGTGACCTGCAGCCCGCCGGTGCCCCAGCCGCGGGCAATCGGAACGTCGCGGCTCGCGTAAGGGACCTGGTAACCGGGAATGGCAATAGCCTTGAGGGTGCGTCGGCGAATTTCGCGCTTGGCCGATTCATCGAGAAAACCATAGTTGAAGGCCGACCATGGCTTGGTCAGTTCATTGAGTTTCACAGCAAAACCTCGTCTTCTTCTGGCTGCATTTCCGTCTCGGGTTTTGCCTTTGCGATGGCGGCTTCCTGCTGGTCCGTTTTGACCCGGCGCAAGGCGTCGAGGCTCGACTGGAACGTCACGTAATGCGGCAGCTTGAAGTGGATGCAGAAGCCGGAACCTTCGACCGGCTCCGTATGATAGAGCACGAATTCCTCGTTCGATGCCGGATGCGGGTTCGGCTGGTTCGAAGCAAGATCGAGCGTCGCGGCGGCGATCACCTTCACCTCGTTCCAGCCGAAGGTAGCCGCAAAACCGAGTTCCAGTTCCCTCGCCTTGGAGATCACTTCCGTCTGGCTGATGCGAACCCGACCGGCGCTGAAGATCGTTCCGCGTGGATGGCGCATTCGCACCGGTGCTTCGGCAAGTCGCAGTTCGTTGACAGTCGGGTGGACCGAGCCGTAGCCCCGCATCGTCGAATAACCGAGCGCCAGAGTCCCGCCCGTGTCGGCGCGCGCCAGGCTCTGCAGCTTGTGCGCGCGGCTTGCCGGAAAGAGCAGCGGCTCGCGTGTGACGTCCGGAATGTCCTCCGTCGGCACGGTTTGAGCCGGATGGTCGGGGATAAGCCCCTGCGCCTTCTGCCAGACAGCGAGCGAGGGCTGGGTCGCCGGTGCGGGTTCCTTCGCGGGCTCGACCGCCGGCGGTTCGTAATTCTGGCCGTTCAGCACGCCGACCTGCAGCAGGCGGTGGGAATAATCGAGCGTCGGGCCGAGAATCTGTCCGCCGGGAATATCCTTGAAGGCGGCGGAAATGCGCCGGACCGTGAAGAGATCCGGCTGCGTCACCGGTTCTGCAACGGCAAGCCGCGGCTGGGTCGTCCGGTAGGCCCGCAACAGAAGCACCGCCTCGTAGAGGTCGCCTCCGGCCTGCGCCAGCGCAAGCGCGGCAAGGTCGGGTTCGTAAAGCGAGGCTTCTCCCATCAGCCTGTCGATCAGGTAGGGAAGGCCCTCGCGCATGGCATCCACCCGCTCGCGGGTGATGATGCCGAGATCTTCTCGGTAGAACCTCTCGGATTGTTCGATGGCGCGTTCGCCGCCTCTTGTTGCCACATAGGCCATCACAGCACCTCGATCTTGGTTGAGCGGGGGATGCCGATCAGCCGGTCGCCATCCAGGACGTAGAGATCCCATCCGAGCGGATAGTGGATGGAATTGGCGCGCATCCGCCAGAAGGACGGATGGATGCCGTCGATCCGGATGGTGAGCGATCCGCGTATGCCGGGACCAATTAGGCGCAATGCCTGTCCGGCGCCGAAACGGGCTGACGCAAAAAGCGTGGCTGCCTCGTCCGGATAGGCGAGCGTGCCGATGCGCAACCCCGAGAGCATGGCCACATCCTCGGCAGTTGCGAGCGGCGCGAAGACATAGTCGGCGTTCTCGATGGCGGCGGGTTTTCCGCCCGTCAGCATGAGCAGTTCGGAAAGCGCGGCGTCATCCGCGACGTGGAACGTACATTCGCGATCGATGAGGGTTTCGGCTATGGCTCGAAAGCCGGTTGTGGGAAGGCGGCGCTCCAGCCCGGGACGGGCGAGCGCCCACATCAGCTCTTCGAAAGCCGCATTGGTGCGGATGTCCCCGGCGGTCGGAAGGATGGACAAGGTCATGGTCAGAAGGTCTCCATCTGCACGCGTGTCGCCTCGACCTTCCTCAGCCGCTTGCGATCGCCCTCTTCCTGATGGGTCTTCTCGGAGTCGAGAAATTCGAGAACCAGCTCGCCGGAATGCTCCGCCGCGATTGCCGCATCGATGACGGCGATCGCCATGGCATGCTCCAGATCGCGGCCGACGACCGCGCCATAGCCCTCGACGTTTCGCCCGGGCACGCGGATATGGGCTTCGGCGAGCAAGACTTCACCAAGATGGAACGCCGTGTCGCGGACCGTGTCGACCATCGGCAGCATGGCAAGGCCGGTGCGGTTGACGAGCACGTCCACATCCCCGAGCCCATCCAGAAGTGCTTCCGCGCAGGCCTTTATCCGGGCGGGCCGGCTGGCTGCCATGATGCTGAGTGTTTCGCCGTGGCTGTATGGGCCGATGAACGGTTCTGCGTCTTTGAGATCGGTCATGCTTCCCTACTCTTTCTGTGCACCGGCCGCCGCATCCACGTTGCCGGGCTCTTCGTCGTAATCGATCGCGAACTGGATACGCTCTCCCGCCCAGACGGTTTCCGAATAACCGATCGGGCAGCCTTGCATGTCGACATCGACCTTTTGGACCACGAGCACCGGCTGTTCCTGCGACTGTGCCAGAAGGCGAGCCTCCTCGGTGATCGGGAGGCGCGTGAAGATCGTGGTGCGATGGCGCAAGTAATCCGGAATGCCGAAGTCCCGGTAGATTTCGGTCACCGATACGCCCTGATGCCGGCGAATGTGCATGTTGGGAAACCGGCTGACCGGGTGATAGGCGCGACTGACGGTGATCGGGACGTCGTCGGCAAATCCCCGCCGGACGATCATATAGACCGGGTCGCTTTCCGGTATCCGAAGCGCCGCGGCCACGATGGGCGGCGCCGGGATTTCCAGTTCCTCGACCGGCTGGCCCGAGGGAACGCGCCCCTGTTCCTTGAGGTTCTTGCTGAACCTCGTCCGTCGCGCGATGTTATAGCGGATGACGGACTGCTCCTCCACGAAAGTGCCGCGCCCCTGTTCGACACGGACTTTTCCTGCGCTGGCGAGCTCGGCAATCGCGCGCCGGACGGTATGTCGCCCGACGCTGAACCGATGCATGATCTCGATCTCGGTCGGCAACCGGGCTCCGGGGACAAGCGTTCCGGAGGCGATGTCCCTGCTGATCTGTTCTTCGACTGTCTGCCATTGCCCCCATTTGGAGCGGATGGCTGGCGCTTCAGACATCTCTATCATTCGGATGAATCCTGAATTCATTCGGATGATTATGCCTATAACAGCTTCAGGTGACAATTATGTGTAGGACGGCAGGTGCTCGATATTTTATTCGCAGCGCAAACTCGATGCTTCGGGCCGAGGCCGTCATGGCCGCGCGAATCCGGCTAATGAGGCGTAGCCCCGGACCACGCTCTTGCGCTCTTCGTAGGAGGCGATTGCATCGATGTCGTCGAACCCGTCGGGCGCGCGGGCTTCGATCATGTCGATGACGCCTTCCGGTCCGCCCCGTCGGTTGGCGAGCACGATATCGGATGTGGCAGGCTGGCGCTCGGCATCATAGGCCAGAAGCGCAGCCTCGATTTCACCGGCCTTCTGCAGATGCGTGGAAATGCTTTTTGCATCGAGAATGGCTTGGCTCGCGCCGTTGGAACCCACCGGATACATGGGGTGGGCCGCATCGCCGAGCAGCGTAACCCGCCCGAACGACCAGCGAGGCAGCGGGTCGCGGTCGCAGTTGGGATATTCGTAAAAGCTGCCCGTCGCCTCGATGATCGCCGCCGGGTCGACGAAATCGAGATGGAACCGGTCGCGCACGAAGGGCAGCACTTCGTCCATGATGCCGGATCGGCTCCAGTCTTCCCGTCGCAAAGGTTGCGTGCCCGTCTCGGCGGTCTTCGCCATCACGGCCCAGTTCGTCAGGCGTCTCTCTGGCTCTTTCGGATCCGCCTCGATCGGGTAATAGACGAATTTCGCGAAATTGCCGCCGGCGATCGCCATCGTGCGCCCGTCCCGCCATTTCGGCCACTGGGTAGCACCGCGCCACAGCATGATGCCGCTCCAGGTCGGCGAACCCTCGGCGGGATAGAGCGCGGCTCGCACGGCGGAATGGATCCCGTCGGCGCCGATCAGAAGATCGCCCCGGACCTCGCCACGGGAGCCGTCGCGCCCGGTCAAAAGTGCCGTGACGCCTTCGGCGGTCTGCTCGAAGCCATCTATCCGGCATCCGGTCCTGATGGCGCCTAGGCCAAGCCGGTTGACCACGGCCCGGTATATCAGCCCCAGCAGCTTGCCGCGATGGATGCTGAACTGCGGCACGTCGTAACCGGCATCGAGGCCTCGCAATTCCTGCCACACGACCTGCCCGAACCGGTTTGCATAGATGAGTTCGCGCGTGCGGATACCTGCCTCGTCGAGGTCCGCCATCAGCCCCAGATCGACCAGTTGACCGACGGCATGCGGAAGCATGTTGATGCCGACGCCGAGCTCGCGCACCTCCTCGGCGCGTTCGAAGATTTCGACCTCAATTCCCGCCCGATGCAGGAAAAGGGCTGTGGTCAATCCGCCAATTCCGGCCCCTGCTATCAATACCTTCATCGCTGGTTATCCTCCCTTGGCTTGCCAGACGATCGGCCCACTCCTCCCGCAAAGGGAACGTAGGAAATCGGCCCTTTCGTGGCTCCGCTCCTCACGCGCGGCGCACCCTTCGGGACGGCCGATCTTATTGCGGCATGTCCCGCCGCGGGTATTCGAGCTGCATGGCGACGAACTCGGCGATGCGCGCCTGATAGCGATCGGTAATGGCACGAAGGGTTTCGTCCAGGACCTTCGCCGGCTGCCGATCGTCGATTGTTGGAACCAGCAGATCCCTTGGCCAGTGTGCTGTAACTTCTTCGGGAACAAGGCGGATGCCGTTGCGGCTCTGCTGCGGCTCGGAAGTCGCGGTGAACGTCACTGCCCGGGACCGGTAGGTCCGCGACCAGGCATCGGCCGCGAGGGCGAGCGACACTTCGTCCATGCCGGGCGTAAGTTCGATGCCGAGTTTTTCCCGGTTCCAGAAAGCAAGCGTATTGCCGATTGCCGCCAGCGCGAACGGGCGGGTAAGCCTAAAGGCGCTGCTGTCATGGCGCGCATCCCACCCCGCAAGGCCTAGATCCCGGGCGGTGCTCTCCGCTTTGTTCCTGCCGCCGATGGCCTCGATCAATGTCAGCATCATCGGCATGGAAGCGGTGATCCCCGTTGTCGTCGCAATGCCCTGATCCACGACCAGCCGCCGATCCGCGATGTAGCGGACTGCAGGGTGTTCCTTGCGCAGTTCGTCGAGATAATACCAATGGGTCGTCGCCCGCTTGCCGTCGAGCAGACCTGCTGCGGCAACGACTTTCGCGCCGGCACAAACGCTGATGATGATTGCTTTCTTGGCCGCCTGGCTCCTGATCCACTGTAACGCAGTGGGATCATCGTCGCGGTACATGGCCGGAACGATGACATAGTCCGCACCCTCCGGATACCGCGCGTCGAAATCGGCTATGGTTGCCTGCGCTTCGACCTTGAGCGCCGGATAGAGTGTCACCGGCCCCGCAGCCGTCGCAAGGGCGATCACTTCCGCGACGTCGGCGCGCCGGAGGATGCCATAGGGCATGAGATAGTCGGTCGTTTCGGTTCCGTCGTTGATGCCGATGATCGCCACCACGGGGCGCATGCGTTTCGGGGGCTTCAACGCTGCAATCGTTGCGTCAGTTTCTTCCTGTGGAATCGGTCGTATGGCCGCCGCGGCCGTCGCCGCAGGCAGCGAGAAAATCCAGGTGCCGCCGATCGCCAGCAAAAGTGCGATCACGCCCAGGACGCTCCACGACAAAAGCCGCCAGTTCATGATCGCTCGCCTCGGCTCGTTCCTTCGTGTTCCGGCTTGAAAGCGAGATTACAGCCGCTACGTTCTGTCTGGAATGACATAAATCGGGCATTTCCTGCCATGCGCCGAGCGATCGCCACCGTCATCTTTCCGGGTTTCCAGCTACTGGATGTGGCTGGCCCGACGACGGCTTTAGAGATCGCCGAGCGGTTTCGGCCGGAAAGCTACGAGCTGATGCTGATGGCGCCCGGTGGAGGTGAGATCGAGAGTTCTTCCGCGCTGAAGCTCACGGCCGGGCAGCTCCAGGGAGGGCCTTTCGATACAATCATCGTCTCGGGTGGTGATGTCATCCGTTCCATGCCGGCGTTTCAGGAAATACTGGCCTGGCTGAAGCGTGTCACGTCGCGACGGACGGCGAGCGTCTGTTCGGGCGCCTATATCCTCGCCGAAGCCGGCTTGCTCGATGGGCGTCGCGCCACCACCCATTGGGGCAATTCGGAGGATTTCGCCCGCCGCTATCCAAAGACCCGGCTGGATGCGGAGCGCATCTTCATCAGGGATGGCGATGTCTGGACGTCTGCGGGCATTTCAGCCGGTATTGATCTGGCGCTTGCGCTGATCGAGGACGACCTCGGCCCGGAGATCGCCCGTCGGACGGCGCAGCAGCTTGTGGTGCATCAGCGACGGCCGGGCGGACAGTCGCAGTTTTCGGCGCTGACGGAACTGGGCGGGCGGACTGGCCGGTTCATGGACCTGATCGAATGGATGCGCAGGAGCCTCGCCGAGCCGCTGACTGTGGAACGTCTTGCCGACCGCGCGGCCATGAGCCCGCGCAATTTCGCTCGAGCCTTCTCGGCTGAAACCGGCATGACCCCGGCAAAGGTCGTGGAGCGTCTGCGTCTCGAGACCGCGCGAAGGGCGGTCGAGACAAGCCATTCCCCGCTTGAGCACATCGCCGAGGCCACCGGTTTCGGCGACTCCGGTCGTATGCGCCGTGCCTTCATTCGCAACTTCGGCCAACCGCCTCAGGCTCTGAGACGGCTGGCGAGGTAGAACCATACCGCGGATTAGACTGCGGTATCGAGTTTTCTGCCTTCCGTTGCCCAGCTCTTGAGAAGGCCCGCAAGCTTTACCCGGTCTTCCGGATCGAGCCTCGGCAGGCCGGGAAGGCGTACGTCCCCGACGGCGAGCCCCATGATGCCGACAGCCTCCTTGACGACCGTGACATTGGCGCCGTTGCGGTATTTCGTGCGCATGCGCTCAAAGGGCTCGATGAGCGCGATGATCCGGCGGGCCTCGGCGAAGTCGCCGCTTTCGAGTGCGGCATGGATGGCGAGTGAAAACTGCGGTGCGACATTGACGAGGCCGGACGTAAAGCCTCTCGCGCCGGCGGCGGTGAAGGCCGGTGCCCAGCTTTCCGCCAGGCCACAGACGAAGAGCGCATTGCCGGGATCGGAGGCCGCAATGGAACGCGACAGCAGGAGGATGTCCGTCGTCGCGAACTTGATGCCGGCGATGTTCGGATGGCTCGCCAGCCGCATCATGTCGTCGAGGCCGAAGCCTTCGGCTCGCACATAGGCGACGAGCGGCAGGGGCGATTCCTCCGCAAGCCCGCGAAAATAATTGACCTGTGCGGCCGGCGCCGCGAAGGGATCGACGGGCTGATGCGACATCACGGCCGAGGCGCCCATGGCTTTCGCGGCCTTCGCCATTTCGATCGCTTCGCGCAGCGAGCGGCCGACAGCCGCCGTCACGGGTGCTTTGCCGTCGACGCCGGCGACAGCCGCCTCGATGACGGTGCTGATTTCGGAGGGTGTCAGCGTATAGAATTCGCCGGTATTGCCTGCCGCCACGATATTATGGATTCCGGCGGTCGCAACGCGTGCATAGACGGCTCGTGTCGTATGGGCGTTCACCTCGCCATCGGTGCCGTAGGCAGTGATCGGCACCCCGGATATGCCGGTCAATGCTTTTCGAAAGTCCCGGATATTCATGATCTTTCCCTCTCCTGGTTTACGGAGACAATTGGTTTCAAATCGCAAAACGGTGGACCGGCGTACCTTGAATGCCGGCTTCGAAGGCAAACACTGTTCCCTGCTCGAAAGTGCCGTTGTTATCGTTCGAAAGGGTGGTCACATAGATCGTGCCGAGGTCCGGGCCGCCGAAACAGGGCATGGTCGGCGATTTTGCCGGCACCTTGTAGATCTCGATGACCTCGCCATCCGGCGATAGCCGGTTGACGCCGCCCGATAGAACGCCGGCGATCCAGTAGAAACCGTCCGCATCCATGGCCGCGCCGTCCGGGCGGCCTTCCTCGGGCGTGAAATCGCGGAGCCGGCGCGGCGGACCGGTCACTCCCTTTTCCGGGTCGAAATCGAAGACCTGGGCGAAGAGGCCGCTGCTGTCGGAATGGTACATCGTCCGGCCGTCCGGGCTCCAGGCGAGGCCGTTGGAGGTCAGAAGCCCGTCGGTAATGATGGCGAACGTGCCGTCCGGCATGACCCGGTAGAGGCGCGCGTTGCCGGTCTGCGGAATAGCTTCGTCGCGCGTGCCGACCCAGAAACAGCCGTCCGGCCCGACCTTGCCGTCATTGAGCCGGCTATCCGGGCGGCCGCCATCGGGATTGCAGAGCAGTTTCATGGTTCCGGTCTTCGGATTCATGATGTGAACGCCGGTTTCCAGCGCAACCGCGATATCGCCGCTTTCGCAGAGCGCCAGGCAGCCGATCTTGACCGGCATGTCGAAACGGTCGACCCGGCCATCGGCCCTGAGGCAGATGGCCGCCGGCGCGAGAATGTCGACAAGCCAGAGATCGCCGGTCCGGTCGTCCCATGTGGGCGATTCGCCCACCTTCAGGGGAAAATCGATAACGCGGCGGACGTCGGGGGTAATGATCTTCGTCTTGCTCATGATGGCGCTCCCGAAGGCACGACCAGTCCGTCCCGGTCACGCAGCCGGATATTTCCGTCATGGTCGGGTTCGCAGAAACCACCACCCTGGAAGAAGGAGGCCACGGCGCTCTCGGTTGCCTGCTCGATGCGCAGGTGATCGCGGGCATTGTCCTGCGGTCGGTAACCGAGGCGTTCTGCGAGTTCGTCCCGCCACCAACGGGCATCGGTGCGGGACATGCCATAGACCACGGCGGCGGCGATATCGGGATGGGTAAGCCCGATTTTAACCAGCTGCCAGAGGTCGCGGGCGCTGATCCAGATCGCCGCCGACCGTTCGCTGTTGGGATAGACGGCGGCGTTGCCGATGCGGATCGAAAGCGTGCGGATGCCCGCCGTGTCGTAATAAAGCCCCGCGACAAGTTCGCCCCAGCATTTCGATAGCCCGTAGCGGCTGTCCGGGCGCGGGATGTCGAGGGGCGAAATCGTCTGCGAACGGGGATAGAAGCCGGTCGCGTGATTGCTGGAGGCGAACACCACGCGGCCGACGCCGTTTTCCCGCGCCGCCTCGTAGAGATTGTGGGTCCCGAGAACGTTGACGCGCAGGACGTCACCGATTTCCCCCTCGCGCGGAATGCCGCCGAGGTGGATGATGCCATCCATGCCTTCGAGCGCCCTGCGCATGGCGTCGGCATCGGAAAGGTCGGCCTCGAAGAAGCTCTCGTTGGAAGCCAGGCTTTCCGGCGCTTTCAGGTCGATGAGCCTCAGATGCTCCACATCGGGGCAAAGAAACTCCCTGAGCTGCGAAGCGATATGGCCCGCACCGCCCGTCATCGCGATCCGTCTCAAAATACTCCTCCTCCCGGGCGCCTCCCCGCGCCGTGTCCGGAACTTAACTTCCCACGCCCTGGAACATGCGGGCGCGTGCATTCAGGATATGAGTCTTCATCGCGTCATGCGCTTCCTGTTCCCGGCGTGCCAGAATGGCCTCGACGATCGCCGTATGCTCGTCCTGGACGGTGCGGACATGCAGCGGGGTCCTCTTCAGGCTGAGGCTGCGCGTCACCGACATGCCGATTGCGAAATGCGGCCTGAACCATTCCCTGACGATCACATGGAACTGGTTGCCGGTCGCCATCGCGATCGCGTCATGCAGCGCCTGGTCTTCCTCCGCCCCCAGTTCGCCGACCTCAAGACATCGTTCGAGCGCCTCGAGTGCCGCGGTGATCCGGATCTTGTCGTTGACCTGCCAGTTGCGGGCCGCAAGCTCGGCAGCCTCCGCTTCGAGCCCGGCGCGGAATTCGAAGAACCGCTGCACGTCGGCAAGCGAGCCGACCGGCACCTGCTTCAAGACCGAGGAATCCGGCCGTTGCCGCACGTAGGAGCCCGAGCCCTTGCGCGAAACGATCAGCTGGTCGGCCCTCAACCGCTCCAGCGCCTCGCGCACGACCGGCCGCGAAGCCCCCAGCATGACGGCGAGGTTGGGTTCTGATGGAAGCCGTTCGTTGACGGGAAAGCGGCCGTCGGCAATCATGCTCACGATCTTCTCGTAGATGATGTCGCTGAAGCGAGGTTCGGTCTTCGCCGCCGCTATCACGCCAGGCTGGTCCATCAGCGTCCCTTTTCACGTCTCCATTCGCGGAACTCGGCCTCGGCTTCCGGTCCGGGCGGATAAAGCCCGAAAATCCCCCGTCCCGCCTTCACGCGTTCCTCGACGAAATCCTCGAAAGCCGTCTGCTCGACCGCTTCGTCGGCCACTTCTTTAGCCATGGCGGCGGGAATGACAACCACGCCTTCGTCGTCGCCGACGATGATATCGCCGGGATAGACGGGCACATCGCCGCAGCCGATCGGCTGGTTGATGTCGAGCGCGTGGTGGCGGATGAGATTGGTCGGCGCCGAAGGGGCCGCATGATAGGCCGCGAACGGCAGTTTGGCGATGTCCGGCGTGTCGCGGAAGCCGCCGTCGGTGACGACACCCGCCGCCTCGCGCATGTAGAGCCTTGTCATCAGGATGGCGCCGGCCGAAGCCGCGGTCGAGTCCTTGCGGCTGTCCATCACCAGCACATGGCCGGGCGGGCATTCCTCGATGGCGCGGCGCTGCGGGTGTGTGCGGTCGGTGAAGACGCCCACGTGATCGATGTCTTCCCGCGCCGGGATGTAGCGGAGTGTGAATGCCGGCCCGACGAGCCGGGGAGCATCCGGGTTGATCTTGTGGATCCCGTGAATGAACACGTTCCGAAGCCCGCGCTTCAGAAGGATCGTGGTCAGTGTGGCGGTCGAAACCGTCTTGAGCTTTTCCCGTGTTTCCTCAGCGAATGTCATCCGTCTTCCTCCCATGCAGTCATGAGGCTGCTTCCGCCTAGAACTATTTAACCTGTAAAAATCTGTCAATACTTGTAATCATCTGAAAAGCGGCTTATGGTCCTCGAGCCGATCGGATGGAGGGTCCGAGGCGATGGCGGCTGGGAGGCCGCTGGAGCCATCCGGTGGTTCTGGAGGACATGGGAGGACTTCAATGCGCGACGATGAGTTCATTTCTGCCGGCGTAACCCGCCGGACGTTTCTGGCAGGGGTGGGTGGAGCTGTCGCCCTCTCCGTTGCCGGTGGCAGTGCCAGGGCCGCCGGCGGAAAGGAGGCGCCGCAGCTGGCTGCCCTCGTGAAGGAGGGAAAGCTTCCGCCCCTGGCGGATCGGCTGCCGCAAAACCCGATGGTCGTGACGCCCTCCGAGAAAGTCGGTGCTTATGGCGGCACGTTGAGGCGCGGCCTGCGCGGCTCGTCCGACCATAACGGCATCCTCCGCATGGTCGGCAATCAGAGCCTCGTGCGCTGGAACCTGGAGTTCACGGCGGTTCTTCCGAACCTTGCGGAGAAGTGGGAGGTCAATGACGATGCCTCGCAATTCACGTTCCATCTTCTGAAGGGCGCGAAGTGGTCCGACGGGCATCCATTCACGGCCGATGACGTCGTCTTCGCCATCGAGGACGTCGTCAAGAACAAGGAACTTTACAGCGCGACACCGGCGCAGATCGTGGTTGGCGGCAAGCCGGTCACCGTCGAGAAGATCGACGATTACACCGTAAAATTCACCTTCGCCGCGCCGAATGCGCTTTATCTCGAAAATCTGGCGACGCCGCTCGGGCAGCATCCGACGCTCTTCGCGAAGCATTACTGCAGCAAATTCCTGCCGAAATATAACGCCAATCTGGATGCCGATGTGAAAGCGGCGGGCGTGACGAGCTGGACCGAGCTTTTCCGGGCGAAATGCGGAGATATCGAAATCCCGTCCCGCTGGGCCAACCCCGAAAAACCCGTTCTCGATCCCTGGGTGATCAAGGAGCCCTACTCCGGCGGGGCAACCCGTGTGTTGATGACCCGCAATCCGTACTTCTGGCAGGTCGATACGGAAGGCAACCAGCTCCCCTATATCGACGAGCTGAACTTCGGCATCTCGCAGGACGTCGAATCGCTGATGCTGAACGTCATCTCCGGCAAGGTCGATATCCAGGAGCGCCACATCAACAGCCTGGCGAACAAGCCAACCCTGTCGCAGAACATGGAGAAGGGTGACTACCGGCTGTTGTCGCTGGTTCCCTCGGCGGCTCAGCAGTGCTCGCTCTACCTGAACATGACCCACAAGGACCCGGCGTTGCGCAAGATATTTGCGGACAAGTCCTTCCGCCAGGCGCTGTCGATCGGCATCAACCGCCAGGAGATCATCGACATCATCTATTTCGGCCAGAGCGAAGGTTACCAGACCGGCCCGCGTCCGGGCCATCCCTGGTATCACGAGAAACTGGCACGGCAATTCACGGAATATGACCCGGATAAGGCCAATTCCATGTTGGATGCCGCCGGCCTCGACAAGAAGAGCGGCAACGGCATCCGTTTGCGCCCGGACGGACAGCCGATCTTCTTCGCAGTCGACGTCATCCCGACGCTCTATCCGGACCTCGTCGACGTGCTGGAACTGGTAAAGGCGCATTGGGCAGGAATCGGCATCGACATGAAGGTCAACACGATCGAACGCGCGCTCTACTACACCCGCGGCGACGACAACGCCCATGACGCGCAGGTCTGGCCCGGTCCCGGCGGGCTCGACCCGATGCTCGACCCGCGCGACTTCTTCGCCTTCCACCCGCAGGGTTCCCGCTATGCCATCCCGTGGACGCTCTGGTACACGTCCAACGGCGAGAAGGGCGAGGAGCCGCCGGAAAGCCAGAAGAAGCGGATGAAGCTCTATGATGAGGCCCGCTCCACCGCCGATCTCGACAAGCGCGGGGCGATCATGAAGCAGATCTTCGATCTCGCCGCAGAGGATTTCGAGGTTATGGGAGTCTGCCTGGCGGTCGGCGGTTTCGGCGTGATCCGCAACAACCTCCGCAACGTGCCGGAGAAGCAGCCGGATAGCTGGTCCTGGCCGAATCCTGGTCCGGCACTGCCGCAGCAGTTCACCTTTACGAGCTGATTTGTCTTGGCCGTGCCGCCGCCCTGGGCGGCGGCACTTCTCCAAATCCTATTGCCCAGGCACCGCGGCGAAAGCTTCTGCTTTGCGTCGGTGTACCGTGCAATCCGAATTGCGAGCGTTCCATGCTGAAATTCGTCGTCAAACGCCTTTTCTGGATGATCCCATCGCTGTTTGCGGTGAGTTTCCTGGCCTTCGTGCTGATCCAGCTTCCGCCCGGTGACTTCGTCACCACCTATATCGCGACGCTTGCCTCCTCGAACGAAGTCATTGACCAGAATACCGCTGCGTCCCTGCGCGAGCGCTTCGGGCTCGATCAGCCGATGCTGGTGCAGTATCTCAAATGGATATGGGGCATCGTCACCCGCGGCGATTTCGGCATCTCGTTCGAATGGCAGCAACCCGTTTCGGGCCTCATATGGGAACGCATGGCGCTGACGCTGGTGCTGGCGCTTGCAAGCCTGATCGCCACCTGGGCACTCGCGCTGCCGATCGGCGTCTACTCCGCCGTGAAGAAATACTCGATCGGCGACTACGCCTTCACGGCCTTCACCTTCTTCGGGCTCTCGATCCCGTCCTTCCTGCTCGCTCTAGTGCTGATGTATGTCGCCGCCGTCGAGTTCGGCGCCGATGTCGGCGGCTTGTTCTCGTCGGAATACGAGACCGCGCCCTGGAGCATCGCCAAGATGTTCGATCTCCTGACGCATCTGTGGCTGCCGGTAGCGATCCTGGCGGTGTCGTCCACGGCGAGCCTGATCCGCGTCATGCGCGCCAACATGCTGGACGAACTGCCGAAGCCTTATGTGACGACGGCGCGGGCCAAGGGCCTTTCCGAATTCCGGCTGCTCGTCAAATATCCGCTGCGCATCGCGCTCAACCCGTTCATCTCGACGATCGCCTGGCTGCTGCCGAACCTGATTTCCGGTTCGGTCGTGGTGGCGATCGTGCTCAACCTGCCGACCGCAGCGCCCCTGCTGCTCCAGTCGCTGATGGCGCAGGACATGTATCTCGCCGGCGCCTTCGTGCTCCTGATCTGCGCGCTCACGCTGATCGGCTCGCTGATCAGCGATATCCTGCTGGCGCTGGTCGATCCGCGCATCCGGCTCGAATAGGAGGGCGACATGGCCGACATTGCCATCACCAATATCCGTCCGGACCGCGCCGCTGTCGCTTCGCAATGGCAGCTCATCTGGTGGGCTTTCAAGCGACACAGGCTTGCCATGGTCGCGCTCTTCGTCACGGTCGCGATGTATATCGTCGCCGTCGTACCCGGCTTCTTCGCGATCAACGATCCGATCCAGCAGAATGCGCGCGCGACGTTCCACCCGCCGCAGGCCATCCACTTCTTCGACACGACGAACGGCTTCAAATTCGGGCCGCACTACTATCCGCTGAAGCTGACCCGCGACCCGGAGACGCTCGCGGCCATCTACAAGGAAGACACGACCCGGCGGATTCCGATCACCTTATTCGGGCGCGGCTACACCTATTCCGTCTTGGGCCTGTTCGAAACCGATATCCACCTGATCGCAACGACCGACAAGGCGCATCCGCTCTTCCTGTTCGGCGCCGACCGCCTGGGTCGTGACGTCTACAGCCGCACGGTGCAGGGTGCGCAGATATCGCTGTCGATCGGTCTTGTCGGCGTCTTCCTGTCGCTGCTGCTCGGCATCGTGCTCGGCGGCATATCGGGGTACTACGGCGGCCGCATCGATTTCGTCATGCAGCGCGTGATCGATTTCGTCCTGTCGCTGCCGACGATCCCGATTTGGCTGGCGCTCGCCGCGGCACTGCCGCAGGGCTGGCCGGCAACGCTGCAATACATGATGATCACCATCATCCTGTCCTTTACCGGCTGGGCGCAGCTTGCCCGCGTCGTGCGCGGCCGGTTCCTGTCGCTTCGGACGGAGGAGTTCGTGGCGGCAGCCCGCCTGGACGGCGTGCCCGAGGGCCGCATCATTTTCCGGCACATGCTGCCGAGTTTCGCGAGCCACATCATCGCGTCGATGACGCTCGCGGTGCCGGCGATGATCCTCGCCGAGACGTCTCTTTCCTTCCTCGGCCTCGGCCTGCAGCCGCCGACCATCTCCTGGGGCGTGCTCCTGCGCGAGGCGCAGAACATCCGCTCCATCGCGACCGCTCCCTGGCTCTTCATGCCGGGAGCCGCCGTCGTCGTCGCCGTCATGGCGCTCAATCTCTTCGGCGACGGCCTGCGCGATGCGGCCGATCCCTATAACAAGTGAGGCGCCGATGACCGATATTCTCACCATCGCACCCCGCCCTGCAATGACGACCAATAAGCCGCTGCTCGAAGTGAAGAACCTGGTGACGGAGTTCCCGCTCCGCACCGGCATCTTCCGGGCGGTCGATAATCTCTCCTTCTCGATCGAGCCGGGCAAGACGCTCTGCGTCGTCGGCGAGAGTGGATCGGGCAAATCGGTCACGGCCCGCTCGATCCTGCAGATCATCGATACACCGGGCCGCATTGCCTCCGGCTCGATCACTCTCAACCGTCAGGACGGAAGTTCGCTCGACCTCGCGAAACTCGATCCGCGCGGCAAGCTTATTCGCTCGGTGCGCGGCGCCGACATCGCCATGATCTTCCAGGAGCCTATGTCGTCGCTCTCCCCGGTGCATACCGTCGGCGACCAGATCACCGAAGTGCTCCGCCTGCACCTGAAGATGAGCAAGGCGGAGGCCAGGGCGGAGGCGATTTCGCTGCTGCGCCAGGTGGAAATCCCGGATCCCGAAAAGGCGCTCGACCGCTACGCCTTCCAGTATTCCGGCGGTATGCGCCAGCGTGCGATGATCGCCATGGCGCTCGCCTGCAAGCCGCAGCTTCTGATCGCCGACGAACCGACGACCGCCCTCGACGTGACGACCCAGGCCGAGATCCTCGACCTGATCTCGCGGCTCCAGAAGGCCCACGGCATGGCGGTGCTGTTCATTACCCACGACATGGGAGTGGTCGCCCAGATCGCCGACGACGTTCTCGTCATGCATCACGGGGTGATGAAGGAATACGGCCCGGTCGACGAGATTTTCCATGCGCCGAAGGACCCCTATACGCGCATGCTGATCGGCTCGGTCCTGAAGCTGGAGCAGAAGGCAGAAATCCGGCTTGCGCGGCCGCCGCTCGACACCACCGCCGATCCCATCCTCGATATCCGCAATCTCACCATGGAGTTCGGCGAGTTGAAAGCGCTGAACGATGTGTCGATCGCCCTTCTGCCGGGGGAAACGCTCGGCATCGTCGGCGAGAGCGGCTCGGGCAAGACGACGATGGGTCGCTCGATCATGCGGCTCTATGATCCGACCGCCGGCGAGATGCATTACCGCCGCGCCGACGGCAAGGTCGTAGATCTCGCCAGGCTGGAAGGGGCGGAGCTGAAGGCGGCGCGTAGGGAACTCCGCATGGTCTTCCAGGACCCGTTCGGCTCGCTCAATCCGCGCATGACCGTCGCCCAGGTCATCGGCGAACCGTTGCTCGTCAATGGCATCGCCAGGGGCAGGCAGCTCGACGAGCGCGTTTGCCATCTCATGGAGCAGGTTGGCCTCGATCCGGCAACCCGCGAGCGTTATCCGCACGCCTTCTCTGGCGGCCAGCGCCAGCGCATCGGCATTGCGCGCGCAATCACGCTCGATCCGCGGGTCATCGTGGCGGACGAGGCGACGTCGGCCCTCGACGTCTCCGTCCGCTTCCAGGTGCTCGACCTTTTGATGCGGCTGCAGGACCAGCTTGGCCTGGCCTATATCTTCATCAGCCACGATATCGGCGTCATCCGCTACATGTGCGACCGGGTCGGCGTCATGTATCGCGGCAGGCTCGTCGAGGTGGGCGAGGCGGACAAGGTCTGCAACGCCCCCGACCATCCCTATACGCAGGCACTGATCTCGGCCATTCCCCGGCCGGACCCGCGCGACCGCGACCACTCCCGGCGGTTCCGCTACACCGAACCCAGCCCCTATACCGAACCCAGTAACGTCAAGAATGGAAGTTCCGCACGATGAAGATCACGGGAATTCGCACCTTTCTCATGCATGCCGGCCAGCCGCACCGCTCCAAATGGGCATCCGACGGTCATGCGGGCCATGTCACCCAGCACAAGCTCGAAGGCACGCGCAACTGGCTTTTCCTGAAGATCGAGACCGACGAGGGCATCACCGGCATCGGCGAATGCTCCGGCTGGCCGCGGGTCATCGAGACGGCCATCAAGGATCTCGCGCCGCTGCTAATCGGCGAGGACCCGGCGCATATCGAAAAGCTCTGGCAGAAGATGGCGATCGCCATGATGGGCCACGGCATGCTCGGCACGGTCGGCGGCGGCGCCATGACCGGCATCGACATGGCGCTCTGGGATATCAAGGGCAAGGCGCTCGGCGTGCCGGTCTGGAACCTGCTCGGCGGCAAGGTCCGCGACCGCATCCCGATCTATTCGCATGCCAACACGGTGGAGCAGGCGCTCGCCGTCAAGGAGCGCGGCATCAAGGCGCTGAAATGCGGTGGCGTCTCCGATCCGGTCCGCAAGGTCGACATGCTGCGCGAGGCGGTCGGCGACGAGATGGACATCGCCATCGACCTGCACGGCCCGCCGTGGATGACGCCGGCCGATGCCTGCCGCCTGGTGCGCAAGCTCGAACCCTACGAACTGCTCTGGGTCGAGGACCCGATCGCGCCCGACAATATCGAAGGCTACCGCCGCATCCGCGACGCCGCACATATCCCGCTGGCATCGGGTGAACGCACCGCGACCATCTTCGGCGAGCGGCAGCTCATCGAGGAGGAACTGGTCGACGTCATCCAGCCGGATACGGGCCGCGCCGGCGGCATCACCCAAATGAAGAAGATCGCCGCCATGGCGGAAGCCCATCACATCCAGATGGCGCCGCATTCCGGCTCGCTCGGACCGGTCGCGGAATATGCCGCGCTGCACGTGCTCGCCTCGATCCCGAACGCGCTCATCCTGGAACGCATCGACGACGACTGGGAAGGCCGCCAGCATGTGATCGTGCCGCATCCGGTACAGGAAGGCGGATCGATCGCCGTGCCCGATGCGCCGGGTCTCGGCTGCGATATCGACGAGGAATTCGTCGCCCGCTTCCCGAGCGAGGGCAATGTCTCGGTGCCGGTGCAGGAAAGCGGAAACTCCTACAACCCCGGCACCTATGGCGAACGCCTCTATATCCAGACACGCCTTTCGCGCCGGCATTATTTCAACACGTGAGGGATATCTGAAGGATGAAGATCGATCGCATGCGGGTCTTCATGACCCGCGACAAGGATCGGCCGCGTGTCATCGTCGCGCTCGATACCGACGACGGGCTCACCGGCTGGGGCGAATGCTATAACCATGGGCCGGACAAGGCCTTGCCGCCGCTCTTGGACTATCTCTACGGCTTCATCGCAGGGCAGGACCCGACGCGGGTGGATTTCCTGGTCAACCTGATGATTCAGCAGAGCCGGTTTCCGCCGGGCGCGCTGGGTCTGGCGGCGATTTCCGGGCTCGACCATTGCCTCTGGGACCTCGCGGCGAAGGCGGCGGGCGTGCCGGTCTACAAGCTTTTGGGCGGCGAGGTGCGCGACCGGGTCAAGATCTATGCCGGCGTCTACACCGCGCCGGACGTACCGGCGGCGAAGGAGGAGCTGGACCGGCTGAACGAGGAATGGGGCTTCACCGCCTTCAAGCTCAGCCCGTGGCGGATCGATATCCACGCCAATCGCTGGGGCGAGGTGGTGCGGAGCTCGGCGGAATATTTCCGGACTTTGCGGGAGGCCGTGCGGCCGGAATACGAGATCGCCTTCGACGCACATGCCAAGATCTACGAGCCGGCGGCGGCCCGCCAGCTCGGCAACGCGCTGGCGCCCTACGACCCGCTATTCTTCGAAGAGCCGCTGCGCCCGGAAAACATCGACATGTGGGGCGACCTGAAACAGGGCCTGAACTGCACGCTGGCGACGGGGGAATCGCTCTATAACCGCAACGAATTCCTGCGGTTGCTGCAGGTGAAGGGCGCGGACCTGATCCAGCCGGATATCTGCGTCGTCGGCGGGATATCGGAGATGAAGCGGATCGCGACGCTGGCCGAGGCCTTCTTCGTGGGCGTCGCGCCACACAATCCGATGGGGCCGCTCGCGACGGCGGTCAACGTGCATTTTTCCGCCGCGCAACAGAATTTCAAGATTCTCGAATACCGGCTGCCGAAAGGTCAGGCCTATGTCTATGGCGGCACGGAAGTCGAAAAGCGGGAAGGCGAAACGCGTTATGTCGTCGATCCCTACCTGCCGAAGGACGGCTATCTGGAACTCCGGCCGGATCGACCCGGCTGGGGCGTCGAGCTGGACGAGAAGGCGATGCAGGAAGAGGGCTATATCCACTGGCAGCGGCGCGTGCCGAAGCGCCCGGACGGGTCCTATGCCTTCGCCTGATTGGCCCGGGAGCTGGACAAGCATAAGGAGCGGGCCTCTTGACGCCCGCTTCCTCCCCGAAAATGGCGGACGGATGACCCATCTCGTCCACGAACGGTTCGGCGACATCCTCATACCGACCACCGGCCCGGAATTCGATCCGCTGAACTGGCCGAAGGCCGGCGCCTATCCACTGTTCCCCTATCATAACCGGCTGGTCGGCGCTGCCTTCGAGCATGAGGGCAGGCACTATGAAGTCCTGCCGCATCCAGCACTTGGGAGCGATGCACAGCACGGGCCGGCCCACCGTCGGCGCTGGCATGTGGTTTCGCATGAACCAGACCGGATCGAATTGGCCCTGAACTATGAAGCGGATGCCGACTGGCCTTTCGATTTCCGCGCCGTGCAGCGCTTCGTACTCGCCGACGGCCGGCTGGATGTGGAACTCGCGCTGACGAACACGGGAAATGGCACCATGCCGGGTGGTTTCGGCTGGCATCCCTATTTCGCGGCCGGCCTCGGGAATGCTGTCTCCTGCGTTGCGGCAGAAATCTGGCCGGTAAGCTCGATGGGCATCCCGAGCGGAGCAGCACCGCAAACGCGCGACGCCAACAAGCCGTTTCCTAGCGAGGGCTTTACGGTTTTCCTGTCGGAGTGGGGGGCTGCGACGGCCACCCTTGATGGCGGCGCCGAGATCACGCTCACCGCCGGTCCGGAACTGCCGCATCTGGTGGCGCACCGCATGCCGGCCTATGTCTGTCTCGAACCCGTCTCGCATGTTGCCGGGGCCTTCGGCTTCCCGCCGGAAGCAAAGGCGGCCGCGGGCCTTTTTGTCCTGCAGCCGGGGGGAGAGCGGTCGGCCCGCCTTTCGCTTGGCGTCACCGGCAGCACTGCCTGATATCCATCGCCCTCCGGATCAAACCTTTTCCGCGGCGTTGGCCGGAGCTGCCTGCTTGAACGATGCAAGATCGTTCTCGTCCAGCGTCTCCCTGTCGAGCAGCAGCCTTGCGGATTTCTCCAATGCGCTTCTGCGCTCGGTCAGAATGGCAACCGCCCGGTCGAAGGTTTCGTCGACGATGCGACGCACTTCCTCGTCGACCGTCGTGGCGGTCTCGTCGGAATATTCATGCTCCTCCGGTCCGTAATAGGGCTGATCGGTGGCGAGGAAGGAGCGCCGGTCCCTTTCCAGCGCCACGTGTCCGAGCTTTTCGGTCATCCCGTAGCGGGTGACCATGGCGCGAGCGATGTCGGTCACCTTGACGAGATCGTCCGCAGCACCTGTCGAAAGATGATGATAGATGATCCATTCCGCCGCCCGCCCGCCGAGCAGCACGGCCATCTTGTTTTCGAGCTCTTCGCGGGTCATCAGGAAACGGTCCTCGGTCGGGCGCTGGATCGTGTAGCCGAGCGCGCCGATGCCGCGCGGGATGATCGAGACCTTGTGGACGGGATCGACTCCCGGCAGCGCCATGGCGACGAGGGCATGCCCCATCTCATGGTGGGCGACGATCTCGCGCTCCTTGGGGTTGAGCAGCCGGTTGCGCTTTTCCAGCCCCGCGACGATGCGTTCGATGGCGTTGTTGAAGTCCTCCATGGTGACTGCGGCCGCCTTCCGGCGGGTGGCGAGCAGCGTCGCCTCGTTCACCAGATTGGCGAGGTCTGCGCCGGTAAAGCCGGGTGTCAGCGCGGCGATCTCTTCGACATTGACTTCCGGTGCAAGCTTCGCCTTCTTGATATGCACGTTGAGGATCTGGATGCGTCCTACCTTGTCGGGACGGTCGACGAGCACCTGGCGGTCGAAGCGTCCGGCCCTAAGGAGGGCCGGGTCGAGGATTTCCGGCCGGTTGGTGGCCGCAAGCAGCACGAGCCCGGTCGAGGAATCGAAACCGTCGAGTTCCACCAGAAGCTGGTTGAGCGTCTGCTCCTTCTCGTCGTGGCCGCCTGCAAGCGGGCCGATGCCGCGGGCGCGCCCCAGCGCGTCGAGCTCGTCTATGAAGATGATGGCCGGGGCCTTGGAGCGTGCCTGTTCGAAGAGGTCACGTACGCGGGCAGCCCCGACGCCGACGAACATTTCCACGAATTCGGAGCCGGAGATCGAGAAGAACGGCACCGCGGCCTCGCCCGCGACGGCCCTTGCCAAAAGTGTCTTACCGGTCCCGGGCGGGCCGACGAGCAGAATGCCTTTCGGCATGCGTCCGCCGAGCCGGCCGTAGCCGACGGGGTCCTTGAGGAAGTCGACGATCTCCTTCAATTCGTCCTTGGCCTCGTCGACGCCAGCCACGTCCTTGAAGGTCACGCCTGTATCGGACTGGACATAGACCTTGGCGCGGCTCTTGCCGATCTGCATCAGGCCGCCGCCCAGGCCGCCGGCACCCATGCGCCGCAGCATGAACATCCACACGCCGACGAAGAGCGCCACGGGAATGACCCAGGAAAGGAGGTCTCGCAGGAAGGTGTTTTCCATTTGGCCGGTCACCACCACGCCGTATTGCTGGAACTGCTGGGCGAGGTCGGGTTGAACGCGCGTGGTGATGAAATAGGGGCGTTCGTTCTGCGGTTCCTTGTATCGCCCCTGGATATAGTTGTCGGAGACCGACACTTCGGCGATCTTGCCGTCCTTCAGGTCCGTCTCGAACTGGCTGTAGGGTATCTGCGCAACCTGCGTCGCGGTCGTGAAGAGGTATTGGAACAGCATCAGCCCGAAGAAGGCGGCGACCCAATACCAGACGTGGAACTGCGTCTTCTTGTTCATAAGCATCCTCGCTCCGGAATCCGATTTCATGACTGCCCACGGCTTCCGCCACCGCGGATTAATCTAGGGCCAGTGAGCGCCATTATCCACAGCAGCCGAAACTCCGGTAGACTCTGCCGGGTAACCTCTGGTTCTGGAAAATCCCCTACCGGAAGGTGGTGCGCCGTCCTTTGATCTATGTCATGAATGGGGAAGGGAGGCAGTCTCCGCATTTGGCTTGCTCGGAAGGCCAGACCGGCGAAAACATGTGTGATAGGATTGCACCGGCCCATCCGCAGCGGAAGAGATCGCATGCCCGTCCAGCGTATCAGTTTCTATGTGCTCCTCGTCCTGGTGAGCATCGCCTTCATCGCCATCGTCCTGCCTTTCTATTCCGCGATCTTCTGGGCCGTCGTTCTTGCGATCATCTTCTTTCCCCTGCATGCGAGGCTTGAAGCGGGGCTGCACGGGCGTTCGAATGTTGCCGCGGCCATCTCGGTCCTTATCTGCCTTTGCCTCGTTATCATTCCGGGATTGATCGTCCTCAGTTCCCTCGTTCAGCAAGGCAACAACCTCTATCAGCGCATCGACAACGGAGAAATCGACGTCCGGCGGCTTCTCCAGCAACTGCAGGGCGCGTTGCCTCTATTCGTTCAGGATTGGCTTCACAGGCTGGAGTTGAATGGTTTCGGCGAGTTGTGGACTCGCGTCTCCGGCGCGCTCATGCAGGGCGGCGGCTTTTTTGCCGGCAGGGCTCTAAGTCTCGGGCAGAACACGCTTCAGTTTTTCGTCGCATTCGGTGTGATGCTGTATCTGCTGTTCTTCCTGTTTCGGGATGGACGTTCGCTGGCGCGTGTCGTCGGACGTGCGCTTCCGTTGAGCGACGCGCATACCCACCGGTTTAGTTCAAAGTTCATTTCTGTGATCCGGGCGACGGTAAGAGGTAATGTCATCATCGCACTTATCCAGGGATCGATCGGTGGCGTCGCGTTCTGGGCACTTGGGGTTGAGCCGGCCTTGCTCTGGGGTGTGTTGATGAGCCTTCTTTCGTTGCTTCCGGCGGTGGGCGCCGCGCTGGTCTGGGTGCCGACTGCAGCCTACCTCGCGCTCTCCGGGTTCTGGATCAAGGCGGCGATACTGGTGGCGATCGGTGTCCTGGTCATCGGCCTTGTCGACAACCTGCTGAGGCCGCCACTTGTGGGCAAGGAAACCCGCCTGCCGGACTATGTCGTATTGATTTCCACGATCGGCGGGATTTCCCTGATGGGAATAAATGGTTTCGTGATCGGCCCCCTGATCGCGGCGCTCTTCATGGCGGCCTGGGGCATCTTTGTGGAAGAGCAGGACAGGTCCGACACCGAGAGTGGCTGACGCGGAAATAGGCCCGGCTTCATGGAACCATGGATCGGCATCCTTGTTGAGGGATCGCCGGCCTGATCGACAGGCCGCATGATGCATGGAGGAACAGGACATGGCTATGACGCTGACGAGTCCGGCCTTCGCCGAGGGCGAACGTGTGCCGGACAAATATACCCGGCTTGGCGAAAACCAGATGCCGCCGCTGAAATGGAGTGGGGCACCGGAGGGCGCCGGGAGTTTCGCGCTGATCGTCGAGGATCCCGATGCGCCGCGCGGAACGTTTCGCCATTGCGGCATGTTCAACATCCCGAAGGATTGGAGCGAACTGTCGCGGGGCGTCCATGTGAAGTCGAAGGGCGGCGTGCGCTTCTCCCGCAACGACTTCGGCAATACCCGTTATGACGGGCCGCAGCCTCCGAAGGGGCATGGCACGCACCATTACCGTTTCCGCATTGCCGCTCTCGATGTGCCGGAGCTGGAAATGTCGGATATGGCGGACGCGAAATCCATGTGGGATGAGGTGCGCAAGCACACGCTGTCGGAAGCCTCGCTCACCGGCACTTTCGACGTGCATTGAAACACCTCGTCTGAAAACGGCGACCGGCGTTTCACTGACGGCATGCGCAGACCAACCGGCCCAGGCCCGCTGCCGGAATCCGATTGAAGAAAGCGGGCTTCAGCGCAGCTTGTAGGGCGTGGTTTCGCGTATGTTGTGGTCGACGGCGATCTTGCGGCGGAAGGGGGGCACCGCTCGGCTCGTGCAGTTCGGCCGCTCGCAGATGCGGCAGGATATGCCGATCGGATCGAAGCCGGCGCGATCCGCAAGGTTCAGGTCGTCGGCATAGACGAAGGCTTCCGCATAGGAAATCTCGCAGCCGAGCGCCAGCGCGTAGACCGGCTGGTGCGACCGGAAGCCGCCGATGCCCTTGCTCACCTGCGTGGCGAGACAGAGGTAACGCACGCCGTCCGGAGTTTCGGCAAGCTGCCGGATGATGCGCCCCGGCGCCTCGAAGGCCTGGTGCGCGTTCCAGAGCGGACAGGCCGCGCCGAAACGGGCGAACTGCAGCTTGGTGGCGCTGTGCCGCTTAGTGATGTTGCCGGCCCGGTCGATCTTGGCGAAGAAGATAGGCACGCCCTTGAGGCCCGGCCTCTGCAGGGTGGAAAGCCGGTGGCAGACCTGCTCCAGCGAGGCACCGAAGCGCGCTGCCAGAAGCTCGATATCATGCCGGAGCTCCCGCGCCGCCTTGAGGAACGTCTGGTAGGGCATCAGCAGCGCGCCGGCGAAATAATTGTGGAGGCCGATGCGACAGATGTCCACCGCTTCCTCGGTCCGGAAACCCGCATTGCGGGCGATCGTATCGGCGATCGTTCCCGCATGGAGCTGGGCGATCTCCACCGCCACCTGGAAGAGGCGGGTCTGAGCCGGCGCATAGGGGTTCAGCGTCAGCACCCGGGAGGCCGGATCGTAATGGCGGATGGCATGCGCCGCCATCGGCCCGTGCACCACGCGCACGCCGAATGCCTTTTCCAGGTAGTCCGTCAGCAGCGGATGGCTGTCGGCGGCCGGGAAACCGAGGTCGAGCGCCAGTTTCTCTGCGGAGATATCGAGTTCGTGCAGATAGTTGTCAACGAAGTGGAAGAAGTCGCGCACCTCGTCATAGGGCGTGGTTTCGGCCGCAGCCGTCCGCCCCAGCCGGTCGTCCATGCCGGCGAGCTGCTCGCCGTTGCGGCGATAGGCCTGGTGGCAGGTGATCAGCGCGTGCGCCAGCCCCGGCGCGTTCTGGGTTACCAGCTTCAGTTCCTGCAGGCTCGGCTGGTAGGTCTCGAACAGCGGGTCGGACAGCGCCTCGGAAAGAGCGGAGAGAAGCCGGTCCGTCTCTCCGGTCGAGATCTCGGCAATGTCGAGCTGGAACTTGTCGGCGAGCGCCAGAAGCACGGCCGCCGAAACCGGCCGCTGGTTGTTCTCGATCTGGTTGAGATAGCTGGTCGATATGCCGATGCGTTCGGCGAACTGGCTCTGGGTCGCATTGCTCGCGGCCCGCAATTCCCGTACTTTCCTGCCGATAAAGAGCTTTCCGATCGCCATGTTCGCAAATTCGCATTTTCAGGTTTGCGATTTTATAATTCCACAAATGCACGCGTTCAACGGTTTTCTGGAATGGGCCGACGGAATAAGGGAAGAGCGAACGCATTCGGGAGTAGTCATGCGCGCAGTTCTGAACGAGGTGGAGAAGCGACGGGCGGAAGCACGGCTCGGCGGCGGCGAGAGACGCATCGCCGCACAGCATGCCAAAGGCAAGCTGACGGCCCGCGAGCGTATCGATGTCCTGCTCGACGAGGGCTCCTTCGAGGAGTTCGACATGTACGTCACCCACCGCGCGGTGGATTTCGGCATGGCGGAACAAAAGGTGGCGGGCGATGGCGTCGTCACCGGCTGGGGCACGATCAACGGCCGCCAGGTCTATGTCTTCTCCCAGGATTTCACCGTGCTCGGCGGCTCGCTCTCCGAAACCCACGCTCAGAAGATCTGCAAGATCATGGATATGGCGGTCCGCGTCGGCGCGCCGGTGATCGGGCTCAATGATTCCGGCGGCGCCCGCATCCAGGAAGGGGTCGCCTCGCTGGCAGGCTATGCGGAAGTGTTCCGCCGCAATGCCGAGGCGTCGGGCGTGATCCCGCAGATTTCCGTCATCATGGGCCCCTGCGCCGGCGGCGCGGTCTATTCGCCGGCGATGACGGACTTCATCTTCATGGTGCGTGATTCATCCTACATGTTCGTCACCGGCCCGGACGTGGTGAAAACTGTGACCAATGAGATCGTCACCGCTGAAGAACTCGGCGGCGCCGGCACTCATACGAAAAAATCCTCGGTCGCCGATGCCGCCTTTGAAAATGATATCGAGGCGCTGGAGGCGGTGCGTCAGCTCTTCGACTTCCTGCCGCTCAACAACCGCGAAAAGCCGCCGGTCCGGCCCTTCCACGACGATCCGGCCCGGGTGGAGATGCGGCTCGACAGCCTCATCCCCGACAGCCCGACCAAGCCCTACGACATGAAGGAACTGATTTTCGCGATCGCCGACGAGGGCGATTTCTTCGAGATCCAGGAAGCCTTCGCGAAGAACATCGTCACCGGCTTCATCCGGCTTGAGGGACAGACGGTCGGCGTCGTCGCGAACCAGCCGATGGTGCTCGCCGGCTGCCTCGATATCGACAGTTCGCGCAAGGCCGCCCGTTTCGTCCGCTTCTGCGATGCCTTTTCGATCCCCATCCTGACGCTCGTCGACGTGCCGGGTTTCCTGCCGGGCGTCGCGCAGGAATATGGCGGAGTCATCAAGCACGGCGCCAAGCTGCTCTTCGCCTATTCCGAAGCGACCGTGCCGATGGTGACCCTGATTACCCGCAAGGCCTATGGCGGCGCCTATGACGTGATGGCCTCCAAGCATATCGGCGCCGATATCAATTACGCTTGGCCGACCGCGGAGATCGCGGTGATGGGCGCCAAGGGTGCGACCGAAATCCTTTACCGCTCCGAGCTTTCCGATGCGGAAAAGATCGCCGCCCGCACGAAGGAATACGAGGAGCGGTTCGCCAACCCGTTCGTGGCGGCCGAGCGCGGCTTCATCGACGAGGTGATCATGCCGCATTCGTCCCGTCGTCGCATCGCCCGCGCCTTTGCCTCGCTGAGGGGCAAGCAGGTGACGACGCACTGGAAGAAGCACGATACGATCCCGCTTTAGAGGACGGAGGAATAGCCATGGCCACTCTTCCCGACATGACGAAGCATCGGGGCTTTCCCTCCGGCATGCCGGGCACGGGAATCCAGTTCGTCATCCGCCGCGCGAACCCGAAGGGCGTGACGCCGATCAAGGCTCTTCCCCGCCGTGCCCGGCCGGGCTCCCAGGAACATCAGGTCGACGCGGCCTTCCTGCATGCGCTCTGGCACCATTTCGGGCCTGAACCGTTCGAGCGCGGCAACCTCGATGCCGCGCGTCTCAGCCTCCTCTTCGGCCGCGAGGTCGTGCCGGCAGAGAAGGATTTCGGCCCGGCCTCCTATGAGGCGTTATTGATGATCAACGAGAAGACCGCGCGCCAGAGCTTTCCGGAATCTTTCGAAGACGTGATGGAGGTCTAGGGCGATGCGGGAGAAAATCGTCGTCGCTCATCCCCTCAAGGCGAGCATGAGCAGGCTTTTCGATCCGGAGCGCTGGCTCCGGAAAAGGCTGGAAAGGCAAAGGGCGCACCATGCGTTTGGCGATGATCGTCGCAAGCCCGAGTTGACGCCGGAGGAAGTGCGCCGCGATCATTGGCAGATGCTGCGCTTCATGGGCCTTCATGCGCTTGCCGGCGCGCTCATCGGCGCGGGCGTCGGCACTGCGCTCATCCTGTTCGACATTGGCGGTCTTGGCACACTGGTTGCGCGTTCGGCCAATCCCGTCCTTCCCGTTCTCCTTGTGATCGTCCCCTTTGCCTCGATCTTCGGCGGCGCGGCTGCCGGTTCCGCCATTCTCACCCTTCCTTATGAAAAGAAATACCGCGAGGACGATGATCGCGGTCCGGGAAACTGACCTGATGTTCAAGAAAATCCTTATTGCCAATCGCGGCGAAATCGCATGCCGGGTCATCAAGACGGCCAGGAAGATGGGCATTGCGACGGTCGCCGTCTATTCGGACGCCGATCGTGACGCGCTGCATGTGCGCATGGCCGACGAGGCGGTTCATATCGGTCCTGCGCCGTCGTCCCAGTCCTATATCGTCATCGACAGGATCCTTGATGCGATCCGCAAGACGGGTGCGGATGCCGTCCATCCAGGTTATGGCTTCCTGTCGGAAAATGCCGCTTTCGCCGCAGCGCTCGAAAAGGAAGGCGTCGCCTTCATCGGCCCGCCGGTGAAAGCCATCGAGGCGATGGGTGACAAGATCACCTCCAAGAAGATCGCCGCGGAGGCGGGCGTCAACACCGTGCCCGGCCATATGGGCCTGATCGAGGATGCCGGCGAGGCGGTGAGGATCGCCTCTTCGATCGGCTATCCGGTGATGATCAAGGCGTCGGCCGGCGGCGGCGGCAAGGGCATGCGCATTGCCTGGAACGATCAGGAGGCACGCGAGGGTTTTCAGGCTTCGAAGAACGAGGCGAAAAGCTCCTTTGGCGACGACCGGATCTTCATCGAGAAATTCGTCACCGAGCCGCGCCATATCGAGATCCAGGTGCTCGGCGACAGGCACGGCAGCACGCTTTACCTCGGCGAGCGCGAATGCTCCATCCAGCGCCGCAACCAGAAGGTCATCGAGGAGGCGCCGTCACCCTTCCTCGATGCTGCCACCCGGCGTGCCATGGGTGAGCAGGCAGTGGCGCTGGCAAAGGCGGTCGGCTATTTCTCCGCCGGCACGGTGGAGTTTATCGTCGACGGCGCTCGCCAATTCTACTTCCTCGAAATGAACACCCGCCTGCAGGTGGAGCATCCGGTGACCGAACTCGTCACCGGCATCGACCTCGTGGAACAGATGATCCGCGTCGCCGCCGGCGAGAAATTGTCCTTCGGCCAGGACGACGTGAAGCTGAATGGCTGGGCGATCGAAAGCCGGCTCTATGCGGAAGACCCGTATCGCAACTTCCTGCCGTCGATCGGCCGGCTGATGCGCTATCGCCCGCCGGTGGAGGGCCGGCAGGATGACGGCACGGTGATCCGCAACGATACCGGTGTCTTCGAGGGCGGCGAGATCTCCATGTATTACGACCCGATGATCGCCAAGCTCTGCACCTGGGCTCCCGATCGCGAAAAAGCGATAGACGCGATGGGTGCTGCGCTCGACGATTTCGAGGTGGAAGGCATCGGCCACAACCTGCCCTTCCTCTCGGCGGTCATGGGGCAAGAGCGGTTCCGCTCCGGCCGGCTGACGACCGCCTATATCGCCGAGGAATTCCCGGACGGTTTTGCGGGCATCGAGCCGGATGCATCGTCGGCCCGGTCGCTTGCGGCCATCGCGGCATTGATCAATCAGGCGCTTCAGGAAAGGGCGGTGCAGATTTCGGGCACGATCGGCAATCACCGCCGCGTCGTCGGCCGGGAATGGGTGATGGCGCTCGCCGGCCTTACGGAGGCCGTGACGCTCGAAACCGGCCCGGATGGCGCCTCCGTGATCTTTTCCGATGGCGAACGGCTTTCGGTGGCGAGCGGCTGGGTGCCGGGCCAGAGCCATGCGAGTTTCCATGTCGGCAGCGAGTCGATGGGCGTGAAGGTCGATCTCGCCGGCTCCGCCATCCGCCTTCGCTGGCGCGGCATGGACGTGACCGCCCGTGTCCGCTCCCCGCGTGTCGCCGAGCTTGCCCGCCTGATGCCGAAAAAACTGCCGCCGGATACGTCGAAAATGTTGCTGTGCCCCATGCCTGGCGTCATCACGTCGGTTGCGGTCAAGGTGGGCGATTCCGTGGAGGCCGGTCAGACGCTGGCGACCGTGGAAGCCATGAAGATGGAAAACGCGCTGAAGGCGGAGAGACAGGGCGTGGTCAAACGCGTCGCCGCGGTGGTCGGCCAAAGCCTCGCGGTCGACGAACTGATCATGGAGTTCGAGTAGCCAGGGGCAAGTACGGGAGACGAGGACAGAAATGGAATGCCGGATGATAGAATCAAGGACTTGTGGGAAATTTAGCCTCTCATTATCCCCATGATCATGTCCGGTGCCATGCTGTGTCCGTCCCGCATCGGATACACCGGAAGGCGTTCCGGCGGTCCGAAGGACGGGCCGGCGCGGGCGGTGAGGGTAGGACGCGAAACCTCATCGTCCGGGTCCGCGGAAAATGGTCTCCCTCCGGCGACACGGGGGAAGCGAAAAGGTTACGGACCGGCCTTTCGCTTCTGGTGCTCGAACAGCGTGCCGGGCGTGCCTGTGCGGCACACATAGTGGCCCGACGGATGGTTTCGCCGGATTTTTGTCCGTCCGAACACATCGAGAAACCGGCGGCAAAAGACCGTCCGGAAGGGCCAAGGCAGAGGGACCGGAGTCGCGGGCACAAACCGCCGAACGGGGCGCTGAGAGGTGTCACCTAAACTAAAAACTTAAGAGGCAGCTTTCAGCGCCCCGTCCGAACACTAGATAAACCACGGATCGAAAGATCGCGTGTCCAAAGGCGCATGTCGAGGAGCATTCGATGTCCAGGAAGACCGTAAAAGACTGGGAAACACTGGCCGAAAAGGAGCTGAAGGCGTCGCCGGAAACGCTCGTCTGGCACACCGCCGAGGGCATCGACGTCAAGCCGCTCTATACCGCTGAGGACCTCGAGGGCATCGAGCATCTGAACTCGCTTCCCGGCTTCAAGCCCTTCGTACGCGGGCCGCGCGCCACCATGTATGCCGGCCGCCCCTGGACGATCCGGCAATATGCCGGCTTTTCGACGGCCGAAGAGTCCAATGCCTTCTATCGGCGCAATCTCGCCGCCGGCCAGAAGGGCCTTTCCGTCGCCTTCGACCTTGCCACCCATCGCGGCTACGACTCGGACCATCCGCGCGTCGAGGGCGATGTCGGCAAGGCGGGCGTGGCGATCGACAGTGTCGAGGATATGAAGATCCTCTTCGACGGCATTCCGTTGAAGGAAATGTCCGTCTCCATGACCATGAACGGCGCGGTGATCCCGATCCTCGCCTCCTTCATTGTCGCCGGCGAGGAACAGGGCTGTTCGCGGGCCGAGCTTTCCGGAACCATCCAGAACGACATTTTGAAGGAGTTCATGGTCCGCAACACCTATATCTACCCGCCGGAACCCTCGATGCGGATCGTCGCCGACATCATCGAGTATACGGCGAAGGAGATGCCGCGCTTCAATTCGATTTCCATATCCGGCTACCATATGCAGGAAGCGGGCGCGACGCTGGTGCAGGAGCTCGCCTTCACGCTCGCCGACGGCCGCGAATATGTGCGCGCTGCCCTCGCCAAGGGTCTGAACGTCGATGATTTCGCCGGCCGGCTTTCCTTCTTCTTCGCGATCGGCATGAACTTCTTCATGGAGGCGGCGAAGCTTCGCGCTGCGCGCCTGCTCTGGTCGCGCATCATGGAGGACTTCAAGCCGCAGAAGGCGTCATCCCTGATGCTGCGCACTCATTGCCAGACGTCGGGCGTGTCGCTGCAGGAACAGGACCCCTACAACAACGTCATCCGCACCGCCTATGAGGCGCTGTCGGCGGCGCTTGGTGGCACGCAGTCGCTGCATACCAACGCGCTCGACGAGGCGATGGCGCTGCCGACGGATTTCTCCGCCCGCATCGCCCGCAATACGCAGCTCATCCTCCAGCACGAAACAGGCGTTACGAAAGTGGTCGATCCGCTGGCCGGCTCTTATTATGTCGAAAGCCTCACCAACGAGCTTGCGGAAAAGGCCTGGGCGCTGATCGGGGAAGTCGAGGCGATGGGCGGTATGACCAAGGCCGTCGCCGAAGGCCTGCCGAAACGGATGATCGAGGAGGCGGCTACCCTTCGCCAGGCTGCCGTCGACCGTGGCGAGGAGATCATCGTCGGGGTCAACAAATACCGGCTGGAGAACGAGGACGAGCTCGACATTCTGGCGATCGACAATACCGCCGTGCGCAAGGCGCAGGTGAGGCGGCTGGAAGAGGTCCGCCGCCGGCGCGATCCGAGGAAAGTCGAAGAGACGCTTGGTGTGCTTTCCGAGGTCGCCCGTACCGGCAAGGGCAATCTCCTCGAAGCGGCGGTCGAGGCGGCTCGCGCCCGCGCCACCGTCGGCGAAATTTCCGACGCCATGCGAAAGTCCTTCGGCGATCATTCCGCAGTGCCGGAAGTGGTGGGAGATATCTACGGCCCGGCCTATGACGGGGATCCCGAATACAAGACGCTCGTCAGCCGCCTGAGCGGCTATAGCAAGGCGTCCGGCAGGCCGAAGGTCATGGTCGCCAAGCTCGGCCAGGACGGCCACGACCGCGGCGCCAAGGTGATCGCGTCCGCCTTCGGCGACATCGGCTTCGACGTGCTGGCCGGCCCGCTCTTCCAAACACCGGAGGAGGCGGCCGATCTCGCGGTGAAGGAAAAGGTGCAGGTGGTCGGCATGTCCTCGCTCGCCGCCGGTCACAGGACGCTGGCGCCGCAGCTTGTCGAGGCGCTGAAGAAGAAAGGGGCGGACAATGTGATCGTCGTGGTCGGCGGTGTCGTGCCCCGCCAGGACTATGATTTCCTTCTGGAACACGGTGTTTCAGCCGTCTTCGGCCCCGGCACCAATGTGCTGGACGCCGCCAACAAGGTCCTCGACCTGCTTGAGGGCAAGCGGAGGAACATCTGACGGCTCGAGCGGGATGCCGAAAAGTGTGGGCGGTTTTCGGTTAAGATCCCGCTCTAACTTTTTGATCTATCGCGCCAGCATGGCGCGGGCGCTGCCGGCATCGGTGATCAATACGTTGATCAGGCCGCTTTCCGCCACGGCGTGCAGGATCCTGTGTTTGTGCGCCCCGCCGGAGGCGACGATCCGGCAGTCGATCCTGCGGAAATCCGTGAGTTCCGGCGAGAGCACCTGGCGGTTCAGCGGATGGTCGATCTCCCGCCCGGAAGTGTCGAGATAACGGCCCATCAGGTCGCCCACCGCGCCGGCATCTCTCAGGATCGCCTCGTCCATGCCTTCCGGCAGGCCGTAGCGCACCTGCAGCGATTGCTGCGACACGTCGCCGACGCTAAGGTAGGCGACATCCACCTCGCAGATCTGCTTGAACGTCTTCTGGAAGACGCCCTGCGAGATGATCGCGTCGCGCGATTCCGCGCTGTCGGCATAGATCGGCGCTGCAAAATAACGGCATTGGGCGTTCAGCACCTGGGCAAAGCCGCGGACGATCTCGAACGTGTTGATCTCCGAGCCGTGGGTCAGCCCGCCCATCATCGAACGCACCCTGATCTGCGGCTCGTTGAGCGAAGGCATGTGGTGGATTGTCTCGCGCAATGTGGAGCCCCAGCCGATCCCGATCGAGGCGGGCTTCTGCGTCTGGATCAATCTGCCGAGAAAACCCGCGGCACCCCGCCCGAGCACGGAATGAAGCAACCCCGGATCGCTTGGGCTCGGCACCACCACGGCGTCCTTCAAACCAAACCGTTTCCTGAGCTTGGCTTCCAGTTCGACGCTTTCGGAAAGCACGGCATCGAAGCTGATCCGCACCACACCTGTTTCCAGTGCTTCCGACAGAATTTCGTTGACCCGCCGCCGGGTGACGTTCATCCGCTCGGCGATCTGCTGCTGGGTCAACCCTTCCACGTGGTAGAGCCAGGCCGCTCGCACCATCAATTCGCGATTTTCCATCTTAAAGCCCCATTGTGCTCATATGTCACATGCGTGTAACATATGTAACGTAACCCGCTCGTGTCATGGCTAACCCAGAGCGGGAAAAATGGCCAGAACCTAACAGAGGCGGGCCACGCAAGGGGCCCAGGAAACCCAAGGAACCGAAAACATGGCTTCGACATATGTGAAATCGGTGGCCGGCCTGCTTGCCGCCGGCGCGCTGCTGATGGGCGCGACGGGCGCTGCGGCTGCGGAACGCGTCAAGATCGAATGGTGGTATGCGATCTCCGGCAAGCTCGGCGAGACCGTTCAGCAGCTCATCTCGGACTTTAACAAGTCGCAGGACAAGTACGAGGTCGTCGGCACCCACAAGGGCAATTACGAAGAGACGATGGCGGCCATGGTCGCCGCCTACCGCGTCAACCAGCAGCCGGCTATCCTTCAGTCGGCCGAACGCGGCTTCATGACCATGCTGAATTCCGGGGCCATCATTCCGGCCGACGAACTGATGGCCAAGCAGGGCTACAAGATCGACTGGAACGATTTCGTCAAGCCGGTTGCCGGCTTCTATATCGTCAACGGCAAGCCGGCGGCTCTGCCCTTCAACTCGTCGACCCCAATCCTCTGGTACAATGCCGATGCCTTCAAGGCAGCGGGCTTCGATGCACCGGCCGACACCTGGCAGGATCTCGAAAAGCAGCTCTATGCGCTGAAGGAAAAGAAGGTCACCGATTGCCCGATGGCGCTTCCGGGCGACTACCAGTGGAGCCTGATCGAGAACTATTCGGCGATCAATGATCAGCCCTTCGGCACCAAGGCCAACGGTTACGGCGGTCTCGATACCGAATTCGTCTACAACAAGACCTCCGTGGTTGGTCAGGTCGCGCGGCTGAAGAAGTGGATCGACGACGGTGTGTTGAAGATCGCCGGCCAGGGTGTTTCCCCGATCAGCCTCTACACCTCGGGCACCTGCGCCTCGATCATCAATTCTACGGCCAGCCATTCGGCCGTCGAGGCGGATGCCAAGTTCAAGTGGAGCGCAGCTGTCATGCCGCATGAGGAAGGCGTCCAGCCGAAGAACAGCACGATCGGCGGCGCTGCGCTCTGGGCGATCAAGGGCAAGCCGGAGGAGGTTCAGGCCGGTGTTGCAGCCTTCTTCAACTATGTCGCCCAGCCGAACGTTCAGGAATGGTGGAGCAAGTCGACCGGCTATGTTCCGGTGACCAATGCCGCCTACGCCAAGATGAAGCAGGAAGGCTATTTCAAGGATCATCCGACCCGCGAGATCGCCATCGAACAGCTTTCGCGCGGCGAGCCGAACGACAATTCGCGAGGTTTCCGCTTCGGCAACCATAACCAGGCGACGGCGATCCTGCTCGAGGAGATGCAGGCGGTCTGGACCGGCAAGAAGACGCCGCAGGAGGCTCTGGACTCTTCGGTCAAGCGCGGCAATGAAATCCTGCGCCAGTACGAGAAGCTCCATGCCGGCAAGTGATGCCTTGAGACTGGACGAGGGCGCGGCGACGCGCCCCCGTTTTCCGTTGCTGCCCTGGTTGGGTTCGCTTGTCGGGTCGTCCGAAACCGGGCTCAAGGCATCGCATTTCCGGCGGCCCTGGCTGGCGGCGGGCCTGGTTGCTCCGCAACTTCTGATCCTGCTCTTTTTCTTCTTCATTCCGACTTGGAAGGCGCTGTCGCTTGCCTTCGTGCAGGTCGATCCGTTCGGCGGGACGATGATCTTCGTCGGGCTGGATAATTTTACGACCCTGTTTTCGAGCCCGGAATATCGCGACAGCGCGGTGCTTACCCTCTGGTTCACCACCGTCCAGTCCGTCGTCACGCTTCTGGTCGCCGGTCTGCTCGCCTTCGCCACCGATCAGGTCATGCGCGGCAAGGCGATCTACAAGGGCGTCATCCTCCTGCCCTACGCCATCGCGCCGGCAATTTCGGGCGTGCTCTGGGCCTTTCTCTTCAATCCGACGGTCGGCCCGCTGGCGCACATGCTGCATGACCTGGGCTTCGCCTGGGACCCGAACCGCCGGCCCTTCGATGCATTGCTGCTGGTCTCGGTGGCGGCGGTCTGGAAGCATATCTGCTACGACTACATCTTCCTTGTCGCGGCCTTCCTCGCCGTACCGGCTTCCGTCATCGAAGCCGGCGCGATAGACGGCGCCCGGCCGGTAAGGCGCTTCCTGACGATCACGCTGCCGATGGCCGCGCCGACGATCTTCTTCCTGATCGTCATGAATTTCGTCTACGGCCTCTTCGAGACCTTCGGCATCATCGACACGATCACCCATGGCGGCCCGGCCGGCAGCACCAACACCCTGGTCTACAAGGTCTACCAGGATGGTTTCCGTCAGCTCGACCTCGGCTCGTCGGCCGCGCAATCCGTGGTGCTGATGGCGATCGCCATCCTTTTCACCGTCCTGCAATTCCGCGCCGTCGAGCGCAAAGTCAATTACCAGGTGTGATCATGGTCGAACGTCACATTGGTCTCTCCATCTTCTGTCATGTGGTGCTGCTGCTTGGCGCCGCCGCGGTCGGCATGCCGCTCTATTTCGCCTTCGTCGCCGGTTCGCTGACGGTCGGTGAGGTGCAGCAGGTGCCGTTCCCGCTGCTGCCGGGTGAACATTTCGTCGAAAACACCATAGGTGCCTGGAATGAAGGTGATTTCGGCCAGCTCTATATCAACTCCCTCATCGTCACGGTCGGCATCGTTGTCGGAAAGCTTGCGGTCTCGATCATCGCCGCGTTTGCGGTCACCTACTTCCGCTTTCCCTTCCGCATGACTGCCTTCTGGCTGATCTTCATCTCGCTGATGCTGCCGGTCGAAGTGCGCATCATCCCGACCTACGAGGCGGTGGCGGATGCCGGCGGGCCGCTCCGCTCCTTCTTCCAAGCGATCGGCCTGACCGGTTTTCTTGCCAACACCACCGGTTACCAGCTGGATGCGGCGTTGCAGTGGAACATGGTCAACACCTATGGCGGTTTGATCCTGCCGCTGATCGCCTCGGCCTCGGCGACTTTCCTGTTCCGCCAGTTTTTCCTGACCGTGCCGGACGAGCTCTGCGAGGCGGCGAAGCTCGACGGTGCCGGGCCATTGAAATTCTTCCGGGACGTGCTTCTGCCGCTCTCCAGCGCCAACATCGCGGCGCTGTCGATCATCCTCTTCCTTTACGGCTGGAACCAGTATCTCTGGCCGCTGCTCTTCACGACCGAGAAGGAAATGTACACGGCGATGATCGGGCTGAAGGACCTGATCCCGGTGGCGGATGCGCAACCGGCCTGGAACATCGCCATGGCGGCTTCCTTCTTCGTCATGGCGCCGCCCGCCCTCGTCATTCTGCTGATGCAACGCTGGTTCACCAAGGGTCTGGTGGATTCAAGCAAGTAAGGAGGTATTTCCGATGCCCACACCCATCATCGTCGGCCATCGCGGCGCCCGCAATCTCTGGGCCGAGAACAGCCTCACCGGCTTTCGCAATCTGCTTGCGCTTCCGGTGGAATCCGTCGAGTTCGACGTGCATCTGACCGCCGCGGGCGAGCTTCTCGTCATCCATGACGCGACGCTCGACCGCACGACGGAACGCACCGGCCGCGTCGCTGATCTCGCCGCCGGCGAATATCGCTCGGTCATCCTCAAGGGCACGGACGAGCGCATCCCGACGCTTGCCGAAGTGCTGGAAATCTACGCCCCGACCGGCCTCGAACTGCATGTGGAGCTGAAGGCCGATGCCGATGGCAAGCCCTACGAAGGCCTCGAAACCGCCGCTGCTGCGGAGATCGACCGCTTCGGTCTTGCAGACCGTTCCTTCCTGACGAGCTTCAACAGCGACGTCCTGAAGAAGGTCGGCGAGGTAGCGCCACATATCCGCCGGCTCTCCTCGCTCAGCCACAAGTCCGTCGAGGCCCGAGGTCTGCGGCAGTCGGTCGAAGCCATGCTGCGGGTCTCGGATGTGCTTGCCGTCGAAAAGGCATTGCTGTCCGAGGAATGGGATCTGCTCTCGGCGCTGATTCCTGCTGAAAGGCTTGGTGCCTGGGTGCCGAACGACCTGGACGACCTCTCATTCTGGCTGAAGCAGCCGATCCGCCAGATCACCACCGACCGGCCGGATCTGGCCGTCAAGGCACGCGAAGGACTACTTGATGCTGCGCATTGACCGGCGGAGCTTCCTGGCAAGCGGACTGGCAGCGGCGGCCGTCTGGCGGCCGCTCGGGTCCGCGCGTGCGGAAAGCTTCAAGATCGATCCGTTCGCGCTCGGCGTCGCATCGGGTTCGCCGAGAACCGATAGCATCGTGCTGTGGACCCGGCTGATCCTGGAGGATGCGTCGGCGGCCGTATCCGCCGATCCCTTCGCGCCGGCGCCGCAGTCGGTCGCCGATCCGATCGACGTGGAATGGATGGTGGCCGAGGACGAGGCGTTTTCCAAGCCTGTCCAGTCCGGCCTCGTCCGTGCCGTGCCGGAATTCGCCCATTCGGTGCATGTGGAGGTGAAGGGGCTGCAGCCCGGCCGCTGGTATTTCTACCGGTTCCGTTCGGGAGATGCGGAAAGTCCGGTCGGTCGCACCAAAACAGCGCCCGAAAGTACCGATGCCTTCCGTTTCGCCTTCGCTTCATGCCAGCAATACGAGCAAGGCTTCTACAGCGCTTATGGCGACATGGCGGGAAAAGACCTCGATCTTGTCGTGCATCTCGGCGATTACATCTACGAGCGGAGTTATGGCGTTGAACTGGTGCGCAAGCACGGAACCGGCGTGCCCTCCATGCTCTACGAATACCGCGACCGCTATGCGCTCTACAAATCGGACCCGCAATTGCAGGCGGCGCATGCAGCCTTCCCCTGGCTTGCGGTCTGGGACGATCATGAGGTCATCAACAACTATGCCAATGATCGCGCGCCGGACGCGCCGGCTTCGACGGCCTTTCTTGCCCGTCGCCGCGCCGCCTATCAGGCCTGGTTCGAGCACATGCCGGTACATCCAAGCCTTGGCAATGGCTTCGACGCGCTGCGCATCTACGATCACCATCGCTTCGGTAATCTGCTCGGACTGACGCTGCTCGACACGCGGCAATATCGCTCGCCGCAGCTCCAGGGGGCTGCCGCCGGGGATCGACCTGAACGAACCATGCTCGGCCCGGTGCAGGAGGAATGGCTCGGCAAGACGCTTGCCGGTTCCCAGGCAAAGTGGAACGTCATCGCCCAGCAGACCCTGCTGTCCGAGCGCGACACCAAGGCGGGTCCTGAGACGGGCTACAATCTGGATGGCTGGGATGGATATCGCGCGGCGCGCGGCCGTCTCCTCGATGCCGTGCAGTCGTCTGCCGTTCGCAATCCCGTGATCATCGGCGGCGACCTGCACGCCTTTTATGCGGCTGACGTGAAGCGCGACTTCGCGGACGAAAAGGCAACGCCCATCGCCACCGAGTTCGTCGGCGGCTCGATCACGTCCGATGCACCGTCCGAAAAGAGCCTTGCCACGGCGCTTGCCGAAAACCCGCACCTCAAGTTCGCCTCGGACAAGCATGGCTATGCCATCATGCGCTTGAATGACCGGTCGACCGAGGTGGATTTCGTCGGCATCGCAGACCGCAAGCAGCAGAATTCTCCGGCCAGCGTTTTCCAGAGCTTCGCCGTCGCCGACGGTGCAGCCGGCGTCAACCGGCTCTGACGCACCACTGAAATTGGACTCCCATGCAGATTGATCTTCTGATTTTCGATTGTGACGGCGTGCTGATCAACAGCGAGCCGATCGCCAGTCGCACGCTTGCCAAAGCCTTGCAGAATGCCGGCGCTTCCATCACCGCGGAAGAGGTCCTGATCCGCTTCACCGGCAATTCGCCGGATGTCATCCGCCGCATCTGCGCCGATGAACTCGGTCTTGAAAACCTCGATGCGGTGTTTGAGGCCTGGCATCTCGACATCTATCCGGAATTCGCCCGCTCATTGGAGCCGATGGCGGGCATGGAAGAACTCGTCCGGTCGCTGTCGTATAAAAAATGCGTCGCTTCCAACAGCTCGACGGACCGGCTGTCGAAGAGCCTCGGCCTGCTCGATCTCTGGCACGCATTTGCGCCCTCGGTCTTCAGCTCCGACAGGGTGGCACGGCCAAAACCGGCGCCCGACCTTTTCCATTTCTGCGCCAAGGCCTTTGCCGTCGATCCGAAGAATTGTGTGGTGATCGATGACAGCAGCCACGGCATTACGGGGGCGAGGGCCGCGGGTATGGTGCCGATCGGCTTTGTCGATCCTGCCGACCCGCGGCCTGACCGTGCCCAGGTTCTCAAGGAGGCGGGGGCTGCTCTGGTGGCGACCGGAGCCGGGGAACTGGAAAAGGCGCTCGCCCGCCTCGAGGCGCTGCAGGCCGTCTAGGCCAGTTCGAAAACAAACAACGCCGCTGTCATCCGCCTGTAAAACTCGCGCCTTAAGAAATCGCCAGCAAGATTGCACGGCTGTGCAAGAAGGGGTTTCGATGGAGCGGGGCGGATTTCTGGAATTGCGCGGTGTTGCGAGCCGTTACGGTTCCACGCAGGTCCTGGCCGACATCGACCTGTCGATTTCGAAAGGCGAGTTCGTGGCGCTGCTCGGATCGTCCGGCTGCGGCAAGACCACGCTTCTGAGATTGTTAGCCGGCTTCATCGGCCCGTCGGCCGGCGAGGTGAAGGTGCGCCATCGCGACGTGACGCACCTGCCGCCGGACAAGCGCGGCATGGCGCTGGTCTTCCAGTCCTATGCGCTCTGGCCGCATATGACTGTTGCCCAGAACATCGGCTACGGACTGAAGCTGAAGGGCGTGCCGCGCACCGAGATCGCCACCCGCGTCGCCGCGATGCAGTTGCTGCTCGGCCTCGACGGGCTGGAGGCGCGCAAGCCTTCGGCGCTGTCGGGTGGCCAGCGTCAGCGCGTAGCGCTTGGCCGGGCGCTCGCCGTCGATCCGGAAATCCTGCTGCTCGATGAGCCGCTGTCGAACCTCGATGCCCGCATCCGCCTGACGGTCCGTCACGAACTCCGGGCGCTGCAGAAGCGGCTCGGCATCACGGCGATCCACGTCACCCATGACCGCGAGGAAGCCATGGTCATGGCCGACCGCATCGTCATCCTGAACGCCGGGAAGATCGCACAGCAGGGAACCCCGGAAGAGGTCTACAACCGTCCGGCCTCGGCTTTCGTCGCCGCCTTCATGGGGGTCGAGAACGTGATCCACCTCGATGGAGTGCGGGTGGGCGGCCAGTTCGTGATCGCCGAAGGAGCGGCCAACGCAGTGGCCGGCGTGCCGATTCTCGAGCGCTCGCTGACCTCCGGCCCCGTCGAAGCCCGGTTCCGCCCGGAAGCCGCGCGCCTCCTTGCGGAAGGCGAGATCGCGACGGTTGGTTCCGGCATTACATTTCGGGGCGAGGTCGCTGCCGTCAGCTATCCCGGCGGCCATTGGCGCCATGTGGTCCGGATCGGGCAGACCGAGATCATGGCCGATGGGACCCAGGCCTTCGAGCCGGGTGCCCGCGTCGCCGTCCATGTCCCGGCGGAAGCGCTTTTCCTTTTTAATGCGCCGGCGAATGAGCCGGCCTCCACCGTTTCCCGGGCACCGTCCGGGAAAGTTTACGCCTGACTTTTTGAAACTCGACTTTTCAGCTCACGGAGAACACCCATGAAGAGAATGTCTTACGCGGCCTTTGCCGTCGCTTTCGCAGCCCTTCCGCTCCATGCGGAAGAGCTGACGGTCGCGACCGCCGGCGACCAGAACATGGTCGATTACATCAACCAGTATCTTGGGCCCCTTTTCGAGAAGACCTATCCGGGCAATACGGTTCGCGCCGTCGGCACGGGCCCCGGCGATGCCGGTTCGCAGAAGATCCTCGAGCGCTTCGACGCCCAGGCTGCCGCCAAGGCGGAAAAGTGGGATGTCGACGTTGCCGTCGTGCACGAGAAGTTCGCCGGCCCGATGGTTGCCAAGGACTATCTCGCCAAGTATCGCGGTGACATCGACACCGGCAAGCTCGTCACCCGCGCCAATGCGAAGATGGCGCTCGGCGCCAATGTCGACGGCTATGTCATGCCGATGTTCAACAGCCAGACGGCGATCGCCTACAATCCCGATCTTGTTCAGAATCCGCCGAAATCCTATGCGGAACTGGCCGAATGGGCGAAGGCCCATCCGAAGCAGTTCGGCTACAACGGCATCAAGGGCGGCGCTTCGGGCGTCAGCTTCGTCATGGGCTGGATCTATGCCTTCGGCGGCGGCGATGCCAACACGCTGATGAACGGCCCGTTCAAGGAAGAGGAAACGAAGAAGTGGGATGCGGCCTTCAAGAGCCTCGCCGACTTCACCACCAATGCGACGCTCACCCCCGGTAATGCCGGAACGCTCGATCTGCTCTCCCGCGGCGAGATCGCCATGGGTCCGGTCTGGGTCGACATGTTCTATTCCTGGCAGGCGAACGGCCAGCTTCCGCCGACGCTGAAGCTCATGCTGCCGGCTCCGGGCATGCCGGGCCAGCCGATGCACTACGTCATGCCGGAAAAGACGGCCCACAAGGACCTGGCGGAAAAGTTCATCGCGCTTGCCACCAGCCCGAAGGTCCAGGCCGAAGGCATCGTCAAGCGCTTCAACTGGTATCCGGGCATCGATGCCGACAAGGTGAAGGCCGAGCTCGACGACGCCACCTGGAACAAGCTCTTCGTGGACATCACGCCGGAAGACCTTGCCGTCAAGGGCAAGCCCTTCCCGATCGCGCCCTATAACAACGCGATCCTGGAAGCCTACGAAAAGTCGGTCAAGTAAGCGGCGCAGCGTTCGGCCTATGCCCCTCACCCTAACCCTCTCCCCGCAGGCGGTGAGAGGGGACTTGCCCCGCTCGAATGTCGAGTGGGCCGGAGAGGGCGCCGCGTTGGTCCTTCTCCCCGCTCGCGGGGAGAAGGTGCCGGCTGGCGGATGAGGGGCAATTCCATCGAGTTCGAAAAATGTCCAGACGCCTTCTCGGTCTCCTCCTCGTGCTGCCCGCGCTTGCGGTGATCGTCCTCCTGTTCATCCTGCCGCTCGTCATGTCGGCGGTCGGCGCCTTCCAGGTGGAGGGGGCATTCGGCTGGGGCAATTTCGCCAAGACCTTCGACCTCTACACGAAGGATATCGTCTTTTCCGTCGTCATCATCACGCTGTCGACGGTGCTGATCGGCATCGCCTCGATTGCGATCGGCGGTTATCTGACGCTCGGCGAACATCCGGTCGCGGTGGCGATCCTGCGCTTTCTCTATCGCTGGCCGATGTTCATTCCGTTCATCGTCGTCGGGCAGATCCTCCGCACCTTCCTCGCCAAGAACGGCATGATGAACAACACTTTCATCAGTCTCGGCCTGCTGACCCCGCTCGATGCCCAGAGCTTTCTCGACTGGCGCGGCATCGTCATCGCCTTCGTCTGGAAGCAGACGCCTTTCGTGGCGCTGCTCGTCGCCGGCGCCATGGCTTCGGTCAACCGCGATACGATCGAGGCGGCCCGCAATCTCGGCGCCTCGCGCTTGCGCGTTCTCATCGAAATCCTCGTGCCGCAGGTAGCGATGACGCTGACCGTCGGCCTCATCCTCTCCTTCGTCACCATGATGTCGGTGCTTTCCGTGCCTCTGATGATCAACGCCCAGTCGCCGACCATGCTGACCGCCGACATTGCTTTCCGCGTCAATTCCTACGGGGATTACGGTGTCGCCAATGCGCTTGGCCTCGTCTCGCTCGTGCTCGCCTCGTCCGTTGCGTGGATTTACCTGCGCGCCAGCCTCAAGGAACGCGCATGACCGCCTCCGTCGTGACCGGCCGCCGCAATCCTCTCGCTGCCCTCTGGTGGGTGCCGCGCGGCATCGTCTTCGGGCTGATGGCCTTCTTCATCTTCGGCCCGCTTTTCAACATGCTGCTCTGGACGGTGGCGGAAAAGTGGTATTTTCCCCATAGCTTCCCGTTGGAATACGGTTTCGGCTCCTGGGCAAAAGTGTTCGCACCGCGCGGCGGGGCGGTGGAGTCGCTGACCAATTCGCTGATCGTCGCGCTTCTGACCGTCGTCGTCTCGTTGCTTCTGGCAATTCCGGCCGGCTATGCACTGGCGCGGCTGAAGCTGCCCCTGAGAGGGTTGATCCTGCTTGCCTTCCTGATCCCGCAGGCGTTCCCGAACCTGACGGTCTACGTCAATGTCGCGCGCATCTTCTACGAAATCCGCTTGAACGGCACGATACCGGGCGTGGTGCTGGTGCATGTCTCGCATGGTCTCGTCTATGCGGTCTGGATCGCAACCGCCGCGTTTTCCGCCATCGACGTGGAGCTTGAGCAGGCGGCGCGCAACATCGGCGCCGGTGCGATGCGCACCTTCCTGGACGTGACGCTGCCGCTTGCCGCACCCGGCCTGATGGCAAGCGCCATCTTCGTTTTCCTGGAATCGCTCGATGAATTCACCGGCAGCTATTTCGTCGGCGCACCGGACGTGAACATGCTGCCCTTGCTGCTTTATACCGCAGGCGCCGGCGGCAATTACCAGATCGCGTCGATCACTGCCCTCCTGTTGCTCGTTCCGTCGCTGGTCTTCATGGCTGTCGTCGAGCGCTTCCTGAAGGCGGACGTCCTTTCGCGCGTGGGACATTGAGGAGAGCATGAAGGACGAAAAGAGAATGCGCTTCGTCAGCGCCGAACAGGTTGCCCGGCTCGCCGGAGTGTCCCGCTCGGCGGTCTCCCGCACCTTCACGCCGGGCGCCAGCGTGGCGCCTGCGACGCGCGAAAAGGTCCTGCGTGCGGCCGATGAGCTGGGCTACCACGTTAACGACCTGGCGCGCGGCGTGCTCGCCAACCAGAGCCGGCTGGTGGGCATCGTCGCCACCAAGCCCGAACTCGGCTTCCGAGCCCATCTGACCGCAGCGCTCGCCAAGGCGCTGATCAGACGCGGCAGCATTCCGATCCTCATCAATACCGGCCAGGCGGAGGAGGAGTTGCTCGCCGCCCAGAAGATGCTGATCGGCCATCGCGCCGAGGCGACGATCATTCTCTCCGGCTCGCCGCCGGCGAGCTTCTTCGAGCTTGCCCAGCGAAACGGCCAGCCGCTCGTGGTCATCGGCCGCTCGGAACCCGACGCCGACCATGTCCGTGCTGGCAATTCCGAGGCCTCGCGCAACGCCGCCACCGCCTTCTTCGCCGCCGGCCGCCGCCGGCTCGCCGTGATCGGGTCCGGGTCCGGCACGCCGAGCATCATGGAACGCGAAAGCGCTTTCCTTTCCGCGGCCCGTGCGCTGGGCGCCGAGGTGACGGTGGCAAGGGGGCCGGATTCGGACTACGACAGCGGCATTGTCGCGGCCCGTGAGCTGTTCCTGTCCGATGAGAAGCCGGATGCGGTCTTCTGCGCCAACGACCAGATCGCCTTCGGCCTGATGGATTTCGTCCGCACCGAACTTGGCCTGCGGGTGCCGGATGATGTGGCGGTGATCGGTTTCGACGACGTGCCGGAGGCGGCCTGGCTGAGCTACGGCCTCACGACTTTCAGGCAGGACCCGGCGACCATGGCGACCCGCGCCGTCGAGCTTCTGGAGCGTCGGCTTGAAAACCCCGATGCCGCGCCGGGCTACGAACGGGTCATTCCCGAGCTTGTGATCCGGAAGAGCTTTGTCCCGACCTAAATCTTCAAAAGCTTGCGGGCGTTTTCCTTGAGGATCAGCGGCCGCACCTCGTCCTTGATGGCGATATTGGCGAAGTCGGACAACCAGCGGTCCGGCGTGATCGCTGGCCAGTCGGAACCGAACAGCATTTTGTGCTTCAGCAGCGAATTGGCATATTGCACGAGGATCGGCGGGAAATATTTCGGCGACCAGCCGGACATGTCGATATAGACGTTCGGCTTGTGGGTCGCGACAGAAAGGGCCTCCTCCTGCCAGGGGAAGGAGGGGTGTGCCAATATGATCGGCATGTCGGGAAAATCGACCGCCACATCGTCGAGATGGATCGGGTTGGAGAATTTCAGCCGCATCGCCATGCCGCCCCGAAGCCCGGCGCCGACGCCCGTCTGGCCGGTATGGAAGAGCGTGATCGCGCCTTCCTCCTGGATCGCCTCGTAGAGCGGATAGGCCATCCGGTCGTTCGGATAGAACCCCTGCATGGTCGGGTGGAACTTGAAACCCTTGACGCCGAATTCGCGCACCAGCCGCCGCGCCTCTCGGGCGCCGGCCTTGCCCTTGGCGGGATCGATCGAGGCAAACGGGATCATGATGTCGCTGTTTTCGGCGGCGATCCTTGCCACTTCCTCGTTGTCGTAGCGGCGGAAGCCGGTTTCCCGCTCCGCGTCGACCGGAAAGATTACACAGCCGATCCTGCGCTCGCGGTAATAGGCGGCGGTTTCCTGCACGGTCGGCAACATGCCCTGCGCTCCGGCGGGATTCCTGAAATATTTCGCCATGCCGGCCTGGAACTCGTCATAACCGTCGTCCCGCGGGCCGCAGCAGGGCTCCTCGGCATGGGTGTGGATGTCGATGGCGATCAGATCGTCGATATTCAAGCTTCGCTCCTCCCGATCCTTCGATTTGTCTGCCGATGTTCAGCCCAGGCCGACGAATTTCCGCAACAGGGCCGTCAGTTGCCGGCGTTCGGCGGCGTTGAGATTTTCCCCGACTGAATCCTCATAGGTAAAGAACCAGTCGCCGGCCTGTTCCACCATCGTTGCGGCCGCGGGCGTCAGCGTGATTTCGACAGCACGGCGGTCGTCGTCGGGGATACGGCGTGAGACGAGGCCCTGATCCTCCAGTGAGCGGATTAGCTTCGTCATATGGGCCCGCTTGATCATCAGCCGCTGGCCGAGCACGCTTTGCCGGATCCCCGGATTGTGAAGGAGAACCCAGAGAACCGAAAATTCCCCCGGTTTCAGGTTGTGATCGCCGACCTCTTCGAAAAAGCGCTCGTAGATCTTGAGCTGGGCAAGCCGCATCAGGAAGCCGAGCGCCGTGTCGAGACGATCGAGATTCACCTCGTCAGTCGTGCGGATCGGCATGTCCATCCGAAAACTCCTCTCAGGCCGAACCCGGTGTCTTCAGCCGCGCGGCGCGTTTTTCGAGGAAGGCGCGCAGCCGCTCCTCCGCCTCGGGGCTCGTGGCGGTGAAGGAGGCGATGAAGGATTCGACGAAAAGCCCGTCTTCCTTGGCCATGTCCTGGATGCGCGGCAATGCGTTGATGACCGCGTAATTGGAGATTTCGGCGTTGCTGGCGGCCGCTTCCGCAAGCTGATGCGCCTTCTCGCGCGCCTGGCCCTTCTCGACGACATATTGTGCGAGGTTCCAGCGCTCGGCTTCTTCCGCCGAGGCAACCCGCCCGGTCAGCATCATGTCGGTCATGCGCGCGACGCCCATAAGCCGCGCGGCACGCACCGAACCGCCGCCGCCGACGAAAATGCCGCGCTGCCCTTCCGGCAGGGCGAAAAAGGCGGAGCGGTCCGCGACCCGGATATGGGTCGATGCCGCAAGTTCCAGCCCGCCGCCGACGACGGCACCGTGCAGGGCGGAAATCCACGGAATCGTGCCATGTTCGATGCCGGCGAACACGGCGTGCCAGCGGCGCGAGCCATGCACGCCCTGGATCGGCGTCTTCTTGACGTGTTCGGCAAGATCGAGCCCGGCGCAGAAATGGTCGCCATGCCCGAACAGAACGACGGCTTTCGCTTCGCTTTCGGCGCGCGCTACCGATTCCGCAATCATTTCAACGAAGCGATCGCTGATGGCATTGCGTTTTTCAGGGCGGTTGAGACCTATATGGGCGACCTTGCCCTTGAGCTCATAGGTCACGAAGCTGATTGCCGTCTGGTCGGCCATTCTTGTCTGCTCCCTCCAGCAACGGACGCTCCCCCGCCCGTTTTGAGTTTTTGATCGTTTACATGGAGATTGTTTCTTTGTAAACAAATTTTGGGAGGAGCCGTTGCGGCTCTCATTAGAATTCATGTGATTGACGTCTGGGAGGAGACTCATGAGCGGGAAATCCGTCCGCAATGTAAAGCTCTGGTCGCCGGTGGTGCGCTGGGAGGAAAGGCCGAACGGCGAGTTCCTCGTCCGGCGGGAGGACCGGCTCGGTCCCTATCCCGGCAAGATCAACGAGCGGCTGGTGCATTGGGCGAAGACGAGGCCGGATCGTGTCTGGATGGCCGATCGCGAGGGCACGGGTGAGTGGCGCAAGGTGACCTACGGCCAGGCTCTGGACTGGGTGCGGCGCATCGGTCAGTTCCTGCTCGATCTGGGGCTTTCGGCCGAAAATCCGCTCGTCATTCTCTCCGAGAATTCGATCGACCATGCGCTGATGGCGCTCGGCGCCCAGCATGTCGGCATCCCTTCCGCGGCGATCGCGCCGGCCTATGCGACCATCTCCTCCGACTTCGGCAAGCTTGGCGAGATCGCCGCCCAGATCACGCCGGGCCTAGTGTTCGCCGATGATGCGGCTGTCTTCCAAAAGGCTGTCGATACGGCCTTCGGCGCAGACATGCCGTTTGCCGCGATCCGCAACCTGCCGGATGGCCGTCCCAATACCCATCTCTTCGACGACATCCTCAGGACCGAGCCGACCGGGGCGGTGGACGCGGCTTTCGATGCGGTCGGGCCGGATACCGTGGCAAAATTCCTCTTCACGTCCGGCACGACAGGCTCTCCAAAGGCGGTCATCCAGACGCAGCGCATGCTCTGCTCCAACCAGGAAATGGTAGCGGATTGTTATGCCTACTTCCGAGAGGAGCCGCCGGTCCTGGTGGACTGGTCACCATGGAACCACACGGCAAGCGGCAACAAGTGCTTCAACCTCGTGATCTACCATGGCGGCACCTATTACATCGATCGCGGCAAGCCGACGCCGAAGCTGATCGGCCAGACCATCGCCAATCTCCGGGAAATTTCGCCGACCTGGTATTTCAACGTTCCGGCGGGATACGAGATGTTGGTCCAGGAGATGCGCGAAGATGACAAGCTTCGCCAGAGCTTCTTCAAGGATCTGAAGATGATGATGTATGCCGGCGCCGGCATGGCCCAGCATACCTGGGATGCCCTGATCGAACTTGCGGAAATGACCGTCGGCGGCTACGTGCCGCTCGGCACCGGCTTGGGCTCCACGGAGACGGCGCCGTTCTCGCTCTTCTGCACCGATCCGCAGGAAAAGCCCGGCAATATCGGCATCCCGGCTCAAGGGGTCACCATGAAGCTGGTGCCGTTCCAGGACAAATACGAGCTGCGCCTCAAGGGCCCCAATATCACGCCCGGCTACTGGCGCAACGAGAAGCTGACCGCCGCGGCCTTCGATGAGGAAGGGTTCTACAGGATCGGCGACGCGGTGAAGTTCGCAGTCCCCGGCGATCCGCGCAAGGGTTTCTATTTCGACGGACGCACGGCGGAGAACTTCAAATTGCAGACCGGCACATGGGTGGCGGTCGGCGTGCTGCGCGCCCAGATCGTCAACCAGTTCGGCGGACTGATTCGCGACGCGGTGATCACAGGCGAGAACCAGGCGGAGCTCGGCGCACTTGCGGTGCCCTTCATGCCGGCATTGCGGGAACTCGTTCCGGGCGGAAGCGGCCTTTCCGACGAAGAGGTGGTTGCCCATCCGACGGTCAAGGCGGCGATTGCGGCAAAGCTTGCCGAGCACCAGCGGCAGGCAAGCGGTTCGGCGACGCGCATCATGCGCATCATGCTGATGACGACTCCCTTGCGCTTCGAAAAGGGCGAGGTGACCGACAAGGGCTCGATCAACCAGCGTGCCGTGCTTGCGCATCGCAGCGATCTGGTCGAGGCTCTCTATGAGGATGGACCGGATGTCATCCGGGTCGGAAAGGAGCTTGCTGCATGAGGATCGAGGGATCGAGCGCAGTCGTCACCGGCGGCGGATCGGGGCTTGGCGAGGCGACGGCCCGCCTGCTTGCAAAGCTTGGCGCCATCGTTCACGTCTTCGACCGCAATGGAGACGCAGCCGAAAAGGTCGCCGGTGATATCGGCGGCGTGGCAATTTCGGGCGACGTAACCAGCGAGGGCGATGCGGCAAAAGTTATGGACGTGGCCGCCAAGGCCGGCGATGGCCTGCGCATCCTCGTCAATTGCGCCGGCATCGGCATGGCCGGCCGCATTCTCGGCAAGGAAGGGCCAATGCCGCTTGCGGATTTCGAGCGTGTGATCCGCATCAACTTGGTCGGCACGTTCAACATGATGCGGCTCGCCGCCGAGCGCATGGCGACAACAACCGAACGGGAAGACAAGGCACGCGGCGCCATCGTCAACACCGCTTCGGTTGCCGCCTTCGAAGGACAGATCGGTCAGGCCGCCTATTCCGCCTCCAAGGGCGGTATCGTTTCCATGGCCCTGCCGGTAGCGCGCGAACTTTCCCGCTTCGGAATCCGCGTCAACACGGTGGCGCCGGGCATTTTCATGACGCCGCTCTTGAAGGGCCTGCCGCAGGAAACGCAGGATAGCCTTGGCGCTGCCATTCCCTATCCCTCGCGGCTCGGCGAACCGGCGGAATTTGCCGATGCGGTGCGCTTTCTGATCGAGAACCAGTATGTCAACGGCGAGGTGATCCGTCTCGACGGCGCCATCCGCATGCAGCCGCGGTGAGGATCCATGTCCTTTTCGGATCAGGCAGACCGGACGCTTGAACTCCTGTCCCTGACGCCGGGCTGGCACAGGCTGCGGGATCTCAGGCAGGATTGCGACGACGAGACGGTGACGGCGATCGTCGGGGAGGCCGCCAACTTTGCGGAAGGCGTGCTTGCCCCTCTGAATGGGGTCGGCGACCGCGCCGGCGCGCAGGTCGTCGACGGGCGGGTGAGGACGCCGGAAGGTTTCGCTGCGGCTTTCAGGCAATATGCCGAAGCCGGCTGGCTCGGCATGGACGTGCCGGAGAAGTTCGGCGGACAGGCCGTGCCGCTGACGCTGCATGCCGCCTGCGCGCCGCTTTTCGAGCGCGGCTGCGTGGCGCTGATGATGGCGGCCGGCTCCACCCGTGCCGCTGCGCATCTCCTGGCGGAAGCGGCCGACGAGGAAACTGCGGCCGGATGGGTGCCGAAGCTTTCGTCGGGCGAATGGGCGGCGACCATCTGCATCTCTGAGCCGGAAGCCGGTTCCGATGTCGGCCGGCTGCGGACGAGGGCGGAGCTTCGCGGCGGCGAGTGGTTCGTGACCGGACAGAAGATCTGGATCTCCTTCGGCGATCACGACATGGCCGAACGTATCGGCCACTGCCTGCTTGCCCGAACCAACGATCAGCCGGGCACGCGCGGCATCAGCCTGTTTCTCGTGCCGAACCTGATCGACGGAAAGCCGAACGGCGTATCGGTCGACCGGATCGAGGAGAAGATGGGCCTGCACGGCTCGCCCACCTGCGCCATGCGCTTCGAAAATGCCGGCGCCGTCATGGTCGGCCAGGAGGGGCGCGGCTTGCCGCAGCTCTTCACCATGATCGAGCTGATGCGGTTGCTCACCGGCTGCCAGGGGCTTGGCATCGCCTCCGCCGCGGCCGATATCGCCGAGGACTATGCGAAAGAGCGCCGGCAGGGTGGCCGGCCCGATCAGCCGCCTGTGCAGATCGTCACCCACCCGGACGTTGAGCGGCAGCTTTATGAAATCCGCTCTTCGACGGAAATCCTGCGCGCCGCTATTCTGGAGCTCGCGACCGTCATGGATCTGGCGCGGCTCGGTACCGAGCCGGGGCTGGAGGATTTCACCGGCTGGATGCTGCCGCTCGTCAAGAATTTCGGCGCGGAGGCGGGCTTCAATGCGGCGAATGCGGCAATCCAGGTGCTGGGCGGCGTCGGCTATACGAAGGACTGGCCGCTCGAACAGCACCTGCGCGATTCCCGCATCATGGCGATCTACGAGGGCACGACCGGCATGCAGGCCCTGGACTTCCTGACTCGCCGGCTCTGGCGCGACGAGGGCAGGGGCTCGGCGCTCTTCCTTGAAAAGGCGCGCGACGAGATCGACGCGTATATGTCCGAACATCCGGCGGCTTCGGACGCCGTCCTTCGCATTCTCGACGGTTTCGAAGCGCTGAGCGGCAGGATGACGGCAATGCAGGGCGATCCCGATGCGGCGTTTTACCGCGCCGATGCCTATATGCGCGCGGCCTGGACGGCCGTCTCCGCCTGGATGGCGCTGCGGATTTCCGAAACCCGCGCTGTCAACGGACTTGCCGCACAATTTGCGTTTCATTGCGCGCGTTGCGATTGACCATGCGGGCAGTCTTTCTCGATTCGAGAAAAGTGAGCGGCCTGTTCTAAGCATTCCCCACCGCTTCTGGAATTGTTAGCCTCTCCGGAGGTGATCGGTATCGGGAGGAGGAGGCCTGAGGATGACCAGGAGACAATTGCGTAGCAATTTCGAACCGGGTACGTCGCGCTGGGCGGTGCGGCGGGCGCAATGGCGGGCCCTCGGCCTTACCGACGAGGACATGGAAAAGCCGAAGATCGCGGTGGTGAATACCTCTTCGGAACTCTCTATCTGCTTCAGCCATCTCGATCAGGTTTCCGCCCGTGTGAAGGAAGCGGTGCGCGCCGCCGGCGGCATTCCCTTCGAAATCCGAACGATCGCGCCGAGCGATTTCATCATCAGCGCCGGCCGGGCCGCGACCTATATCCTGCCGAGCCGCGACCTCATCACCAACGATATCGAAGTGGCGGTCGAGGGCGCCCAGCTTGATGGCATGATCTGCCTTGCCTCCTGCGACAAGACCACGCCGGGACAGATCATGGCGGCCGCCCGCATCGACCTGCCGACGCTGGTCGTGCTGTGCGGCTATCAGGCGAGCGGAAAGTACCGCAACCATCACATGGATATCGAGGAAGTCTTCCTCCATGCCGGCCACCATGCCGCGGGCAAGATCAGCTTCGAGGAATTGAAGGAGATGAGCGAGAATGCCATCAAGAGCCCCGGCGTCTGTTCGGGCATGGGCACGGCCAATTCCATGCACTCGGTTTGCGAGGCGCTCGGCATGGCGCTGCCCGGCGGTGCGCCGGTGAGAGCGATGAGCGAGAAGATGATGGATTATGTCGACCGTGCCGGCCATCGCATCATCGACATGGTCTGGGAAGACCTGCGTCCGCGAAAGATCCTGACGCCCGGCGCCTTCCGCAATGCCGCTGCAACCGTGCTGGCCGTGTCCGGTTCGATCAACACGATCAAGCATTTGCAGGCGATTGCTGTCGAGGCGGGCCTCGATGTCGATGTCTACCGGATTTTCGAGGAGTTGAGCGGCGAGGTGCCGATCCTCGCCGCTGTTCGGCCGATCGGCTCGAACTCGATCGAGGAATTCGAGGATGCCGGCGGCGCGCGCGGTATCATGAAGCGGCTGGAGCCGCTCATCGATCGGTCCGCCATGACCGTCACCGGCAGGACCTGGGGCGAGGAACTGGAGGGTGTCGGGATTGCTGATCCGGACGTCATCCGTCCGCTCGACAAGCCCTTTGGAGTCAAGCCCGGCATCGTGCTCCTGCGCGGCTCGCTGGCGCCGGATGGCGCGATCGCCAAGGTTGGGCTGCGCGGTCCAGGCCGGCCGATGAGTTTCGACGGTCCGGCGCGTGTCTTCGACAATTCGCCGTCCGCCGAAGCGGCATTGAAAGAAGGCGTGGTGAAGCCCGGCGACGTGCTGGTTCTGCGCGGCATGGGCGTCAGGGGCGGCCCGGGCATGGGCGGCGCCTCCCGCCTCGTCTTTGCGCTCGATGGTTCCGGCCTCGGCCCCGAGGTTGCGGTGGTGACCGACGGACAGTTGAGCGGCCTCGTCAATGTCGGGCTGGTGATTGGCGAGGTGAAGCCGGAAGCCTTCACCGGTGGCCCGCTCGGCCTCGTGAAGGATGGCGATCGCATCACCATCGATATCGACAGTCGCTCGATCGAACTGCACGTGCCGGAGGCGGAGCTTGCCGCTCGGGCTGAAGCCTTTGTTCAGAAGCCGCTTTCGGCCGAGAAGGGCTGGCTCAATCTCTACGGCAGCACGGTCACGCCACTTGAAAAGGGAGCGACGCTGATCGGGAAATGATCGCAGGTTATGGATTGTCTCAAGGAGTTGCAGAAACGGCGAAAATATGCGCCTGATGCCGGTTCCCATTTTTTCCGAAACGAGAAAGACAGTGAACATACTTCTCGACATCGGCGCATTCCTGGCGACCGCCCGCGCCGGCAGCTTTTCCGCCGCCGGCCGTGATCTGGGCGTCGCGACCTCCGTCATCACCAAGCGCGTCAAGCGGCTTGAGGAGCACCTGACCACCCAGCTCTTCGTCCGCACCACACGGCGGTTGGCTCTGACGGTGGATGGCGAGCGGCTGAGGCCGCGCCTGCAGCTTCTGGTCGGCGAGATCGAGGATACGCTGGCGACACCCAGCGCCCAGGAACTGGGGCTGACGGGTTCCTTACGCATCAAGGCGCCGACGACGCTCGCCTCCATGTTCTTCGGCGATATCTGCGCGGCCTTCCAGGCGAGGAATCCGCGGGTCAAGATCGAGATCGTGCTGATCGACCGTTCGGTCAATCCGCTGGAGGAAGGGTTCGATGTCGCGGTGGGCGCACTGCCGCAATCCTATGCATATGTGATCGACTACCCGCTCTGTGCTTATCCGCGGGTGCTCTGCGCCGCGCCCGAATATTTCGCAAGCCGCAAGCGGCCGAAGGATCCGACAGAACTCGTCGGCCACGAGTGCATCACGTTCCACACGATCGGCACGACCTGGACCTTCCAGATGGAGACGAGCCCGCTCAACGTGGAGATCACGTCGAACTTCACCGCCAATGACAGCCGCATCCTGCTCGCCGCCGCCCGCCAGGGACTGGGTCTCGCAATCCTGCCGCGGTTCCTGGCACAGTCGGATCTCGACAGCGGCAGACTTGAAGAAGTCATGCCCGAATGCCCCGTCGAGCCATTGTGGGTAAAGGCCCTGGTGCCGCGCATCAAGATGAACAAGAACGTGGTGGCCGAGTTCATATCCTACACGCAGAAGCGTCTCGCAGAAGGCATTCCGGATCAAGCCATCCCCGCGTTTTGAGCGAAAGCCAAGACCGGATTACCCTTCCAGCTTTCGCGAAACACGAAAACTGATCGCATGACTTGCCGGGTTCAAGGCTTGGCGGCTTGGGTTACGATCCGCCGATGTGCGCCGCGAGGCGCGGGCGTTGCAAGGGAGGACTTTATGGCGGAAACGCTGAGCCGAGAAACGCGCATTGTCAGACGCGAAAAGGACACGCCGTTCCGCAAGCTGAAGGCGGATATCTGCGTCGTCGGCGCGGGCATCGCGGGCATTTCCGCAGCTCTTGAAGCAGCACGCCTTGGCCGCAAGGTCGTGATCGTCGATGGACAGGCTGCGCTCGGCGGCCAGGCGGTCAACTCGATCATCGCCACCTTCTGCGGCCTCTTTTCGAACGGAACGCACGGTTATCAGTTCACCTATGGCGTCGCGGACAGGCTGCTCGCTCATCTGGAATCCCAGGACAAGTCGATCTACTACCGCCACGGGCCGAACACGACGGTCGTCTATTACGACGAAGTGGTTCTTAGCCGCTGGATGGAGCAAAGCGTGCTCGAAGCCGGTATCGAGGTCGTGCTCGGCGCGACGATCCTCGACGTGCATGTGGAAGGTCGCCGCATCGTGGAGACGGATTTCATGACCCGCTACGGCGGCGTCTCGGTCGAGGCGACCGGCTGGGTCGAGGCGAGCGGCGATGCGGCGCTCGTCTGGCAGGCGGGGTTTGCCTGCCGCCAGCCGGAAAAGGGCGGCGTGTTCGGCACACAGATGGTGGTGCTGGAAAACATCGACGAGGCGAAACAGCCGACCCGCTACGAGATTGCCGACCGGATGAAGGAGAAGGCCGCGGATTACGGCCTGCTACGCCGCGAGGGCCTGGGGTTCACCATCCCCGGCCGCGGCATCGCCGCCATGAATATGACCCATGTGGAAACGCCGCTCGACCCGGTCGAGGCATCGCGGAAGGCGCTGGAAGGCAAGGACCAGGCGGCGCGCGCCGTCGAATTCCTGAAAAAGGAGTTTCAGGAATGTTTCGGCAATGCCCGTATCCGTTCGTTCGGTCTGCCGGGCATCCGCCAGACTCGCTGGATCGCCGGCAGTCATCACCTGACGGTCGACGAGATCCGGGCCGGCACGAAATTCGACGATGCGGTTGCCCGCACCGCCTGGCCGATCGAGTTGCACGATCACGGCGATGGCCACCACTGGATCACCTTCGATGAGGACCACGCCCATTATATCCCGCTCGGCAGCCTGACACCGGACGAGTGCGACAACGTCGCCGCGGCAGGGCGTTGCATCGATGCGGATTCGGCTGCGCTCTCCAGCGTGCGCGTCATGGGGCCCTGCATCGGCATGGGCATGGCGGCGGCGAATGCGTTGGACCTTGCCGGCACCGGCAGCGTGCACCAGATCGACCTTGCGGCATTGCGGGAGCGGGTTTCCGACAATGTCGAAAAGAAGCATTATCGATGGACGGACGAAGAGATGCGCGCCGCATCGTGAGGAGGACGCGATGAAGCTGACGGATTATGAAAAGGCCATGTATGACGGCGAGCACGGCCGCGCCAAGGCGCGCGCCATGGACCTGCTCGTCCGTTACGGGGAGGCGCTCGGCGCCGAGCGCCTGGTCGAGACCAACAATGTCGCCGGCGCGTTCAACGCCTCCACGCCCTCGGTGCAGCCGATCGCGCAAAAAGGCATGGAGCACGTCTATTCGGAGCTCAACCTCGACAGCGACGAGGTGGTGGAGGTGCCGCATATGGTGGCCCATACCTGCCAGCTCATTACCGGCATCGATAACGAAAATTGGGAACTGCAGGGCGTCGATAAATCTCTCGTCGATATGCAGCGGGAAAACGAGAAATTCCTCGGCCGCCGCGGGGTCAACATGTTTGCCACCTGCACGCCCTATCAGGTGGGCAACGTGCCGGTGAAGGGCGAGCATTGCGCCTGGATGGAATCGTCCGCCGTCATCTATTGCAATTCCGTGCTCGGCGCCCGCACCAACGTGGAGGGTAAGGAAAGTACGGGGGCGGCGGCGCTGACGGGCCGCATTCCCTATTGGGGTTTCCACATCACTGAAAATCGCTGCGGCACCCATCTGATCGAACTCGACATCGAGGTTGACGACATGATGGATTGGGGCCTGCTGGGTTATTACATCGGCGAGGTGATCGGCGAGGACATTCCGGTGCTGAAGGGCACCAGCCATCAGCCGGACCTCGTCAAGCTCAAGCATTTCGGCGCAGCCGCCGCATCCTCCGGCGGGGTCGAGATGTACCATATCCCGGGCATCACGCCGGAGGCGGACACGATCGAGGAAGCCTTCGGCGGTCGTAAGGTGAAGGATGCGTTCCGGTATGGCGCGGCGGAGCGCCGCGAGGCCTATGAGAAACTGCAGAGCGCGACCGAGAAAAAGGTCGATTTCATCATGTTGGGCTGCCCGCACAATTCCATCGATCAGGTGGCGCTGATCGCCCATATGCTGGAAAACAGGAAGATCCATCCGGACGTGCAGCTCTGGGTACACACGCCGCGTGCCATCAAGCAGGTGGCCGAGCGCAATGGTTATCTCGATGCCATCAAGGAAGCCGGCGGGGTCGTCATGAGCGATACCTGTCCCGCCATTTCGAGGCGCCTGCCGCAAGGAACCCGCGTCATCGCCACCGATTCCGCCAAACAGGCGCATTACCTGCCGGCGATCACCGGCGTTGAGGGCTGGTTCGGTTCGGTCCGCGATTGCGTCGACGCCGCGTTGACGGGGACATGGAACGGGAGGGCCTGATGGAGATCGCAACCGAAACAAAATCCGAAACCATTGTATTGAAAGGCCGCAAGGTCGTCGCCGGCCGCGCCGAAGGCGAGGCGCTGGTGACATCAGAGACGATTTCCGGCTGGGGCGGCATCAACGAGCGCACCGGCACCGTCATCGAGCGCCGGCACGAGATGCGTGGCGTCTCGTTTGCCGGTAAGATCCTCGTCTTTCCCGGTGCCAAGGGCTCGTCGGGCTGGTCTGCCTATTTCCACATGACGCGGTTGAACGGTGTCCAGCCGGCGGCGATGATCTTCACGCGGATGACGACCAAGATGGCGCTCGGCGCCGTCGTTACCCGCGTTCCGGCGATCACCGAGCTCGATCAGGACCCGCTCACTGTGATTGAAACCGGCGACTGGGTCGTGGTCGATGCCGATGCGGGAACGGTCACTGTGACCAAGAAGAGAAGCTGAGTTCACTTCCAGGCGCCGCGCGCCGCGGCGTCTTTCACGTAACCGGCAAAATCCTTCGGCGAACGGCCGAGCGCGCGCTGCACGCCGTCGGTCAGATATTCGTTGCGGCCGTCGAGCACGACGGTGAAAAGCTCCACCAGCAATTCGGCCAGATCTTCTGGAACCTCGGCAGCCTTCAGTCCTTCCACGAACTCTTCATTTGAAATCGTCTGAAAGACGACCTCCCGTCCGCTGGCCTTGCTGATCTCGGCGATTGCTTCGGCGAAGGTCAGAAGTCTCGGCCCGGTCACTTCGTAAAGCTCACCGATATGCCGCAGGTCGGTGAGCGCCGCGACGACCACGTCGGCGATATCGTCCGCATCGATGAAGGGTTCGCGCACCCCGCTTACCGGTAGCGCGATCACGCCTTCCAGGATCATCGGCTGGAACTGCCCCTCGTCGAAATTCTGGTTGAACCAGCTTGCGCGGACGATCGTCCAGTCGGCGCCGGAGGCGATCAGCCGCTTTTCGCTTTCCTGTGCTTCCGGTTCGCCGCGGCCGGAGAGCAGAACCAGCCGCTTGACGCCGAGCGACACTGCCAGTTTGGCGAGCGCTTCGATGTCGTCCGGCGCGCCCCTTACCGCGAGGTCCGGATAATAGGTGATGTAGGCAGCGCAAGCGCCTTGCAGCGCAGTCGCCCAGGTCGTGCGATCCGTCCAGTCGAAGCCGGTGGAGCGTGAGGCAAAACGAACCGGTTTGTTCAGCGCATGCAGGCGCTCGGCGACGCGCGAACCTGTCTTGCCCTTGCCACCAATGATGAGAATTGGCTTTTCCATGTTTCCATCTCCTTTAATGCGAGGTTTCCTCATGTTTTAAATGTGATAAATCCTCGTGTTGCGGCTGTCAATAAAAAATGCGAATATTCCTCGCGTTGAAAGTCAAAGCATGGAAAGACAATGGAAATTTCTGCATCGACGCCCCGCCAGCCACAGCAGAAGCGCAGCCGCGAGCGGGTGGAGCGCATTCTGGCGGCGGCCAAGGAACTGATTGCCCGTGGCGGCAGTGATACGATGAAGATGGGCGAACTGGCCGAGCGGGCAGGCGTGCCGATTGGTTCGCTCTACCAGTTCTTTCCGGACAAGAGTTCGGTGGTGCGCACTCTCGCCGAGCGCTACAACGAAGAAGGACGGGCCTGCATCCGCGAAGCGATCGAGCCGGCACGTGACGCTGCGGCCTTCTCCGAAGCCTTCAAAGGCCTCATTGATACCTATTACGGCCTGTTTCTCGCCGAGCCGGTCATGCGCGATATCTGGTCAGGAACCCAGGCCGACAAGACGTTGCAGGATGTCGATCTCACCGATGCCAAGGAGAACGGCGCGATCGTCGCCGCGGCGTTGCGGCATATCCATCCGGACGCCGACCCGGAAGGCCTGCTCAACCGAGCCATGCTGGTGATGTATCTCGGCACATCGACCATGCGGCTGGCGATCTCCGTCGGCCGCAAACAGGGAGATGTGATGGTGGAGACTTACAAGCGCCTCGCGCTCAGGGAACTGCTGGCGGAAGCTTGAGGCATTAATCCAGGCACTTGCCCTCGACGAATGCGCCGGCGGGCGACTATAAGGCGGCTTCGACCAAACGAGGAGGATTATCCGATGTCGAAAGTGGCGATCGTGACCGGAGCGGGTTCCGGAGTCGGCCGGGCCGTGGCTGTCGGGCTTTTGAAAGCAGGCTATCGAACTGTCCTCGCCGGCCGTCGCGAGAGCGAACTCAGGGGCACGGCCGAGCTTGGTGAAGGGGAATCGCTGGTGGTGCCGACGGATGTCACCGATCCCCATGCGGTCGACCGGCTGTTTGCCGCGACCGAAGAGGCCTATGGACGCCTCGATCTTCTGTTCAACAATGCCGGCCGCGGTACGCCGGCCGTACCGATGGACGAACTGCCGCTGGAGACCTGGCGGGAGGTCGTCGACCTCAACCTGAACGGCGCCTTCTATTGCGCCCGCGCCGCGTTCGGTCTGATGCGGCGGCAGAGCCCTCGCGGCGGCCGGATCATCAACAACGGTTCGATCTCGGCCTACGTTCCGCGCCCTTACCAGGCGCCTTACACCATGACGAAGCATGCCGTTACAGGGCTCACCCGCCAGATCGCGCTCGACGGACGCCAGTTCGATATCGTCTGCGGCCAGATCGATATCGGCAATGCCGATACGCCGATGACGGTTCGGATGAGGGAGGGAACCATTCAGGCGGACCTTTCGACCGCGGTCGAGCCAGTCATGGACCCGAAGCACGTGGCGGATGCGGTGCTTTACATGGACGGCCTGCCGCTCGAAGCCAACGTGCTCTTCATGACGGTGATGGCAAGCCAGATGCCCTATGTGGGCCGGGGCTGAACATCGCCTGACAAGCGGAGCGAATATTGGTCTTGATCTTGCCCAGAAGCTCCGCCAACCAAAGAGAAGACGTGAACGAGGATAGTTCGATGCAGCAGGCTCTGGTGCTTGAGAAGAAAGGTGTCCTTTCCTTAAGGGAAATCGATCTGCCGGCCGAGGCTGGTCCCGGTGAGGTCAAGATCGAAATCGACACGGTCGGCGTCTGCGGCAGCGATGTGCATTATTATACGCATGGTGCCATCGGCCCTTATGTGCTGCGGGAACCCATGGTGCTCGGTCATGAGGCGGCTGGGACTGTCGTCGACGTGGGCTCCGATGTCAGGAACCTGAAAGTCGGCGATCGGGTCTGCATGGAGCCCGGGGTGCCTAATCTTTCGTCGCGGGCTTCCAAGCTCGGGATTTACAACGTCGATCCGGATGTCCGCTTCTGGGCGACGCCGCCGATCCATGGTGTGCTGACGCCGTTTGTCATCCATCCGGCGGCCTTCACATACAAGCTGCCCGACAATGTCTCCTTTGCGGAAGGCGCGATGGTCGAGCCGTTTGCGATCGGCATGCAGGCAGCGACCCGCGCCCGCATCCAGCCGGGCGATGTCGGCGCGGTGATCGGCGCCGGCCCGATCGGCATCATGGTGGCGCTGGCAGCACTTGCCGGCGGCTGCGCCCGCGTCTTCATATCCGATCTCAGCGCCGACAAGCTGAAGATCGCCGGCCAGTATCCGGGCCTCATCCCCGTGAACATCACCAAGCGGCCGTTTGCCGACGTGATCGCGGAGGAGACCGGCGGCTGGGGCGCGGATGTGGTCTTCGAGGCGAGCGGCAGCCCGAAGGCCTATCAGGGCATGTTCGATCTCGTTCGGCCGGGCGGTGCCTTCGTGCTGGTAGGACTGCCGGTGGAACCGGCCCAACTCGATGTCGCAGGCGCGATCTCGAAGGAAGTGCGCATCGAAACGGTGTTCCGCTATGCCAATATCTTCGACAGGGCGCTGGAATTGATCGCCTCGGGCAAAGTGGACCTGAAACCGTTGATTACCGGGACGTTCGATTTCAAGGATTCGATCAAGGCCTTCGAGCGTGCCGCAGCCGGACTTCCGTCGGACGTCAAGCTGCAGATCAAGATGAAGGAATAGCCCGTCTTAGGCCGCGCGAACCAACCGGCTCGAAGCCGAAGCCGGCCTGTGGAGCGGCACGCGCCGGAGCATTTCAAGCGCGAAGAGACGGGCGTTCTGCCGGGCCTTGTCGAGATTGCTGATGCGGCTTTCGTCCATGGTGTAGAGTGTGCCGCCGAGATCGAATATGTCGCGGAAAGCGGCGCGTTCGATGATCGGCGTGTCGAGCACGTCCACGTTGCGCTGCGCGAGCAGCATCTTGACCGCCAGCAGCGCCCGTGTCGTGACCATCGAGTTGACGCGGGTCAGCACGACGGAATGCGGAACGCGAAGATTGGCCTTGTCCTCAAGATAGCGCAAGAGTTCCAGCACGTTCGCTCCGCCCTGCGCATCCATGGCGCAGCCCTGGATCGGGATCAGGACATGGTCGGAAAGACCGATTGCCTTGGCAAGCAGCGGGCTCTGCGCACCCGGCAGGTCGAGCACGAAATAATCTGTTTTTTGTCGGTTTTCCGAAATGTGGCGCTCGATCGAGGCCTGGGTTACGTAGGAGATGACGCTGAGCTTCTCGTTCGGCGGTGAGAGCTGGTGCCAGCGGGAGATCCAGTATTGCGGATCGGCGTCGAGGATGGTGACACGATAGCCTTGTTCGACGAGTTCGGTCGCGAGAAGGAGCACCGCGGTGGTCTTTCCTGCTCCGCCCTTGGTATTGGCAAAGGTAATGACTGGCATCCTGGGTCCCTGTCCGGCACAGCATCGGCGTGAAGATCGGGAACCGATTTCCGGCAGGCACGATGCGTGGATTCGATGAATTGGAGCGCAAATCGCTCTCTCACCGCATCCTCATGATGCGTTACCTCATTCTTGCCAAACATGGTTAACGAGGCATGAATTTCACGCTGCCAGATTTCACCGGCGGCGATCGGCTGCAAGGATTTCCCGGGCGATCTGCTCAAGCGGGACGACCTTGTCGACTCCGCCATGGGCGATCGCTTCCTTGGGCATGCCGAAGACGACCGACGTCGCCTCGTCTTGCGCCACCGTATAGGCGCCCGCCTGATGCATCTCGTTCATGCCGCGCGCGCCATCATCGCCCATGCCGGTCATGATCACACCCATCGCGTTGGCGCCCGCGGATCGCGCGGCCGAACGGAACAGCACATCGACCGAGGGGCGATGGCGGCTGACGAGCGGGCCGCTGCGGATCGAGACCTCGTAGCGCGCGCCGCGCCGTTCGAGCAGCATATGCCTGTCGCCGGGCGCAATCAGCACGTGGCCGCGCAGCACGGGGTCGCCGTCCGCCGCTTCCTTGACCTCGACTTCACAGAGCCCGTTGAGGCGCTTGGCGAAGGCAGCGGTGAACCTCTCCGGCATATGCTGAACGATGACGATGCCCGGCGAATTGGCCGGCAAGGCTTCGAGAAGTTCGCGGAGCGCCTCGGTGCCGCCGGTGGAGGCGCCGATGCAGACGACCATTTCCGTCGTTTTCGCCATGGCGCCGACCTTCGGCGGCGGCAGGACCGCATCCGCCGTCAGCTTGGCCGTCGTGCTTCCTCCTGCCACGCGGGATGCGCGCAGCTTGCCGACACGTGCGCGTGCCGCTCCCTTCACGGCGGTGCGGATGCGATCGGCAGATTCGGCAAGGTGGTCGGCGGCGCCGATCTTCGGCTTGAGGATGATGTCGACCGCACCGGCCTCCAGCGCCTGCATCAGCGTTTCCGAACCGCTCTCGGTCAGCGATGAGCACATCACGACCGGAATGGGATGCTGGACCATCAGCTTGCGCAGGAAGGTGATGCCGTCCATCTGCGGCATTTCGACATCGAGCGTTATGACGTCCGGAATTTCCTCTCGGATTTTCCGCGCCGCCATGAACGGATCGTTGGCGACCCCCATGACCTCGATATCGGGATCGGCGGACAGGATGGCGGCTAGGGTCTGGCGGACGCTTGCTGAGTCGTCGATGATCAGAACGCGGATCTTGCCGCCCATGATATCATATCCGCTTGAAGACGGTGTTTGCCACCTGCCTGATCGGCAGATCGAAACCGGTTACGGTTTCCGAATGGCCGATAAACAGATAGCCCCCGGGGAGGAGATTGTTGCAGAGCCGCGTCAGCACGTGGCTCTGGGTTGGCTTGTCGAAGTATATCAGCACGTTACGGCAGAAGATGATATGCATCGGATCGCCGACCGGATAAGCCTGATCCATGAGGTTCAGCCGGGCAAAGCCGACGCGCGAGCGCAGTTTCGGGCTGATGCGCATTTCCTGCCGCCGGTTGTCGGAAGGCTGCATCACGTATTTCTGCATCATCTCCGCCGGAACGGGCTGAAGAAGATCGCTCTGATAAATGCCGCGCTGGGCCTTCTGCAGCACGTCGGTGGAGAGGTCCGTGGCCAGCACGAAATAATCCCGCTCCGGGGCGTTCGCTTCGAGAAAATCGGACATCACCATGGCTATCGTATAAGGTTCGGCGCCGGTCGAGCACGCGGAGCTCCAGATGCGGATGCGCCGTTCGCCAAAGGTCTGCAAAATATCCGGAAGCGCTCTCTGCATCATATAGTCGAAATGCTTCGGCTCACGGAAGAAATCCGTCTTGTTGGTCGTGACGGCGTCAATGAGGAAGATTGCTTCGGTTTCGATACCGCCATGTTTGAAGAGATAATCGCAATAGCTGTCGAAGGTCGGCAAGCCGGTCACGCGCAGACGCCGGCGAAGCCGCCCTTCCAGCATGGTCATCTTCGTCTGCGGCATCTTTATGCCGCTGTAATTGTATATGTATTTCGATAGAAGCTCGAAATTGCGCTTGCTCAGCCGGTCATCGAGCGGCTGACTCCTCACCATCATGTTCACCCGAGCATCTCCGTATGCATTCTTGCCAGCCACCGGGCTTTCCTATCGCCTAGGCCACCTGAGCCTGTGGTCCGACATCGGCGAGAACCGATCCGGAATCGGAGAACAGCCGCGCGAGGTCGATGATGACGACAAAACCGCTATCCCGCCTGACGACGCCGGCGATGTAATCGGAGCGCCAGCGCACGCCGATATCCGGAGCGGTCTCGACCTGGTCGTTGCGGAACGGCACAACCTCGAAAACCCGGTCTGCCACAAGGCCGAGAGCGAGCATCCGGTCGGCGACGGGCACATCGAGCACCAGGATACGTGTATGCGGTGTCTTGACGGTCCTCGACATGCCGAGCCGCAGGCGCAGGTCGATCACCGGCACGCCTTGGCCGCGCACGTCGCGCAGACCCAGAAGATATTCCGGGCCGTGCGGGATCTTGAACGGTTCCTCGTGGTCGAGGATTTCGCGGACCACTTCGACAGGGACCGCGAAAACCTCATCGCCAAGGGAAAAAGTCACGAATTGAGCTTCGGAGGATATGCCTGCCATCATGCGCTCTCCCTGAAATCGTTGTCATCGGCATCCGGACCGCCGACCGACATGTCGAGGGCAAAGCCCCTGGCACGGGCGTGCTGCGCGGCAACGGAATGATCTACCAGCGGGCGGGCGCCAGTGGCTTTCGCAGCGGGCTTGGCCGCCTGCTTCGGCACAGCAGGCCTTGTTGCCGGCTGGCGTGTCTGGATGGTGCTGGCCCTGTCGACCTTGAAGAAGGTGATGGAAGCCTGCAGTTCCTCGGCCTGTGCGGCCAGTTCCTCTGATGTCGAAGACATCTCCTCCGACGCGCCGGCATTCTGCTGGGTTACCTTGTCGAGCTGCTGGATCGCCTCGTTGATCTGTGAGGCGCCGATATCCTGCTCGCGGCAGGCCGCGGAGATCTCGGAGACCAGCTCGGCCGTCTTCTGGATAT
>NZ_JBEAAL010000027.1:0-102018 GCF_040066075.1 Neorhizobium phenanthreniclasticum
GCGCAACTCCGGTTCCTCTGCGGCGATATGGTCTTACGTCCTTGCGGATGCCATACCGGGTTGTGTGCGACACACGCACGCCCCGCCTTGAGGCGAGAGGGGAACCATTTTCTGCGCAGCCCCTGACGACCCGCCTGCATCAACGGCAGACCGAAAGGGCACCGGTCCCATCTCGCCGGCGATGCTTGAACCGGTGTAGCCGAAACGGAACGCGAAGATTGTAGGCATGGGTTGAAAGGGCGGGGATGAACGGGAGTGATTTTTCCTGTCGATTTTTGCCAAGGTTTTGATTTGCCTCGCCATACCCCCTCTGCCCTGCCGGGCATCTCCCCCACGGGTGGGGAGATCACAAGTGGCGTGATCCTCGCTTCCAAACTGCCGTTGCAAACGCGGGACGCTCACTCGGGACACTCGATGAAAGGCTGTGAGCAGGCGTCCAGCCAATCTCCCCCCTTGTGGGGGAGATGCCCGGCAGGGCAGAGGGGGGTGCCACGCCCGCCGCTGCCGACCGCCTTTCGCGCTTACTCCGCGCTCATCGAATAGACCCGCAGGCGATGGCCGTCCGGATCGGTCATGACGAAGGTGTAGCCGAAATCCATCTGCACCGGCGTTTGCAGCACCCGCATGCCGCGTTTCGCCCAATCCGCATAGATTCTGTCGACATCGGCCGCATTTTCGCGCCTGAAGCAGATCTCCATCCCGCCGCTGCCGTCCGTGACGAGCGGCTCAGCCGTGTGCCGTGACCAGAGGCCGACCTTGAGACCGGTCGGCAGTACGAAAAGCGCGAAAGTCGCCGAACGTTCGACGGGATCAACGCCGAAGAGAGATTGATAGAATTCCGCGCTTGCGAACGGGTTGTCGACGAAGAGAATAACGAAATCGGGATGAACCATGTCAGTGCTCCTGTGCTTGAGACCGACATGACGCTATCGCACCCTGCTGTCAGATAATGGCAGTAGCGATCACCGCTCTTCGGGAATCCCCTGCATCTTGCGCCACTCCTTGAGGAGCACCTGCCGGCGGCGGGGATAGCGCTGTTCCGTCGACGTGACGGAAATCATACGATCGGTGCGGAAATGCCGAAAATTCTGCCTGAGCTCACACCAGGCAACCAGAACCCGGACGCTGTCGAAGAAACCGAGCGCGAAGGGCCAGACTTTCCGGGTCGTCAGTGTGCCTTTGTCATCCTCATAGGAGAGTTCGAGAATGTGTTCGGCCCGGATCGCCTTCCGGATCAGGCCGAGATCCGCCTTGTCCTCCTGCCGGCGCGGCGCGCCGACAAGCAGGGTCGAGGTGTCGAGGTTCTGCTTGAGCTCAGGCGGCAGGACAGCGGCGATCTTGGCAAGCGCATCCACGGCACCGGCGGCCAATCGCGGATCGGCTGTCTTCGCCACCCAGCGGGAGCCGAGCACCAGTGCCTCGATTTCCTCTTCGGAAAACATCATCGGCGGCAGCATGAAGCCCGGCTTCAGCAGATAACCGAGGCCCGCCTCCCCCTCGATGAAGGCGCCCCGTGCCTGAAGGCTTGCGATATCCCGATAGAGCGTGCGCAGGCTGACGCCTGTTTCGGCAGCGAGTTTCGCACCGCTGACCGGCTGGCGATAACGTCGGAGCACCTGGAGAAGGACCAGCAGACGTTCCGAGCGGGCAATGGTCATGAAGTTGAAACCTCAACGAAGGCAAAGGGCTAGGATTGCCACCCCCCTCACCAACAAAATCTAACACTTAGCTAAAGCTAAGATGTTGATTTTGTAACCTCTCCCACCAAGGGAGAGGTAGGCCCGCGGCGGCGCGGCATTTCTATCTCTCCCCCCTGTGGGAGAGAAAGCAATTTCAGCACCTTAGCAAAGCTAAGTGCTAGAAATTGCAAGTGAGGGGGTAGAGAGCAGTCAGGCATAGCCTGACGCTCTGCCCTTCGAAATGATTCACCTGATCATTCCGTAGGCTGCGCCTGACCGCCCGGCCCTTCGCTTGAGCTCAGGGCGTTCCTCGCTGCAATCGATTCACTGGATCGATTGCTCAGGCTGCGCCTGACCGCCCGGCCCTTCGCTTGAGCTCAGGGCGTTCCTCGCTGCAATCGATTCACTGGATCGATTGCTCAGGCTGCGCCTGACCGCCCGGCCCTTCGCTTGAGCTCAGGGCGTTCCTCGCTGCAATCGATTCACTGGATCGATTGCTCAGGCTGCGCCTGACCGCTCGTCACTCCACTCGATCCAGTCGCGCAGCAGGCGGTGGGCGATCGCGCCCCTCGCCGGCGCAAAATGAGGGCTGTCCGGACCGGCATCCAGCATCGCGGCGACCTCCGCGCGCTCGAACCAGCGGACGTCCGCCATTTCCTGCGGATCGATCTTGATCTCGGTGGACGTCGCTTCGGCATAGCAGCCTATCATCAGCGAATGCGGCATCGGCCAGGGCTGGGAGGCGTGGTAACGCACCCTTCCCACCTCAATGCCGGATTCCTCGAAGGTTTCGCGGCGGACCGCGTTCTCGATCGTCTCGCCCGGCTCGACGAAACCGGCAAGACAGGAATACATCCCTTCCTGGAAATGGTGACTGCGGCCGAGCAGGCAACGGTCCCGCTCGATATCCACCGTCAGCATGATCACCACCGGATCGGTACGTGGAAACGTCATATGCTGGCATTGGGTGCAGACACGCTTGTAGCCGCCGATCTTCGGCTCAGTCGGAGAACCACATTTGCCACAGAAGCGGTTGGCGCCGTTCCAGTTGAGGAGCGCTACGGCCTGTGCGATCTCGCCCTGCAGTTCGCCCTCGATCAGCGAATCACGGAAGAGCGCCCGCGCCTCCGTCGGTTTGTAATGGCTCGCCAAGCCCTCGACCGGGATCAATACCGGCACGGCAATCCTCGGCTCACCATTCTCCTTGTAGCCGAGCAGAACGGCGTTATCGAAATCAGGTTCGAGTTCAGCGAGTTCGTAAGGCGCGAACAATGGATCGAGGATCTGGCCGTCGTGCTTCAGGATCAGCCGGCTGCCGGTGAAGGCGAAGATATGCATGCCCTCGACCGCGAGCGCTTTCTCCAGGCAGTCGTCGTCACGATATTCGGCCTGCCGGTCCAGCTTGTTGCCGGAAAAGGCGGTGAGTTCGCTCGGCTCTGGATGCGGTGCGTCGGTTTGGAAAAGAGTTGCGGTCATGATCAGAGAGCTTCAATGAGTTTCTTGAGGAAATCCTGCTTCTGCGGTTCGTCATAAGGCACCGCCTGACCGAACCCCCAGACGGGACCGGGCCAATTGGGATCGCCCTCGAACCGAGCTATGACGTGGACATGCAGTTGGCGAACGATATTGCCAAGCGCGCCCACGTTGACCTTCGTCGCGCCGGTTGCCTCTTTCAGCGCCGCAGCCACCGTATTCGTCTCGAAGGCCAAAAGCGCCTGGTCGAGCGGAGTGAGATCGAATATCTCGACCATGCCGTTGCGTTGCGGCACCAGCATCAGCCAGGGCCAGCGGCTGTCTTTCAGGATACGGAGTTGGCAGAGACCCAGCACCGTCACGAGATCCGAATCCCGAGCGAGTCTCCCGTCCAATTCGAAATCGCTCAAGCTCTCCTCCCGTTTGTTTTTCATTCGATAGCAGTTTTTGCCGATCCGGCGGTCCGGTTCCAACATCTGCATATCCTTGGCGCACCTTCGCAAGCAAATGTTGGAATCACAAGGACCACAAGCAAGCATATGATTTCCAGTGGAATTTTCGGATCGATATCTGATCTGAAAAGGGCCGCGAACGAGATTCGAATGTCAAATTCATTCCACCAGCTTGCATTTGGAAGCGTTATTGCCGATATGTGCGACGGGAGGTTGGTGGTGGACGAGCCACTCGCCAACCGGGTCAGGTCCGGAAGGAAGCAGCCCTAACGAGCCCGGCACGGGTCGCCGTGCCAGCCTCCCACCTCAATTCGATACCATCTTGGTCAGCTTCCGGTCCGGTCAAGTGGCTGGAACGGCCCGCGCAGGCTGGCAGGACTTTATGAGCGATACCGGGCCCACACAGACGAGCACCCCCACCGGAAACGGATACCGGGTGCTCGCCCGCAAATACCGTCCCAAGGATTTTTCGGACCTCATGGTCGGCCAGGAGCCGATGGTCCGCACGCTGACCAACGCCTTCGAAACCGGCCGCATTGCGCAGGCCTATATGCTGACCGGCGTACGCGGTGTCGGCAAGACGACGACCGCCCGCATCCTCGCCCGCGCGCTGAACTACAAGACCGCGGAAATCGACAAGCCGACGATAGACCTTCGCATTCCCGGCGAGCACTGCCAGGCGATCATGGAAGGCCGGCATGTCGACGTGATCGAGATGGACGCCGCCTCGCATACCGGCATCGACGACATCCGCGAGATCATCGAGCAGGTGCGCTACCGGCCCGTCTCGGCGCGCTACAAGGTCTATATCATCGACGAAGTGCACATGCTCTCGACGCAGGCCTTCAACGGCCTGTTGAAGACGCTCGAAGAGCCGCCGGAACATGTGAAATTCATCTTCGCGACGACGGAAATCCGCAAGGTTCCGATCACGGTGCTTTCGCGCTGCCAGCGATTCGATCTTCGCCGCATCAGCGCCGCCGATCTCGTCGGCCTTTTTTCGACCATCCTGGAAAAGGAAGGCATCCCCGCCGAACCGGAAGCGCTCGCCATGGTCGCTCGCGCCGCAGAAGGCTCGGCGCGCGACGGGCTGTCGCTGCTCGACCAGGCGATCGCCCATGGCGGCGGCAGCGTGCAGGCCGAAACAGTGCGCGGCATGCTGGGCCTTGCGGACCGCGCCCGCATCGTCGATCTCTTCGAGCATATCGTGCGCGGTGACGTGACGGCGGCACTTTCCGAGTTCGGCGCGCAATACGAAGCCGGCGCCAATCCGGTGGTGGTGCTGACCGATCTCGCCGACTTCACCCATCTCGTCACCCGCTTCAAGTATATTCCCGATGCGGCAAACGACCCGTCGCTCAGCGAAATCGAGCGCGTACGCGGCCGGGAATTCGCCGACAGCGTCGCGGTGAGCACGCTGTCGCGGATCTGGCAGATGCTGCTCAAAGGCATTCCGGAAGCGGAAAACTCTTCGCGTCCCGCCGGTGCGGCCGAAATGGTGCTGATCCGGCTTACTCATGCCGCCCATCTGCCTTCGCCGGAAGAGGCCGCACGCCGGCTGGGGGATTTCTCCGGCAGCGGTGAAGGCCAACGCCCTGCCCCATCCCCGAACGGCAATGGCGCCAATGGGGGCGGAAGCCGGCCAGTTTCGCCGCAGCACGCATCGGTCAATGCCCGCGGCACGGAGATGTCGGCGCCACGCGTGCCGGCCGAAGTCTCAGGACGTGGGCCTACCGCCATGCTGCAATCGGTTCCGACGCCGGAGCGGCAGGAAATGCCGGTCGGCCGGATCGAGGAACAGCCCGCGGAGAAACCGCAGCCGAAAGTGCCGGTCAATTCGCTGCAGGACATCGTCGAGCTTTGCACCCAGAACCGCGATCCGAAGCTGAAGGCGCTGGTGCGCAATTTCGTGCGGTTGGTGAAGCTGGAGCCGGGGCGGCTCGATATGCGGTTGGCCGATGGCGGTCCGAATACGCTGCCCGGCGAGCTTGGCGTCAAGCTCAAGGAATGGACCGGCATTCACTGGGTCGTCAGCATCAGCAAGGAGGAGGGCGCGCCGACGCTGGTCGAGGCGGATAACAATGCCCGCGAAGCCCGCCTTACGGATGCCCGCGCCGACCCGGACGTGGCGGCGATCCTCGCCCAGTTTCCGGGGGCCAAGATCACCGACGTGCGTATCCGCGCCGCAGAAGAAGAGAACGAAACCGAGGAAGCGCCGGCACCGGCGACCGCGGAATCCGAAGAGGGCGACATCCTGCCCGGCGACGACATCGAGCTATAGAAGAAGAGGACAGAGAGATGCGCGACATCATGGGCATGATGGGCAAGGTCAAGGAAATGCAGGCCAAGATGGAGAAGATGCAGGCGGAGATCGCCGCTCTCGACGTCGAAGGCACATCCGGCGGCGGCCTCGTCACCGTCAGGCTCAACGGCAAGGGCGAAATGCTCGGCCTCAAGATCGACCCGTCGCTCTTCAAGGAAGACGATGTCGAAATCCTCGAAGACCTGATCGTCGCGGCCCACAAGGCCGCCAAGGAACGCGCCGAGCAGCTTGCCGCCGAAAAGACCAAGGAACTGACTGCCGGCCTGCCGATCCCGCCCGGCATGAAATTGCCGTTCTGATCATTCCATCGGAGGGATAGGAGGCTCCAATGACACTGACATCGCTTCTGGTCTTCGCGGCGGCGCTGTTCGTCGCCGCGGGTTCGCCAGGCCCGAGCATTGCTGCGCTCGTCGCCCGCGTGCTTTCCAAGGGCTACCGCGACGTGCTGCCCTTCCTGGCGGCGATGTGGGTGGGCGAAGCCGTGTGGCTCTCCTTCGCGGTGGCCGGCCTTGCTGCGATTGCTGAGAGCTTCCACGTCGTCTTCGTGGCGATCAAGTGGATCGGCGCCTGTTACCTGCTCTATCTTGCCTGGAAAATGTGGTTTGCCGAACCTGCCGGCCCCGGTGAGGACCTCCCCGAAAGCCGCTCGGCGCTGAAGATGTTCTTTGCCGGGCTGACCGTGACGCTCGGCAATCCGAAGATCATGATGTTTTACGTGGCGCTCCTGCCTTCGATCATCGACCTCGGCGGTGTGACGCTGACCGGCTGGCTGGAACTGGTTGCCGCGATGTTCATCGTCCTGGTCGTCGTCGATCTCGCCTGGGTGCTGCTCGCCGCCAAGGCTCGGCAGTTCCTGAAAAGCCCGCGCGCCGTCAGGATCGCCAACCGTTTCTCGGCCGGAACGATGGCGGGTGCGGCAGCGGCCATCGCGGCGCGCTGAAATACAGCTTCCGGTTCGGTCACAGGTTTTATGGAACGCCGGTTCCTGCGCGATTCCGTTTTACCGGCATTTGAGGTACAAGCGCCGCATGGCAAAGCGAGTCACCGGCCCCGAAATCGAAAAACTCATCCAGCTTCTGGCGAAGGTCCCGGGCCTCGGGCCCCGCTCCGCACGCCGGGCGGCGCTGCATCTCATCAAGAAGAAGGAGCAGCTTCTCGGCCCCCTGTCGCATGCCATGGGCGAGGCCTATGACAAGGTGAAAATCTGCTCGCGCTGCGGCAATGTCGATACGGTCGATCCCTGTAGCGTATGTACCGACGAGCGGCGCGACCAGTCGGTCCTGATCGTCGTGGAGGACGTGTCCGACCTCTGGGCGCTGGAACGCGCCGGCGCGATGAACGCCGCCTATCACGTGCTCGGCGGCACGCTCTCGCCGCTCGACGGCATCGGCCCGGACGATCTCAACATCCGCGGGCTGATCGACCGGGTGAACGAGGGCAACATCCGTGAGGTCATCATCGCCGTCAACGCCACCGTCGAGGGGCAGACGACGGCGCATTATATCACCGACCAGCTTTCCGGCATCGACGTGAAGATCACGCGGCTGGCGCATGGCGTGCCGGTCGGCGGCGAGCTCGACTATCTCGACGAGGGCACGCTGACGGCGGCGCTCAGGGCACGGACGGCGATATAGAGTTTCGGAAGGAGACCGATGAGCAAGCTCGCCCCCCTCTGGCCTGCCGGCCATCTCCCCCACAGGTGGGGAGATCAGCAAGATGCTCCCACACCGCTCCAATCGCGAGGTTTGAGGTGGGCGAGACGTAGCACCAAATCGATCTCCCCCCTTGAGGGGGAGATGGCCGGCAGGCCAGAGGGGGGTGTTTTCAGACGCATGGCCGCGTTGCTTTTCGCGGCAATGGCGATGCTTTTTCCCCTCCCCTCCCTCGCGCAGAACCGGCCGGACATCGAAAAGCAGTTCCAGCGGTGGATTGTCAGCGACCTTGGTCCTGACGCGAAGAGGGCGGGGATTTCCGAGAGGACGCTGAAGGCCGCATTCCGGGGCATCGCTCTGAACTGGACCCTGCCCGATCTCCTGCCGCCAGGCACGAAGCCTCCGAAACAGCAGGACCAGAGCCAGGCGGAGTTCTCATCGCCGGGTGCCTATTTTTCGGAGAAGCGGCTGCAGGGTCTGACGGCGACCGGGCGCGGGCTTTTTTCCACCCATGCAGCAACGCTGAAGAAGATCGAGGCGGCTTATGGCGTGCCGGGCGAGATCATCGTGGCCATATGGGGCCGCGAGTCGGGCTTCGGGCGCGCAAAACTGCCCTATTCCGCCGTGCAGGTGCTCGCAACCAAAGCCTTCATGTCAACTCGCAAGCAGATGTTCCGAGAGGAGCTGATCGCCGCGCTGACGATGATCGAGCGGGGCGATGTCGATGCGGCGACCATGAAAGGATCGTGGGCGGGCGCGCTCGGCCAGCCGCAGTTCATGCCGTCGAGCTACCTGAAATATGCCGTCGACTTCGATCGCGACGGGCATGCCGATATCTGGAATTCGGTGCCGGACGCGCTCGCCTCGATTGCCCATTACCTGCAGAAGGAAGGCTGGCAACGCGGCCGCGACTGGGGGTTCGAGGTCACCATTCCGGCCAATGTCTCATGTGCGCAGGAAGGGCCTGACCTTGCAAAGCCGATCTCGACCTGGGCGGCGGCCGGCATCACCCGCATTTCCGGGAAGGCGTTCCCTTCCGCCGATCTCAAGGCTGCCGGAATGATGCTGGTTCCCGCCGGACGGCACGGGCCGGAATTCATCGTCACACCGAATTTCTATGTGCTCAAGCAATACAACAATTCCGACCTCTACGCGCTCTTCATCGGCAACCTGGCCGACCGCATCGCCAATGGTGGCGGACCGTTCCGGGCAAGCTGGGGCGATGTCGGAAAAATGCTACGTTCGGACGTGCTCGCCATGCAGAAGGCGCTGGTCGCCAGGGGATATGATGTCGGCAATGTCGACGGTCTGCCAGGCTACAAGACCCGCCGCTCGCTGGGCGACTGGCAGGCGAAGAACGGGCTTCAACCCACCTGCTTCCCCGACCCTTCCCTCAAAGGAAGGATCAGGTAGTCAGAGACTGCGTTTCAGTCCTTCATGGCTCGCGGTGAAACCGAGCTTCTCATAAAACCGGATGGCGTCGAGCCGCGCCTTGTCGGAGGTCAGTTGCACCAGCTTGCAGCGGCGCTCCGCCGCCTGTTGTACCGCCCATTCGATGAACTGCGATCCAAGCCCGCTGCCACGCTGATCAGCTGCGATACGCACGCTCTCGATCTGACCCCGCCACATGCCGGCGCGCGAGAGGCCGGGAATGAAGGAGAGCTGCAGGCAGCCGACCACCCTGTCCCCATCATCCACCGCAACGGCGAGAAGCTGGTTTTCATCCATTTCGATCGCCGCGAAAGCCTGCTCATAGCAGGGATCGACCGGATCGGAGACAATTTCGCGCGACCGGCCGAGAGGATCGTCAGCCAGAAGGCCAACGATGGAGGACAGATCGGAATGGCTCGCTTTTCGAAAGGAAAACATACGCCCGTGCCTCAGTGATGCAGATCAGGTGGTGATTTGTGGAACACGTCATTTCGCGGCGGGATGGTCTGGCGTTCGATCATGCGGTGGGCGCGCGGGCCCTCCTCGCCGCGATGGAGACGGCGGATCGCATCCCATACCTCGGCATCCGCCTGGGTCCTGCGCTGGTTATGCCTGACGTAATCGGCCCAGGTCGCCGTGTGATACGTCTCGGTCCAGATCTCCGGATGTTCGAGATCCCGCATCAGCGCCCATTGCCGCGCGCCATCACGAATGCGAATGCGCCGCCGACGCGACATGAGGGTCAGGAATTCCGGCACGTCCTCGTCGGCGATGGTGTAGTCCACCAATGATACGATCGGCCCGCTGCGCATCTGCAGATCGAGCCTCAGCGATGGGGCGCTGAACCGGTTCACCGGATCGAGGTTGAGATCAACGAACTGCGGCAGAGCAAGACGAAGCCCGATCACCACCCCCACCAGCATGGCAAGGCTGGACAGTGTCAATGCGATCGAAACTCCTAATGTCTCGGACAGGACACCCCATAGCCAGCTCCCCCCGGCAATACCTCCGAAGGCTGCGGTTTGATAAAACGAGAGCGCCCGTCCGACCACCCAGCGCGGCGTGGAAAGCTGTACGGTCGTATTGAAAAGCGAGAGCGCCAGGACCCAGCAAGCCCCCGGAACGAGAAGGGCAAACGTGGTGACCCAGGCGCTTGAGCTCAGGCCGATGACGGCGGCGCTCGCCGCGAAGCCGAGGAAAGACAGCCGGACGATCATTTCGCTCGACATCTTCTCGCGCAGGCGTGAATTGGCCATGGCGCCGGCGATCGCGCCGACCCCGAAAGCGCCGAGCATGATGCCGTAGGTGAGCGGGCCGCCGGAGACGAGGTCGCGTGCGACGATCGGCAAAAGCGCTAGGATGGCGCTTGCCGAGATGCCGAAGACCAAGGCGCGAAACAGAACGTTCAGGATGTTCGGCGACATAACCACGTAGCCGAAACCAGCCGAAAGCGCGCGTAAAAGCGTTTCCCGCGGCAGCACGTCGTCGCGCTTTTCAGGTTTCCACCGCAAAAGCGCATAGATCAGTGTGAAATAGCTGCAGGAGTTGACGGCAAATGCCGCAGCAGCCCCCCCTGCAGCGACGATCGCACCGCCGATCGCCGGGCCGAGGCTGCGGGTGATGTTGAAGCCGACGCTGTTGATCGTCACCGCCGCCGGAAGGACTTCGCGCGGCACCATATCGCCGACGGATGCCTGCCAAGAAGGATTGTTGAGCGCTACGCCACAGCCGAGCAGGAAAGTGAAGGCAAGCAGCAGCCAGGGGGTGAGCAGGTCGAGATAGGCGAAGACTGTGAGCGTTATCGAAACGACGAGCATGAAGACCTGCGCCGTCAACATCAGGCTGCGCCGGTTGAAATTGTCGGCGAGCGCGCCGGCGATCATCGAGAAGAGCATGATCGGCAAGGCGGTCGAGGCCTGGACCAGCGCAACCATGTCTTGCGAGTCGGATATGGACGTCATCATCCAGGCGGCGCCGACGGCCTGGATGAGGCTGCCGAAATTAGATGCGAGGCTGGCGATCCAGATCGTCCTGAATGTTTGGTGCCGGAAGGGAGCGAGAGTCGATATCCGATCAGGCACTTTGCATCCTCGTTCTTTCGTGCGTCGTTACAAACGGTTATAGACCGAGCTTATGCAAATTCCAGCGGTTCGGACCAACGAAAGAGGCAACTCTTGCAATCCGGGGTCTGAGGGCGTATATGCAAGCCATATTCTTGATCGTCCGATGAAGAGTGGGCCCGGCCGGACCCGCTCTTTTTTGTTAGGCGATCGCTCCAACCTCGGCCGGTACACCGGACGAGGGCAATGAACCGGAGAGCTTATGCCACAAACCGAAACCGAGCCGCGTCTCATCATCGAGACCGGGCTCGACCTCAGGATCGCCGAAATCATCGAGCCGCTGCTGACCGCCATGGATTACCGGCTGGTTCGCGTGCGCATGCTGAACCAGAACGGCCTGACGCTGCAGATCATGGCCGAGCGCAACGACGGAACCATGGATGTCGAGGGTTGCGAAGCCGTATCCACGGCCATTTCGCCCGTTCTGGATGTGGAAGATCCGATCGATAAGGCGTATCATCTCGAAGTATCCTCGCCGGGCATCGATCGCCCGATGGTCCGCAAGTCGGATTTCACCCGCTGGAAGGGCCATCTCGTCAAATGCGAAACGTCGATCATGATCGACAATCGCAAGCGGTTCCGCGGCAGGATCACGGAAACGGATGCGGAAGGTTTCACACTCGAGCGGGACCAGGTCGCCTATGGTGAGGAACCACGAGTGACAATCCCCTTTTCGGCGCTGGCCGAGGCAAAGCTCATTCTGACCGACGATCTGATCCGCGAGGCGCTGCGAGCCGACAAGCTTGCCAAGACGCAGGCCGCGAACCAGAACGACGAAGACGACGAATAACCGAACAAGACACAATGGCCCTTCAAGGAGAGGCCATAACAAGCGACCTACGGAGACCAACGACAATGGCAGTGAGTGCGAACCGGCTTGAACTTCTGCAGATCGCGGATGCAGTGGCGCGCGAAAAGGTCATCGACCGCGAGATCGTGCTGGCCGCGATGGCCGACGCCATCCAGAAGGCTGCCCGCTCCCGCTACGGTTCGGAAACCAATATCCGTGCCGACATCAATTCCAAGACCGGCGAAATCCGACTGCAGCGCCTCCTGGAAGTGGTGGACCACGCCGAGGACTATTCGACCCAGATTCCGCTGGCGCTTGCCCGCGACCGCAACCCCGACGCCAAGATCGGCGACTTCATCGCCGATCCGCTGCCGCCGATGGATTTCGGCCGCATCGCCGCGCAGTCTGCCAAACAGGTGATCGTACAGAAGGTCCGTGAAGCCGAGCGTGACCGTCAGTTCGACGAGTTCAAGGACCGTGTCGGCGAGATCGTCAACGGTACCGTCAAGCGCGTCGAATACGGCAACGTGATCGTCGACCTCGGACGTGGCGAAGGCATCATCCGCCGCGACGAGATGATCCCGCGCGAGAACATGCGCTACGGCGACCGTGTGCGTGCCTATGTCTACGACGTCCGCCGTGAGCAGCGCGGCCCGCAGATCTTCCTGTCGCGCACGCATCCGCAGTTCATGGTCAAGCTCTTCACCATGGAAGTGCCGGAAATCTACGACGGTATCATCCAGATCAAGTCGGTCGCTCGTGACCCCGGTTCGCGCGCCAAGATCGCCGTCATCTCGAACGATAGCTCGATCGATCCGGTCGGTGCCTGCGTCGGTATGCGCGGCTCCAGAGTCCAGGCCGTCGTCGGCGAACTGCAGGGCGAAAAGATCGACATCATTCCGTGGTCCGCAGATCCGGCGTCCTTCATCGTCAATGCGCTGCAGCCGGCCGAAGTCTCCAAGGTGGTTCTCGACGAAGATGCCGAGCGCATCGAAGTCGTGGTTCCGGACGAACAGCTCTCGCTTGCCATCGGCCGCCGCGGCCAGAACGTCCGTCTTGCCTCCCAGCTTACCGGTTGGGACATCGACATCATGACGGAACAGGAAGAGTCCGAACGTCGCCAGAAGGAATTCAACGAGCGCACCGCCCTCTTCATGGAAGCGCTCGACGTCGACGAGATGATCGGCCAGGTGCTGGCCTCGGAAGGCTTTGCGCAGGTCGAGGAACTGGCCTATGTCGATCTCGACGAAATCTCCTCGATCGAAGGTTTCGACGAGGACACGGCGACGGAAATCCAGACGCGCGCCCGCGACTATCTGGAGCGGATCGAAGCGGAAAACGATGCGAAGCGCAAGGAACTCGGTGTGTCCGACGAGCTTCGCCAGATCAACGGCATGACCGCGCAGATGATGGTCGCGCTCGGTGAGGACGGCATCAAGACGATCGAGGACTTTGCCGGCTGTGCGGCCGACGACCTCGTCGGCTGGACCGAACGCAAGGACGGCGAAACGAAGAAGTTCGAAGGCCTGTTCTCGAAGTTCGACGTTTCCCGCACCGAGGCCGAGAACATGATCGTGCAGGCTCGTCTGCTCGCCGGCTGGATCACCGAAGAGGATCTTGCCCAGCCGGAGTCGGAGCCGGAACCGGAGACCGAGGAGGCGGACGCCGCAGAACAGGAATGATGCCGCTACGGGAGACGCCGGACGCCGACGGCGATGGCGAGTGGGACGAGATCATCGTGAACGACCGGACCTGCATCGTCACACGCGAGACTGCACCGCCGGAAACCCTGATCCGCTTCGTGGCCTCTCCAGACGGGCGCGTCGTGCCCGACCTGAAGCGGCAGCTTCCCGGCCGCGGTTGCTGGATCAAGGCGGAACGGACACTTGTCGACCGGGCGGTGAATAAAAAGCTCTTCGCCCGGGCGCTGAAGACCGAGGCGAAGGCCGATGCCGATCTCGGTGCACTCGTCGACCGGCTGCTCGCGGCCGATCTGGTGGGGATGATGAACTTGGCCCGCAAAGCCGGTCAGTTCATCTCGGGCGCCACGAAAGTGGATGCCGCCGTGCGTTCGGGCGCGGCAATCGCCGTTTTCCATGCCGCCGATGCGGCACCGGACGGCGTCAGAAAAATAGACCAGGCCCGCAAGGCCTGGAAGCTCGGCTCCGATGCCGAGGAGGACATTCCGTCCTTTTCGTTCTTTACCGGAGCGGAATTGGACGAAGTGATGGGCCAGAATGCTTTTATCCATGCTTGCGCGCTTGCAGGGCAGGCGGGTGAGGGTGTAGTGAAGCGCGCAACCATGCTCGAAAAGTACCGCGATGTCGGTCAATCCGGAGCAAATGGCGGCGCTGGCCGGCGAGAACAATGACGCGGTCACCGGCGAAGGCCGGCCGCCATTTTGGAATGTACGGATTAAACGACAGGTTCTGATGGCTTCCATCCGTTCCTGTCCGAAGGAACAGGAACGGAATGACCGATAATAAAGACGACAAGACACTCGGCGTAAAGAAGACCCTCACCCTGAAGCCATCGGGGATGAGCCAGGGTACCGTGCGCCAGGACATGGGTCGCGGTCGCACGAAGGCGGTCGTCGTCGAGACGGTGAAGCGGCGGCCAACCCGGCCGATGGACGAAAAGCCAGCCTTTACTGCGCCCGCCCCCGCCCAGCAGCGTCCGGCCGAGACCGCGCAGCCGGTGCAGCAACGCCCTCAGGCGGCCGCGCCGCAACCCCGGATCCACCAGCCGGCGCCACAGAGCCAGCGCCCGCTTCCGCAGCAGGGCCAGCGCCCGTCCGGCGGTCCGTCCGGTCAGCCGCAGCGCCAGCAGCCCCAACGCCCACAGGTCCTGCACGATCTCTCCGCCGGAGAGATGGAGGCACGCCGTCGCGCACTGATGGAAGCCCAGGCCCGCGAGGTCGAAGAAGCCAAGCGTCGCGCCGAGGAAGAAGCACTCCGCAAGGTGGAGGAAGAACGCCGCAAGGCGGAAGAAGCGGAAGAAGCCGCCCGTCGTGCGGAAGAGGCCAAGCTGCAGCCGCCGGCCGCCGAAGAACCCGCCCCGGCCGGAGCCCCTGCTCTGGCACCTGCGGCTGCCGAGAGGCCGGCCGAACGTGCTGCCGCTCCGGCTGCCCGGCCCCAGGAAGCCCGCCCGCAGGCCCCGCGTCCCGCAGGTGCTCCGGCGCCCGCAGGCGTTCAGCCGGCCGCCGGTCGTGGTCGCCGTGCCAATGAGGAGGAGGAGGAGGATCGCGGTCCGCCGCGGGGCGTCCCCAATCGTGGCCGCGTGGCGGCTCCGGCACCTGCCAAGGTTCCGGCACGACCGAAGACAGAGGAAGAGCGCCGCCGCGGCAAGCTCACCATCACCACGGTGAGCGGTGAAGACGACGAGGGCAGCTCGCGCGGCCGTTCGCTCGCCGCCATCCGCCGCCGGCAGGAGAAATTCCGCCGCAGCCAGATGCAGGAGCCGCGTGAAAAGGTCGTCCGCGAGGTCATTCTTCCGGAGACCATCACCATTCAGGAACTGTCGCAGCGCATGTCCGAGCGCGCCGTCGACGTCATCAAGTTCCTGATGAAGGAAGGCCAGATGATGAAGCCGGGCGACGTCATCGACGCCGACCTTGCCGAACTCATCGCCGGCGAATTCGGCCATACCGTGAAGCGCGTCTCCGAATCGGACGTCGAAGAAGGCATCTTCGACGTTGCCGACAACGAAGGCGAACTGGTGTCGCGTCCGCCGGTCGTCACCATCATGGGCCATGTCGATCACGGCAAGACCTCGCTGCTCGACGCGATCCGCCATGCCAACGTCGTCGCCGGCGAAGCAGGCGGCATCACCCAGCATATCGGCGCCTATCAGGTGGAGCAGAACGGCCAGAAGATCACCTTCATCGATACGCCCGGCCACGCCGCCTTCACGGCGATGCGCGCCCGTGGTGCCCAGGCGACGGACATCGCCATCCTGGTGGTCGCGGCTGACGACAGCGTGATGCCGCAGACGATCGAATCGATCAACCACGCCAAGGCGGCGGGTGTTCCAATCATCGTTGCGATCAACAAGATCGACAAGCCGAGCGCCAATGCGCAGAAGGTCCGCACGGAACTGCTGCAGCACGAAGTCTTCGTGGAAAGCATGGGCGGCGAGACCCTGGATGTCGAGGTTTCGGCCAAAAACGGAACCAATCTCGACAAACTGCTCGAAGCGATCCTGCTGCAGGCGGAAATTCTCGACCTCAAGGCCAATCCGAACCGGACGGCCGAAGGCACGGTGATCGAAGCCCAGCTCGACCGTGGTCGTGGCTCGGTCGCAACCATGCTGGTGCAGAAGGGGACCCTGAGGCCTGGCCAGATCATCGTGGCCGGTGATCAGTGGGGCCGCGTGCGCGCGCTCGTCGACGACAAGGGCGAGCATGTCAAGGAAGCGGGCCCCGCCACGCCGGTCGAAGTGCTCGGTCTTTCCGGCACGCCTCAGGCAGGCGACAAGTTCGCCGTTGTCGAGAACGAAGGCCGCGCCCGCGAGATCTCCGAATACCGCCAGCGGCTCGCCCGCGACAAGGCGGCGGCTCGTCAGTCGGGTTCACGCGGTTCGCTGGAACAGATGATGACCCAGCTCCAGACTTCCGGCGTGAAGGAGTTTCCGCTGGTCATCAAGGGCGACGTGCAGGGCTCGATCGAAGCGATTGCCGGTGCGCTCGAAAAGCTCGGCACCGACGAAGTCCGCGCCCGCATCGTCCATTCGGGCGCAGGCGGCATCACCGAGTCGGATATCTCGCTTGCCGAGGCCTCCGATGCGGCGATCATCGGCTTCAACGTGCGTGCCAATGCCCAGGCACGCGCCTTCGCCGAGCGTCAAGGTATCGAGATCCGCTACTACAACATCATCTACGACCTCGTGGATGACGTGAAGGCGGCAATGTCGGGCCTGCTCTCGCCGGAACGGCGCGAGACCTTCCTCGGCAATGCCGAAATCCTGGAGGTGTTCAACATCACCAAGGTCGGCAAGGTTGCGGGTTGCCGCGTCACGGAAGGCAAGGTCGAGCGTGGTGCGGGCGTCCGCCTCATCCGCGACAACGTCGTCATCCACGAAGGCAAGCTCAAGACGCTCAAGCGCTTCAAGGACGAAGTCTCGGAAGTGCCGGTCGGCCAGGAATGCGGCATGGCCTTCGAGAACTACGAAGACATCCGCGCCGGCGACATCATCGAGTGCTTCCGCGTCGAACACGTCACGCGCACGCTTTAAGCACTGGCTCGATAATGCTACGAACCGCCGGGAAGAAATTCCCGGCGTTTTTTTATCTTGGTGGAGGAAGACAGGATATGGCTATTTCATTCGACCTGACCGGCAAGACGGCAATTGTCACCGGCGCCAATACAGGTCTTGGCCAGGCGATCGCAGTGGCGCTGGCCGGAGCCGGAGCGGATGTAGCCTTGGTCGGCCGATCCTCCATGACCGAGACGGAAGCGGCGATCAGCGCCGCAGGCGGGCGGGCCAAATCGATCCAGGCGGACCTTGCCACGATCGAGCCGGTCGACCGGGTAATCAAGGAAACGCTCGACTGGACGGGCCGAGCCGATATCCTTGTCAACAATGCCGGCATCATCCGCCGCGCCGATGCGATCGATTTCACCGAGGCCGACTGGGACGCGGTGATGGACGTGAACCTGAAGACGGTCTTCTTCCTCTCCCAGGCCTTCGCGCGTCATCTGATCGCAGAGGGCAAGGGCGGCAAGATCATCAACATCGCCTCTCTCCTGTCCTTCCAGGGCGGCATCCGCATCCCCTCCTACACGGCTTCCAAGAGCGGGCTTGCCGGCCTCACCCGGCTGCTTGCCTGCGAATGGGCGAGCAAGGGCATCAATGTGAACGCCATCGCCCCCGGTTACTTCTCGACCAACAATACCGAAGCGCTGCGGAACGATCCGGACCGTAACGCGGCGATCCTCGGTCGCATTCCGGCCGGCCATTGGGGCCAGCCCGAGGAGCTCGGAGGCGCTGCCGTCTTCCTCGCCGCACCGGCTTCGGATTATATCCACGGCATCGTTCTGCCGGTCGACGGCGGCTGGCTGGCACGATAATCCCGCCTGTTTTATGGCATACCAAGAACGATCCCCGTGCCGGCGGCATAACTGCCGCCGTGTAAGGTGAATTTGATCGGCATTCTCAAGATTTATTAGTTGCCATTCCCACTCATGTTTATTATCGGGTAGCAGCAACATCGCGAATGCATCGGCTGTGGCCGACAGCGTTCCGATGTCTTCGTTTCCGTCAATGCCGATCCGCGCCCATGCGCGGTCTGCCTTGCTGAATAGTCCGGAGTATCGCCTGTTATGTCCGTTATCCTGAAGCCCGCTTTTTCCATGCGCCAGCCGATCAGGAGCCGGCTCCCGATGACGCTCACGATACTGGCTGCCACGCTGCTGGCCGTCCCGACGGCGATGGCTCAAGCGCCCGCCCCGGATGCCACGATGCAGCCGGCAACGCCGCCGCGGGCAACGGCGCCGACGCAATCGGCTGCCCCGCAAGCAACCGAGCCCGCTCAATCCGTCGCTCCTGCTCCTTCTGCCCCGTCCGTCGCTACGCCCGAAACGCAGACTGCACCTGCACCATCCGGCACAGCACCGAACGAAGTTCGACAGGCAACGACACCCTTGCAGCCAGAAACCTCAGCGCCTGCTTCTTCGACCGTGCAGCGCGACACAGACAACGGTGCGCAGCCGACGGCCGACGAACAGGAAGAACAGCCGGTTGCGCGAGAGCCCGTCGATGTGTTCACACAGTTCCTCGAACCGGAACGCCGCTCCGACCTGCCGCATGATCTTTCACCGTGGGGCATGTTCATGGCGGCCGACTGGGTGGTCAAGGGCGTGATGCTGGGACTTGCCTTCGCCTCGCTCGTCACCTGGACCGTCTGGCTTGCCAAGACGCTTGAGCTTGCCGGCGCCCGCGCCCGCGCAGGCCGGACTTTGAAGACCATCCGCACATCCCGCACACTTTCGGAAGCGGTCAATGCAGCCGGCAGCCGCGGCGGGCCTGCCGCACTGATGCTACGCGCCGCCGCCGAGGAGATGCAGCTATCCGAAGCCGCGCTCGACCATGCTCACGGCGACGGCATCAAGGAGCGCGTCGGCTCGGTTCTTTCCCGCATCGAGGCCTATGCCGGCCGGCGTATGTCGCGCGGCACCGGCGTGCTTGCGACGATCGGCTCCACGGCACCCTTCGTCGGCCTGTTCGGCACGGTCTGGGGCATCATGAATTCCTTCATCGGCATCTCCCAGTCCAACACGACCAATCTGGCCGTCGTCGCACCGGGCATTGCGGAAGCCTTGCTCGCGACCGCAATCGGGCTTGTCGCCGCCATTCCCGCCGTCGTCATCTACAACGTCTTCGCCCGCTCCATCACCGGTTACCGGCAGCTTCTGGCGGACGCGGCCGCCGGCGTCGAGCGGCTGGTCAGCCGCGACCTCGATTTCCGCAAGATCCCGCCGGGAGCCCGCAAGACGCCGGTCTCGCTGGTGGCAGGAGGCTGATCGACCATGGCCGGCGGCATTCGCGAACATCATGGCGACGACCTTTCGGAGAACCACGAGATCAACGTGACGCCGTTCATCGACGTCATGCTGGTGCTCTTGATCATCTTCATGGTGGCCGCGCCGCTTGCGACCGTCGACGTCAATGTCGACCTCCCTGCCTCGACCGCCAAGCCGGCCGAACGGCCGGACGAGCCCCTCTACCTGACCGTGAAGGAGGATCTGAGCCTCAACATCGGCAATGATGCCGTGGCCCGCGACCAGCTGGCGGCAGCGCTCGGTGCTGTGACAGAGGGCGACAAGGATACGCGGATCTTCCTGCGTGCCGACAAGGCCGTCGACTACGGGCAGTTCATGGAAGTCATGAACCTCCTGCGGGACGCCGGTTATTTGAAGATCGCGCTGGTGGGGCTCGAAACCGTCCCGGTACAGCCCACACCATCTGCCGGTGCTACCGAAGCGCCATCTCCGCAGCCGCAGGCTCCACCGGCCACGCCCTCCCCGGGAGCTGCACCATGAGCCTCGTCGTCTCGCAGGCAGGCCCGAGCGGGCGCGCCGGCGAACTGGCGCTGTGGAGCGTTGCCGGGCTGCTGATGCTTTCGGTGCATATCGGCGCTGCAGCGCTTCTCATGCAGGAAACGCCGGATGCGCCGGCCGACAATTCGCCGCCGGCCGCGATCATGATCGAGCTTGCTCCGGAACCCGAGGCCGTCAATACCGAAGAGGACCAGATTTCCCCCGACCAGCAGGATCAGGAGGAGGTCAAGAGCGAGCAGACGGAGCCGGCCGAGGAACCGCAACCCGAACCCGTGATCGAAGAACCGCCTCGGGAAATGCCGGAGCCGGAACCCCAGATCACCCAGACCATTCCAGAGCCGCCACCGGAGCCTGTCGAAGAGATCGACCCGATCGAGGAGCAGATGACGGCTGCGCTGGAAAATGTCGAGGTGCCGTTGCCGATGATGCGGCCTGAGCCGCCAAAACCGGATGAAGCGAAGAAACCCGAGCCCAGGAAGGAACAGGCCAAGAGGACCCAGAAGCCGAAGCAGCAACAACAGCAGGCTCGCCAGGATATGGCCGAGGCGAAAGTTCAGGCCAGGCAATCGGACCGCACCGCCGCCAGCCAGAACTCGGCAGGCTTCTTCTCGCAATCGATTTCGCCGGCCAAGTGGAAATCCCGTGTGCAGGCGAAGCTCGCCAGAACAGCGCGCAGATGCCCGGGCGATGGCACAGGGACGGCGGCCGTGCGCTTCAGCTTCGATGGCCGCGGCAACGTCACCAGCGTCTCGCTCTCTCGCTCCTCCGGCGATTCCGCGATCGATAGCTATATCATCTCGGCCGTGCGGCGCGCCTCCCCGATCCCCGCGCCGCCTTCGGGTGTGGCAAGTTATCTCGATCAGGCACTAACCTGCCTGTGATTATCGGGCTATATGCAGGATAACCATCCGTAACCAGCCTGGATATCCTTTCATGCACATGACCCTCGAAGAAACCGAAGCGCTCGTGAAGAGCGTTTTCGAAGCCAATGGCGTCCTCACCGAGACCGCCCGTTCCGTCGCACGCGCGCTCGTGCATGCGGAGGCCGCCGGGCAATACGGTCATGGGCTCAGGCGCATTCCGGCCTATATAGGCCAGGCGCGCAGCGGCAAGGTGGACGGAAAGGCAAGGCCGGTCGCCACGCGACCCCGGCCGGCGGTGCTTTCTGTCGACGCTGCGCTCGGTTACGCCTATCCGGCCTTTGACCTTGCCGTCGCGGAATTGCCCGCAATCGCCCGCAAGCAGGGCGTCGCGCTTGGCCTCGTCCATCGCTCGCACCATGCCGGCGTCATGGCGCTGACAGTCGAGAGGTTTGCCGAACTGGATCTCGTGGCGCTGATGTTCGCCAATGCGCCGGCCTCCATGGCCGCTTGGGGCGGGAGGAAACGCCTGTTCGGCACCAACCCGATTGCGTTTGCCGCGCCGGTAGCAGGCGAGGACCCGCTGGTCATCGATCTGGCGCTCTCCACCGTGGCGGCCGGCAAGATCATGGCCGCCAAGCAGAAGGGCGTGGACATTCCGGAAGGCTGGGCCTTCGATGTCGAAGGCGTGCCGACCACCGATCCCAATGCCGCGCTGAAGGGCCTCATGGCCCCATCCGGCGGAGCCAAAGGCGCGGCGCTGGCGCTGATGGTGGAGATCCTTGCGGCCGGCCTGACGGGATCGAATTTCTCCTACGAGGCCAGTTCGTTCATGGAGGAGAAAGGCACGCCGCCTTCCGTCGGGCAAATGCTGATCGTTATCGATCCTTCTGCCGGAGCCGGATCGGCCGCCGAACGGATAGCCGAACTGGCGCGAGAGATGACAGCCGAAGAGCGTGTTCGCCTGCCCGGCCGGCGCGGCCAGACCTCCCGCCGAACGGCGATCGAACAGGGCCTCGATATCGAGGACGAGCTGATCGCATCGATCAGGGCATTGGCTTAAGCACGAAGGGCTGTTGCCGGCGACTGGCGATAGGCCAGGATTGCCGGTACGGCCGACAGCACGGCCGAGACGCCGAGGAGGACAAGCGCGAGCTGCAGATCCTCATAGGTGAATTCGACCGGCAACACGATGCCGCTCTCGGCCGTGAAGAGACCGGCAATCACCTCGGCGGCGACCAGACCTGCCAGGAAACCCAGGCCAATGCCGAGCGCGACCAGGGAAAAGAGTTCCAGCCAGACGATCGCGAAGACCGAAAGCCGTGGCGCTCCGAACGCCCGGAGCGCACCGATCTGGCGTCGCCGCTGGCCGATATGCGTGACGGTGACGAGAACCAGCGCCGCCGCCACGAGGCCCTGCGAACCCGCTGCCACGGCGCTCAAGACCAGTTTGGCATCACCGAGCGTGGCATAGAGGCCGGTCAGCACTTCGCCTGGAAAAACGGCCAGCGTATTGCCACTGCGATATTCCTGCCGCAGCTTGTAGGCGTCCGCGATCGTCTTCGGCTTCACCAGCACCGCAGGGAGGCCTGGAGTGTCGGCGGAAAAATCTTCAACGATCGGGGCATCCACGTCGATGGCATGGTCGTCGTGGCCCTCATGCTCTTCGGCTGCGGCCACCTCGTTCTCGTGGTCGTGTTCCTGCGCGGCTTCCAGAGGGCTATGGCCGTGCTCATCGGTGGCAGCTGCAGCGGGCGTCACTTCAGGCGCGTCGCCATCGTGATGTTCTTCCTCTTCGTGTCCATGCTCGTGACCGAGTCCATGGACATGCCAGACGGCCTGGATCGGCACCAGAATGGCGCGGTCCCACGGCGTGCCCGTTGGCCGCAGTTTACCCGCGACATGATAGACGACGCCCGCATGGGTCTCTCCGCCCGTCGCAGCCGTGCCGTGCATCGGCTTGATTTCTGCACCGACCGGCAGCTTGACGGCCGCACCCAGCACGGCTTCGCCTTCCTGCTCGAACATGCGGCCTTCCGCAAAACCGGAGACGGTGCTGGAAATCAAGGCGCGCGTCGTGCCAACCAGCGGATAGCCGGCGAAGGAGTCCCCGAAGCCCACGGGCGCTGCCCAGGCGACCCGCGAATCCTTCGAGAGCTTCGCCAGGACTTCGCCCGGCATCAGCGGCAAGGGAGCGGGTTGGAGGAAAACGGAGGACAGGACAAGCTGGGTTTCGCTCCCCGCCGCGCCGATGACGAGGTCGAACTTGTCCGCCGCCCGGGCACTGCCCAGACGCAAAGCCCGCTCTTGCAGCGTGACGGTGACGCCCAGCGCCGTCGCAAGCGCCACGAGGAGTATCACGACGGCGGCACCGGCCCAGAGACGGCGCAGATCGGACAGGATGAAGCGAATCATGCCGCCACCTCTTCACGCATGCTATCGGCGACGATACGTCCGGCACGGAGGGTGAGGCGACGATCCAGCCGATCGGTCAGGCGTTGGTCGTGTGAAACTACGATCAGCGTACTCTTCGTCTCCGCTGCCATGTCGAGCAGCAGCCGGCCGACGGTCTCGCCCGCCTCCGCATCCAGACTTGCAGTCGGTTCATCGGCAACGATCACGCCCGGCTTGCGCAGAAGCGCGCGGGCGATCGCCACGCGCTGCATCTCGCCGCGCGACATCGTCTCGATCTTCTGATCCGGCCGGGAAAGGCCAACGGTCTTCAACAATTCATGGGCCCGGGTGACCATCGCCGCATCGGCGACGCGCGCAAGCCGCGCCGGCAGAAGCACGTTCTCAACGGCGGAAAGGCCCGGGAACAAGTGGAAATCCTGCATGACGAGGCCGACATGCTCAGCCCGCCAGCGATCGCGCGATGTTTCCGAGAGCCGAGCGATATCTCGCCCGTTCCAGACGACCTTGCCGGTCGTAACCCGTTCCAAACCGGTAACGACATTGATGAATGTGCTCTTGCCGGAACCGGAGCCGCCGGTCACGGCAACTCGATCTCCGGGAGAGAATGCCAGGGAATCTATCCGAAGGACGGGGCCATCCAGCCCGGGAAACGACTTGATCAGGTCATCAATGCGCAACGAAAGCATGTTCAGACCGCCTGGTATGCGGCGTCGCGGATTCTCAGGCGACTGACGAACCCGGTATCGGGATCGGTCCATGAGCCGACCTCAAGCGTGCCGCGCACCTCGATCGTCTCGTTCGGCTGTGTGAAGGTCTGTTTGCGGTTGAGGTAGACGACGACGATATTGTCGGGCCAATCGGAATCGGACGAACAAAAGGGGCAGATGGACATGGGCACTTCGGTCAGCACGAAAAATTGCGCTTCTGCTTTCAGCGGTGGCGCCATGAAGCCGCGCATCGCAACCGGCTTTCCGGCAAGCTCCTTTACCTTTTCGGAGAATTCGAGCCCCAGAACGCTGATCTTGCCGTAGAGCTCATCAAAGGTCAGGTCATCGGAAGCTTCGCCCCTGCCCCCCATCATCAACAATGGCAGACCGGCCACGAAACCCAGTGTCCGACGGCGGCTCAATTGCGCCCCAAACGACTTTTTCATGCCGCTCTCCCTCAATCCAGATCACGTTACTTATCTTCTTCTTTCCGACCGGCAAAGCAAGCGGCCAAAGGAAGCGGCAGGCGGCACGCCAAATGGGCATGCCGCCATTGCCATTCTAGTTCGTCTGCTTCACGCCGAGCGCGAAGGCGTCGGCGAGGACCTTGTAGACGTCGCTCTGCTCCATGTAGCCCTTGAAGTTCTCCGAAGCGGGACCGGTTGCCTGCAGCACCACGTCATCGACCGTATGGGCGCCCGAGCTCGCATCCTTCGGCAAGTTGCCCTGGACGAAGACTGCGCCGGGAACATCCTTGTACGCCTCGTTCGCGACGTATTCCTTCTTGTCGTTCTGAACAGCCGGGCTGAACGGACCGTCGAGCTTCGGGCGGAAGGTCTCGTAATGGTCCGGATAGTTGCTGACGAACATGGCAAGACGCTTCGTCACGTCGACGCTGTCCGGATAACCGTCCTTGTTGGCATCGACATAGTTCGGGAAGCCGCGCACGCCGACCTTCTCGCGCATTTCGGTTCCTTCAGCATCATCGTCGATCATGCCCACAATGGTGATGCCATGCGTATGGTCGCCGGTCACGACGAGCAAGGTATCCGGGTTCCTGGCGACGAAATCCTTGGCCACACCGACCGCCTGATCGAATTCGATCGTGTCAACGACCGCACGTTCATTGTCGAGCGGATGCGTCATCTTGTCGATGTTGGCGGCCTCGACCATCAGGAAGAAGCCTTCCGGGTTCTTCGAGAGCTGATCGATCGCCGTCTTCGTCATTTCGACGAGGCCCGGCTGATTGGGGAACTTGCCGACGGTGCCCTTCTTGAGGATTTCCCGGTCGAGGGCCACATCCATGTTGCCGGTGTGGAAGAGGCCGAGGATCTTGTCCGCGTTCGTGGCGGCGGCCAGTTCGTTCTTGTCGGTCGCAAGCTTGTAGCCTGCATCCTGGAACATCTTGATATAGTCCTTGTCGTCCTTGCGCTTGGAGCCATTCGTCGCCTGCGGAAGGAAATAAGCGGATCCGCCGCCAAGAATAACGTCCGGCTTCACGTCGAGCATCATGCCGACGATCTCTGCCTTGTCGTCGCGGCGACGGGTATGCGACACGACGGCTGCCGGCGTTGCATCTTCGATTTCCGAGGTGGCGACGATGCCGATCGACTTCTTCGTCTGACGGCGCAGCGCCTCGCCGATGGTCTCGACGCGGGGATCGTCCAGAGTATCCGCGGTGCGATCGGCGTAGACGCCGAGCGAATTGATGGCACCCTTGTGCCCGGTCATGTAGGCCGACATGGTATTGGCGCTGTCGGTGGTGATCGAGTCGGCTGCCGAGGTGCCGATGAAGGCCATGCGATCGAGATCGTCCATATTGAGGCGGCCGTTGGCCTTGCCTTCGGTCATCCCCTTGGACATGAGGCGAGCGGCAGTCCGGTGCGCCACGGAAAGACCGTCGCCAAGCATGAAGATGATGTTCTTCGCCTTCGGGGTCGTACCGGTGTTATAGACGTTCCAGGTAACGCTCTTCGTTTCGGAGCCTGCGGAAACCTCAACCTTGTAGTCGCCTGCATTGGCAATCGTCAGACCGCGCAGGATGACGGCAGAGCCGGCAACCTTGTCCTTCACCTTCTCTTCGGCGACGAACTGGACATCCTTGCCGAGAACGGCCTTGTAGTCCTGGCCATTGACGGTGATCTTGACGTCCTCCGGCTTCACGACGCTGCTGAACTCAACCTTGAAGTCGAAAGGGGAGCCGGCGAGGATCGTCGCACGATCCAGCGGATAGACGGTAGCGGCCTGGGCAGCACCGGCGAGTGCGGTCGAAACGACCAGGGCAGCAAAAAGCTTGCGCATAGTAAACCTCACGAAAAGTTCAAAAGGGAAGGCGAGGATTGCTATATCGGCGGCCCGTGACACGCACGTGACGTTATCGCCATATCGTTCGGCGGACCCGGACGAGTCCGTCCGACGCAACAACGTGTCGATCAAAGGGTATCGGAGGAGAAGGCTGAAAATAGAAAAGCCTGGCGCGGGAGGAGGATGCGCCAGGCTTTAAACTTGATCGACAACTGGGAGGAGGAGGTGTTGTCGATCCGTATCAAGCGACACTGGGAGGAGGAGTGCGTCGCTCGATGACTATTGATATAGGATAATCGATTAAGCGTGCCAATCCATTCTGTTGCAATGCAGCAATGCATTCAGCGCAAAGCTGAGTATTTGCTCAGGCTTGAACTTGTCGCTCGGCAGCAGGCTTTTCGGCGGTCCGGGCCTCCCCCTCCCGAAGATGACGGTATCCTTGGCGAAAAACGTGGTCTATAGCGGATGGCCGAACATAGGCGACGGAGACGGACATGGCAGAGATTCGATATCATGAAGGCGATATTCCGGCGGCTGATGCAGCCCGCTACACGGGTGCTATCGCCATCGATACGGAAACACTCGGCCTCGTTCCGCGCCGCGACCGGCTCTGTGTCGTGCAGCTTTCGCCGGGCGATGGCTCCGCCGACGTGATCCGCATCGCTGCAGGCCAAAGAGAAGCGCCGAACCTTGTCGCCATGCTTGCCGATCCGTCCCGGCAGAAGATCTTCCACTACGGCCGTTTCGATATCGCCGTTCTGTTTCAAACATTCGGGGTGACCACGACACCCGCCTTCTGCACCAAGATCGCCTCGCGCCTGACACGCACCTATACCGACCGGCACGGCCTCAAGGACAACCTCAAGGAACTGCTCGATATCGACGTGTCGAAAGCGCAGCAGCAGTCCGATTGGGCTGCGGAGGTACTCTCGCCGGCGCAGCTCGAATATGCCGCTTCCGACGTGCTGCACCTGCACGCACTGCGCGACAAACTGAACGAGCGGCTCGTGCGCGACAAACGCCTCGAGTTTGCCCAGGCCTGTTTCGACTTCCTGCCGACCCGGGCAAAACTTGACCTGCTCGGTTGGGAAGAGACGGACATCTTCGCCCACAGCTGATGGAACGGCGTTCCCCAGAACGTCCTCCGGCGCATGAGACGGGGCCTTATCTCGAACCGCTGCGCCTTCTCGTTCGCGGTGTGCTGGCGCCACTTCCCTGGTGGCTTTCCGAGTTCATCCTTTTCGGCCTGAAACAGGCCTGGGCCTGCCTGTTCGCGGCGATTATGCTCACCCTGCTGCTCGTCACCAAGCTCGTCTGGCAGCCGGACTGGGCGCTTTACCGCTACGATTTCCTGTTCATCGCTGCACTGGCAATCCAATTCCTGTTTCTGCGCTTCAGGATGGAAAGCTGGGACGAGGCCAAAGTTATCCTAGTCTATCACATCACCGGCACCGTCATGGAAATCTTCAAGGTGCATATGGGATCATGGGCCTATCCGGAACCCGCGATCATTCAGATCGCCGGTGTGCCATTGTTTTCCGGCTTCATGTATGCCTCCGTCGGTTCCTTCATGGCGCGCACGATCCGCATCTTCGACATGCGCTTCACCCGCTATCCGCCAATGTGGCTCACCGGATTGCTGGCGATTGCGATCTACATCAATTTCTTCAGTCATCACTACCTGCCGGATCTGCGTTATCTTCTGTTCGCAGCAACTGTCGTCGTCTTCCGGCGCGTCGACATCCATTTCACGACAGACCGGACGACACTGCGTATGCCGCTGGTCGTGGCAGCGTTCCTCTCATCCGCCTTCCTGTGGGTTGCGGAGAACATCGGCACGCTGACCGGGACCTGGATCTATCCGACGCAGAAGACCTGGCATGTGGTTTCATTCGGCAAGCTCGGATCCTGGTACCTGCTTCTTTACGTCAGTTTTGTGCTGGTCACGCTGGTCCTCAAGCCGCGGCCTCCAACTCTCGTTGGGACAAGTCCTAATCAGCCGGCAATAATTCGTTAACCTTCGAAACCTATCGTCGCCTCCGGCATATCTCTCAATGAGACCGGATAATCGGGCATGTTGCTTCCAACACAGCAGACCTACGGACTTGCGGCAACCAACGCGATGCAATCGATGCTCGACAGCATCGAGGAACAGCGCAAGGAAGAGGAAGCCGAACGGTCCGGCAAGGAACGCGATCCGGTCACGGAGGCGCGGGTCAGCGCCAGCGAGGAGGCCAAGCGCGCCAGGGAGAAGATTACCTCCGCGCTGTTCGGCACCAACCGCACAGATCCCAACGAATTGAAGATCGATCTCATCGACCGCCTGGCCAAGAAGCTCGGCCTCGATACCGACGAGGCCCGCTCGAACTATCGGCTGGGCGAAGCGCTTGAAGATCTGCTCAAGCCGATGGATCTGAGCCAGATCAGCAAGTTGGAGGAGGATCTCGGGCTCAAGGATATCGGCATCTCCATCAAGACGCTGCTGGCGGCAATCCAGAATCCCTACGGCGACGACAACCAGCGCCTGATGGACGCCTTCACCAAAAAGGCCAATGGCGGCAAGCTCGGGGCGGAAGTCGACCGCGTGGTCCAGCGGCTTGAGGACGTTGCCGATCCGAAGACCCTGGAAGAATTGAAGCTCGGCCCGCAGGGTTACGATCCCACTCGCGTCGAGGACGAGGAAACCCGCGCCGAGCGCCTGGAAGACATCGAGGCCGCGGAAGCCGGCAAGAAGCTCGAAGACGTCCAGAAGGTCCAAGACGTCATCGAGAAGACGAACAAAAATGATGGAGCGGACGTGGGCGGCGACGGCAAAACCGACGCTGCTTCCGTCGACACGCAGACGCTGCTGAGCGTGTTTGCCGCTGCAGCCGAGCAGGTCGCTCTTTCCGATTCGTCCGAGCCGGGCGGCGACACTCCGGCCGTCGACGAGGCAACTTCTGCGGAAGATCAGAACCAGACCAGCAAGATCCTCGTTGCCGGCGAGGCGCCCGCGAGCGAATTCACCGCCGATGCCGTGGAAACGCTGCTCGAAGGCCAGGCAGTCGAGGCAACCACGGTTGGCGGAATCCTGCCGGTCCGCGTGGACGAGATCGGCATTTATGAATTGTTGAAAAAGAAACTGGCCGCGTAATCCCGCAATAATCCGGACTGTCCGCTTACTGTGCCGTCCAAGATCATTCCTCGCCCGCATGTTAGCGAGACGTTAACCTTTTTGCCGGAGATTGATTGCCAGCTATCGGCATTGGGAACGCCATGAGGCGTTACGGCCGCAACGCCGTTCCGTTGCGAAAACACACAATCGCGTGGCCGAACTGTCCTGTCGTCACAATTAGACATGGAGCGGACAATGCTGCCTCCGGTTCGTGCCACGTTAAGTTCATTCATCGAATACCAGAACCCGTCGCAGCAGCTGGCCATGCGCCAGCGCATCACTGTCGCCAACAATTCCGCAAATGCCGAGACCATCGCGTCCTCGTCCCTGTCAGGCGGCAGGCTGGACATTCTCTCACTTTCGGCCCAGATCCAGCTCGCACAGGGTGCCTCGATCTTCGCGGAGACCATCGGCAAACTGATCAGAGTTCCTCGGCGTGAGGGGGAAGCCCTGCTCGATTATGCCAGGCGTCTTTCGGAAGCGGTCAAAGCGATGAATCCGGCTGAACGTGCTGTGCTCGAGCGCATGCTCAATCAGCTCGTCAAGGGTGTTTCGCTGCGGTTGCTGGCCGAAATTCTCAACAATCCCACAGGGCCGGATGCGGCCCGGCTCGCCTTGCGGATGGAAACCGCTCAATTGCTCGACCGCGATCTCGCCGCCAAAGCGGTCGTCAGTTCCTATCGCCAGAATGCCGGGGCTGAGCAGGTACTCAACCCGCCGTCGCGACCTGCCAATACCATACCGGTCCCGCCCGATCAGACTGTCGGAACGAACTTTTCGTCCGAGGCAGAGTCGGTTGCGGCTTCGGCGCCGCCGTCAGATGACGCCAGCAGCGTTCCAGGCGGTCAACGCGACAATATCGGTACGAAGGCCACCGGCAGCGGCGAGGCGTCAGCACAGCAGGCCGCGGCTTCGATTGAGGCGGACCAGGTACTTTCCGCTCCCGAATCGAGCATGCTCTCGACAGATACGGAAATCACGACCTCCGCATTGCCCGAGGAAAGCGCGCTGCACGCGGAAAACAATGCTGAAGGCGAGGTCGCCAAAGCAGCTACGGTCGAGCAGGAGGCCGCGGCGGAAGTTGCAGAAGGCGACCGCCCCGATCTCTCTGCGGGCCCGGCGGAGGAGACGCCGGAAACTCCACCCACGGCACGGCGTCCCGGGAACGGGGAAGAGAACAACGCACGCCCTGCTTCGATTGAAGGACGCACCTCGTCTGCTATCTATGACGGCCCGGCACTTGCCCGTCTTTCGCAGCGAAACCTTGAACAGACGCATCCTTCAATCATATCGAACAAGGCGACGCCTGCAGCCATGACCGAGTGGCTTGCCGAGGTCTTCGCGGAAGGCAACAGCGAACTCCTGGAACCGCTGCCACCCGCAGCGAGGCCTTTGCCGGAGCATCAGGAACTGGAGGAACGGGCCGACGGCCAATCCCCTGCAAGACCTGATCCGCTTACCAAAGAAGCCGCAGCCGATCGTTTGCCGAGGCCTGCCGCGCCCCGCCTCTCGGAACCGGACGTTCCGGCTCCGGCGACCCGTCCGGCCCTCCCCCAGGCGAACACAAGCGGCCAGCCCGCCAGTGCGTCGCAGCTCCCTGAACAATTCGCCCTCCCCCTGCCAATACCGCTGCGTGAGGGCATTCCCCTGCCCTTTGTCCCCTATCCGCCCGAAGAGCGGGAAAAGGACCCGGAAGAACGCAAGACGCGGGAAATATCAAAAACCGACGAGGATGGTGAAGAGCAGCATTCGCCCGAGGACCAGGCGTTTCACGAGAACAAGTCGACCGAGGATCAGGACGAGGAAACAGGCGAGGACACGACCGACGAGGATGCCGGCCGGGCCAACGATCTTTACTGGCGTATGGCCGGGTGGACCTGATCCTCGGGTTTCAACCCGAGGACGACAGCCGGGAGGGCATGAAAAAACCGCCGGACCTTCGATCCGGCGGTTTCAATTTCTGCAAGACGTCGATTACTCGGCGTTGTTGCGGTTCTTCAGAGCCGCGCCGAGAATGTCGCCGAGCGAAGCACCCGAGTCGGACGAACCGAACTGAGCGACGGCTTCCTTCTCTTCCGCGATCTCGAGAGCCTTGATCGACAGCATGACCTTGCGATCCTTCTTGGAGAAGTTGGTCACGCGGGCATCGACGACCTGACCGACCGAGAAACGCTCCGGACGCTGTTCGTCACGGTCGCGGGAAAGATCGGCGCGACGGATGAACGACGTGATGTCCTCGTGGTTGACGAGCTTCACTTCGATGCCGCCATCGTTGACAGCGATGACTTCGCAGGAAACGACGGCATTCTTGCGCAGGTCGCCGGAAGCGGCTGCTTCGCCGACCGAGTCACGGCCGAGCTGCTTGATGCCGAGCGAGATGCGTTCCTTCTCGACGTCCACATCGAGAACGACGGCCTTGACGACGTCGCCCTTGTTGTATTCCTCGATGACCTGCTCGCCCGGGCGGTTCCAGTCGAGGTCGGAGAGGTGAACCATGCCGTCGACGTCGCCTTCGAGGCCGATGAACAGGCCGAACTCGGTCTTGTTCTTGACTTCGCCTTCGACTTCGGTGCCGGCCGGGTGGCTGTAGGCAAATGCCTGCCACGGGTTCTCGAGGGTCTGCTTGAGACCGAGGGAGATGCGGCGCTTGGACGGATCGACTTCGAGAACGACTACGTCAACGTCCTGCGTGGTGGACAGGATCTTGCCGGGGTGAACGTTCTTCTTGGTCCAGGACATTTCCGAGATGTGGATCAGGCCTTCGATGCCCGGTTCCAGTTCGACGAACGCACCGTAGTCGGTGATGTTCGTGACGGTACCGGAGATCTTCTTGCCGACCGGATACTTGGCGGCAATGCCATCCCACGGGTCCGACTCGAGCTGCTTCATGCCGAGCGAGATACGATGGGTTTCCTGGTTGATGCGGATGATCTGAACCTTGACCTGCTGGCCAATGGACAGGATTTCCGACGGATGGTTGACGCGACGCCACGCCATGTCGGTAACGTGCAGCAGGCCGTCGATGCCGCCGAGGTCGACGAACGCACCGTAATCGGTGATGTTCTTGACGACGCCTTCGACCACCTGGCCCTCTTCGAGGTTCTGAACGATCTCAGAACGCTGCTCGGCGCGGGACTCTTCGAGAACCGTGCGGCGCGAAACCACGATGTTGCCGCGACGCTTGTCCATCTTGAGGATTTCGAAGGGCTGCGGGTTGTGCATGAGCGGAGTGACGTCGCGGATCGGACGGATGTCGACCTGCGAACGCGGCAGGAAGGCAACGGCGCCGTCGAGATCGACGGTGAAGCCACCCTTGACCTGGTTGAAGATGACGCCTTCGACGCGCTCGCCGGCCTCGAACTTGGCTTCGAGCTTGACCCAGCTTTCTTCGCGGCGCGCCTTCTCGCGCGAGAGAACCGCTTCGCCGAGTGCGTTTTCGATGCGCTCGACATAAACTTCGACTTCGTCGCCGACCTTCAGCGATCCGTCCTTGCCCTTGGCGCCGAATTCCTTCAGCGCGATGCGACCTTCGACCTTGAGGCCGACGTCAACAACCGCGACGTCCTTTTCGATCGCCGTCACAATGCCCTTGGCGACATAGCCTTCAGCAAGGTCGGTCTTGGAAAAGGACTCTTCGAGGAGGGCTGCGAAGTCCTCCCGCGTGGGGTTAGATACTGCCATGAAATCTCCTAGAGTGCCTCTAAACAGGCACGTATGCGCCGGTGGTTCGTGTTACACATGCCTGAGCATCAGGTCCGCCTCCTCTGTAGAGGCCAATCCGGCGCGGGGACCGAGCGTCAAGCGGGTTCTCAAAGACGAAGCCGGACGCAAACCGGCTTACATCGTCAAGTCGTCTTCAAGGCGGCGTCGATGACAACCTTCGCTGCCTGAAACGCGGCCTCTATACTCATTTCCGACGTATCAAGCAAGTACGCATCCTCGGCAGGCTTCAGAGGGCTATCGGCGCGGCCCATATCCCGTTCGTCACGCTTCTTCACGTCGGCGAAAATCGCCGCATAATCCGCCATGCCGCCCTTGGCGAGAATCTCGTCATAACGACGTCTCGCCCTCACTTCCGGCGAAGCGGTCACGTAAAGCTTCACCTGCGCATTCGGGCAGACGACCGTTCCGATATCCCGGCCATCCAGCACCGTTCCCGGCTCTCTTTGCGAGAAATCACGCTGCGCCTCGACCAATGCCCGGCGGACGGAAGGCATGACGGCAATCTTCGAGGCCGCCTCGCCGATCTCATGGCTGGACAATATATCGCGATCGAGCCCCGCCAGTTCAACGCCCTTTGCCACTTTCTCGGCGACCTTTTCATCATCGAGCGGCAGACCGGCATCGATCAACGCCTTGGCGGTGGCACGGTAGGTGAGGCCGGTGTCGAGATGGTGAAAGCCGTATTCTTCTGCGAGGCGGCGGGAAAGCGTGCCCTTGCCGGAGGCGGCGGGTCCGTCGATAGCGATGATCATTCCAGACGTCAATTTCGAAAACTCAAGCTTCGCGCGCTGCGCCATAATGGCGGACGAGCTCCGCCATATCGTCCTGTCCGGGCATTTCATCAAGCCCCGCCGCAACACCTTTGCGATCGGTGACCGGGCGGTTCTGGCTTACCTTCCACTTGCCTTCGATCTCGGCGATCTCAATCTCCACGCCTACGATGCCCTTCAGCTGCGCGCGAATGAAATCTTCCGGCGCATCGCCTATCGACCAAGGCAAGGCGCGCTTGCCCTCATGCTGATTGGTCATGGCATTGATCTGGGCAAGCAGCCAATCGGCATCCTCCATAACCCGGGCGGGCCCTCTTGCCTGGACGATCGCGTAATTCCACGTCGGCACGACTTTGCCGGTCTCGCGCTTGGTCTGATACCATGAGGGCGTAACATAGGAATCCGCACCTTGGAAAACAGCGAGAACCGGCGCTCCGTCTCGGATATCCTTCCACTGGCCGTTCGCGCGGGCAAGATGCAGCCTCAGCGTTCCCTTTGCCGAGGCATCGGCATCCAGATGGAATGGCACCGGATTGGCAATGAGGCCGGAATTGCCGGAGGTAATCAAAAGGCCGAGCGAATGCGCGCGGATCAATGCATGCTGGGTGCCCAGGTCTTCTTCTCGAAAATGCGGCGGTTGATACATGGGCGGCTTCCTTCCATCCTGACGGGGTGACTATCATAAAGCTGCCGGACGGTCACCGGGGACGCGTTGATGCAATCCATGAAAGTTTGTCTTTGACATCACGGGGTACAAGCCTTATGGGGACCGGCTTAGTTTTTCACCCAATAGAGCCGCTTTCCAAGCGGCGCGCCGATCTACTCGGCCATCCCTCATGAGGCTCTGACTGTGGCAAAAGCGGAACTCGGAACCAAACGCACCGATCCGGATACCGGCAAGAAGTTCTATGACCTGAACCGCGACCCGGTGGTCTCCCCCTATACCGGCAAGTCCTGGCCGCTCTCCTTCTTCGAAGAAAACAGCGTAGCTGTGAAGATGGAACAGGCCGAGGAAGAGGACGTCCAGGAAGTCGATACCGAAAATCCGGAAGTCGAACTCGTTTCGCTCGAAGAAGGCGACGAGGCCGCCGGCGGCGATGACCTGCCGGATATCGGCGACGACGATGTCGATCTCGGCGATGACGACGACGATACCTTCCTTCAAACCGATGAAGACGATGAAGACGACGATATGTCGGGCATTATCGGCGTCACCGGCGACGACGACGAAGTCTGATCGGATTCCACACCAAGGCCCGGCAATTCAATAAAAGTTGCCGGGCCGACAAATTTCGGCTTGCACTCTCCGAAAACCGGAAGTAATAAGCCGCCACTCCGCGAGGCGCAGCGCCTAGGAGTTTCCCAGGACCGGAAAATACCGGACCACCCTGATGGGGCTATAGCTCAGCTGGGAGAGCGCTTGCATGGCATGCAAGAGGTCAGCGGTTCGATCCCGCTTAGCTCCACCAAATCCTCCCCCTCAATAAGTTCCTTTCAGCGGGAACTGAAACGCACGCTTCAAGACAAAAGCCGTCACCTCATCAGCACAGAGTGCGGATGATCTGACGGCAGTCGGGACGTGGGCTTTCGGGAGGTTGCAATGCCACGCAACAGCCGCACCTTGCGCGACGCCTTCTCGTCAATCTCGCGCTGTCGGGCGTATGCAAGGTTATTGGCTGCCATTTCATCGCGATAATGCTGCCGATGAGCATCGGCCATCTGCCTGATGACGACCGTAAATACGCCGGCCAGAACCGTGACGCAGGAAAGAATGACGAATAGAGCGGCCATAGGCGCCTCCTTGTCTCTTTGTAACGACAAGGCCGGCAGAAAGTTCGACAACGCGGTCTGATCCCGCTCACATTGGTTCACATCATCTTGCGCACAGCACGAGCGCGGCGCTGCTCAAGCCAAGCTGCTCCTTGAAGCGAGGCAAGTATGATGACCACTCCGGCCACCACCCGAACCTCCGGCACCTCGCCGAAGAAGACGTAACCGACGACCGTCACGAATACGATCGAGAGGTAGCCGACCGGCGCCAGCACGCTGGCATCGGCGATGCGGTAGGCCCGCAGGAAGCAGTATTGTCCCAATTGGGCGAGAAAGCCGATGCCGAGCAGCGGAAGCCAGTCGAACCGAGCCACCGGCTGCCATGTGAAGATGGCCGGCACGGCGGTGATGACGGCAAGGCCGACCGTGTAGAAAACCATCATCACGGTGGTATTCTCATCCTTCAGCGCGCGGGTCTGGATAATTGCCAGCGAACCGAAGACGACAGAGATCAGGACAACCAGGACCTCGATATCAAAGCTCTCGGTGCCCGGCGCCATGACGATCAATACGCCACCAAAGGCTACGGCCGCGCCAAGCCAGCGGATACGGCTCACCGTCTCGCCAAGCAAGGCGACCGCCATGGCCATGGTAATCAATGGCCGCGAAAAGCCGACGGCATTGACCGTGGCGAGCGGCAGCATGGTGATCGCCAGGAAATTGCTGGTGAGCGCGATCGCATTGCATGAGATGCGGAGAATATTCCGCCATGGGTGCTTGATGCGGACCATCTCCTCCCGATGGTGCCAGATGAGCGGCAGGATGAAGAGAAGTCCGATCATCGCCCGGATAAAGACGAGCTGGAACGCCGGGTAGGTTGCCCCTTGCGCCTTGACCAATGCCGTCATGCCGCCGGAAACCAGTGTCATGTCGAGCAGCAGCCAGCCGATCCCGATGCGGGCGTTTGATGCCTGCTCCTGGTCTGTTTCTATCGCCCCTTCCGTGCTCACGCCGGCTGCACGAGGTTCGCCATCAGCCGGAAGGCGCCGGGGACCAGCTTGTCGAGCTGGTGATGCAGCACGAGGCTAGTATGAGTGTGACGCCCCCTGCCGATCGCACCGGAGATCAGCGCGCCCTTCAGCGGCTGTTCGTTGACGTCATGCATGGCGAGCAGCGGTTCGTAGGCGTCATCCCAGCGGGAGACGAAATAGAGCCCGCGCTCCTTGTCCCATCCCTGCCAGTCTTCCGGGCCGATGACGTTGGGTCCTTTCAGGAGGACATGTTCCGGCGCAAGCACAGCAACTTCGGCGCGCGGATCGGTGACGCGCCAACGCAGCGAGGGCGAGCCGATATCGATGCGGCGGACCGGCGTTTCCTCCGGATTCCAGCCGTCGGTCGGCCGGTGATAGAGAGTGACGAGATGGCCGCCCTCTTCCACGAAGCGATGCAGGCGGCCAGTCGCGGCGGCGAGATCCTTGCGGATGCCGAAGGCGAAGATGCCGACGACGATGGTGGTGAACCGCGAAAGATCGCCGGACAGCGCCTGCGCATCGAGTTCGGTGACGTCGAGCCCCATGCGGGCGAGCCACAGGCCGGCGCGATCCGCTCCGCCGCCCACGTAGCCGACGCGGGCGCCTTCCGGTAGCTTCAAGTCGAGCGAGAGGATTTTCAGCATCGCCGGGGCGCGGAAGCTCGCGCGGCCGATATGCCTGTAGGCGATCGGCGTGACTTGGAAGGCAGGGCGGCCATCGACCTGCGGTTCGATTTCGACGAGGCCGGGCCTGACGGCATCGGTCGCGGACGCGATCCAGTCGCCGTCGGCCTTCTTTATCGTCCAGCCGGCCGGCGTCCTGAAGGAGACCGGCGCGTCGACGCCGGAGATATCCGCCTTGACCAGCCATTCGGTCTGCTTCGTGCCGAGCGGAACCACCAGCGCATCGGGCAGCAGGGTCAGCGACTGAGCAGGTGCGACCGCGAACGGTTCTTCCAGATCGAAGGTGCCGGTAACGGTCCGGCCGGCGATTTCGGCCGAGACCTTTACATGCGCATGGCCATTGCCGCCCATCGCCGACCAGGCGGGAAGGTAAAGATCGGAAAGCGGCGCGTCGGAGGCGGCGGTCAGCGCGAAAAGCCGGTCATGGGTGAACGACTGAACGGACGACGAGACACCGGCCGGCAGAACCGGAACGACATCGACCTTGTGATCCGAAGCGCCTTCCCCGAGTTCGACGGTGAGTATCGCTGCACCGCCGGGCGATATGACGGAAGGCACGGCATAGGCGCGCTCGAAGACTGCAGCCGCATCCAGGATCGCCGCATCGACTTCCATCTGCTTGCGCGCGATACGGTGGCCATGCAGGGCCATGAATTCTTCCGGCGCGGAGGAAGCAACAATGTCAAGCCAGCCGGCCGCTTCGGCCAGCGCCTTGATGATCGCCTCGCGATCCGGAAAGGCCGAAATGGCCACCGCAATCGCACTATCCGCCGATCGCAACGCATTCGCTGCATCGCTCGGAAGATCGGAAAAATCGGCAAGCGCTGAAAGCGAAGTCGGCAGGTTTTCAAGAACGGAATGTTCAGCCACCGAACCGACGGCGGAGAGCTTCAGATGCAGCTCCCATTGCCGCTCCGGCCGTTTCGGCCAATGCCCCATGCCCTGGGAGGCATGATAATAGCGCGACCATTCGCCGATCCGGTCGTATTCAGCACCTGTCGCAGGCTCGCGGCCTTCCGCCAGCACCGTCACGGTCGTATCCGGCGGCGGCACCTCGTCGTCGTAAGTGTCACCGCCTCCCGACCACGCCGGCAGGTAATATTTCGCGACCTGCCAGGGCCTCAGGCCCTCGGCGAAATGCTCCGGATAGGCATTGGCGTCGGCGGCGAGTGCAATCGCCGCCTCGGCGGCCCGCGTCATGGCACGGTGATGGCCGTGCTGGCCCGGCACATCGAGGAATGTCGGAATGACAATATCCGGCCGCTCCATGCGGTAGGCGCGCACCAGACGCTCCACCGTGCGGGCTTCGCCCCAGCGGATGAACGTGGCGTCGCCATCCTTGGAGAAGCCGAAATCGTGGACCGGATCGGATGGACCATGGCCAAGCCAGGAAACATCCGAGTCAATCGCGCGGGCCGCTTCCTCAAGTTCGCGGGAGCGCAGCACGCCGAGCGGGCCGAGCCGCTCAGGACCCAGCGCATTCTGGCCGCCCTCGCCGCGGGTCGAACAGGCGATGATGACGCGCATGCCGAGGCCGAGGCGAAACCAGGCGAGCATGCCGTTCTGCTCGTCGTCCGGATGCGCCCCCGTGTTCATCATCGTGACCGTCGCTTTCAGCCGCGAAAGCTTGCGATGGAGCCGGACGAGCGAGGGATCGGCCATCTGCCGTTCAATGCGTTCGCGGGCGGTCAGCATGAAATCTTCTCCCAATATGTCAGACAGGAATATCGGCAAGCCCCGCAAGCGAAGTCTCGAGCTTGGGTGTCACCATGTCGAAAAGCGGAAGGGCCGCAGCGCCGAGCGCGGCCGTCAACTGGCCCGTCTTTCCGCGCAGCACGCGCGGCAGGGCGCGCTGGCGGCGGCTGGCGACCGAGGTGGGCAGGTTGTTGCCCAGGCGGGTGATGATATCGTCAATGACGGCGTCCGGAAGCGCGCCGCCCAGGATCACCGTCTGCGGGTCAAGGATGTTTTCGAGCATCGCCACCATCGGGCCGAGATAGGTGGCAGCCTCGTCCACCCACTCCTCCACGATCGGATGATTTGCGGCATGAAGCCTCTCGATATCGGCGAACTCGCATTCCGGGATACCGGCGCGGCCAAGTTTCTCCTTCAGCACATAGACGGAGGCGTAACCTTCCAGGCAGCCGAGCTGACCGCAGGAAGGGCAGGGTCGTCCCTTGGGAACGACGGTCACGTGGCCGATTTCGCCGGCATTGCCGAAGGCACCGCGATAGGGCGCGCCGTCCTGAATGATCCCCAACCCGATGCCGACGCCGAAATAGATCATGCCGAAATTGGATATCGTCAGCCCCGCGCCGAACAGGCGTTCGCCGACGGCGGCGGCGGTCGCATCGTTTTCGACCACGACCGTATGTCCGCAGGCCTCGCCCAGCGCCTGCGCCGCATCGAGGCCGGCCCAGCCGGGAAGCGTGGTCGGACCGACCGACGTCATGCCGTCGATCTCGAAGGGGCCCGGCATGACGACGCCGGTGCCAAGCAATTTCGACCCCACAGATTTCTCGACGGTCGAAAGTTCCGACGTAAAGGCCGAAAGAATATGCTCCGGTGTCGTGTCCTTAAGGTAAGTGATCCGCTTCTCCCTTAGCCTGCCGGACAGATCGAGGGCGACAGTCACCATGCGGTCGGCAGCGATTTCCACGCCGATCGTCACGCCGCCCTCCGGGTTCACCGCAAACTGGATGGGCGGCTGGCCGCGCCCGGAACGCAGGCGTCCCATTTCCATCAGCAGCCCCTCGCCCACCAGCTCGTCGACGATATTGGCAACGGCCTGGGGGGTGAGCTGCGTGATCTTGGCGATATGAGCGCGTCCAAGCGAACCGTGCCGGCGCACCACGTCCAGTACGACGCGGCGGTTGTGATCGCGGCTTCGTTCGGGGTTCTTGCCGATGGCCACCGGGTGCGTGCCGATCGTGTGTATCGTCATGTCGCCGACCTTCCGTTCCAGGCGATTCATAGCGCCGGAAAACGGGTTCTCGCAATAGAATAATTCAAGTAAATTATCTTATTGACAAACGGCCTCAGTCGGGGAACCGTAAGGAAAGGGCTGAGGCGAAGGGGTCGCAGCACTTCAAACGGGAGGCATCGAAGCGATCCTTCCGGAAACCAAAAAACGCATCGGATCGCGCAATGCGGCCGAATGCAGGGAACAATCAAACCCCAAGACCGGCGGACCCGGCGGGGCAAATGGAGGCTCACATGCGCAAGGCAACCTTGTTCGCCGGTCTCGTCGCCGGCTTCAGCACGTTCGCATTCAACGCCGCGCAGGCGGTCGAAATCGAATACTGGCAATATGTGTTCGATACGCGCGTGAAGGCGATGGACCAGCTTATCGCCGAGTTCCAGAAGGCCAATCCGGATATCACCGTCAAGCAGGTCACCTTCCCCTATGCCGATTACCAGACCCGCGTGATCGCCGCCAACATGTCCGGCAACGGCCCGGACGTCATGCAGCTCTTCTATGGCTGGCTCGACAAGTTTGCGGCCGGCGGCATCCTGCAGCCGCTGCCGACCGACGCCTTCCCGCATGACAAGATCGAGAGCGAGTTCTTCCCGATCGTGACCGCGATGAAGCGCGGCGACGACTATTACGGACTGCCGACGGCCGTTCGCTCGCTCGCCCTTTTCTACAACAAGAAGCTCTTCACAGAGGCCGGCCTCGACCCGAACAACCCGCCGAAAACGCTCGATGAATATGTCGCCGCGGCCGAGAAGATCGCCAAGCACGATGCCGCGGGCAACCTGACGGTGGCCGGCTCCACGCTCGACATGGGCGGCCAGGACCACCAATGGTGGCGCGAGGTGCTGATCCGCCAGTTCGGCGGCGTTCCCTATACCGACAACGACCAGAAGGTTGCCTATGACAGTGAGGCTGGCATCAAGGCGCTGAAATTCTACACGAGCCTGCAGCTTGAAAAGAAGATCGGTCAGGCCGGTTTCATGGACGAAGGCCAGGCCGCCTTCCGCGGCGGCAAGGCCGGCATGACGATCGACGGCACGTTCCGCCTCGGCTCCTTCCGGACCATCAAGGATTTCGAATGGGGCGTGACCGAACTGCCCGCCAATGCCGAGGGCGTGCGCTCCAATTATGCCAGCTATTTCGCAAACGGCATCGGCGCCAAGACCACGGGCGAGGAACTCGAAGCCTCCAAGAAATTCCTGGCCTATATCTCCTCTCCGGCAGCCATGGACATCTGGCTGAAGACGGTCGGCGAACTGCCGGCACGCCGTTCCGCCGCTCTCACCGAAGCGAACCTCAAGGACCCGATCTACGGACCATTCCTGAAGGGCCTGGAATACGCCCATACCACGCTGTTCCTGGATGAAGCCGCCCAGCGCCAGAATGCCATCGACATGGCAAACCGCGTGCTGCTCGAAGGCCAATCCGTCGAGGATTCCATCAGCCAAGCGGCGCAGGCCGAGCAGGAAATCATCGACTCGGCCAAGCCGTAATCCCTGGAGCCGGTCATGGCATCGATCGAACAGCAGGGGACGGCATCCGGCCGTCCCGGCGGATCTCCAGGGATATCCTTTGGGGACCGCCTTTCCATACGGACGAAGCGGCTTCTCTGGGTCTGGGGATTCCTGGTTCTGCCGATCCTCTTCTATGCGGTCATCCGCTTCTATCCCACCGCGCAAGCCTTCTGGCTGTCCTTCACCAACTGGGACCTGCTCCGGCCGGCGAAATTCATCGGGATCGCCAATTACACCAAGCTGTTCAAGGACCCGCAGTTCTGGAAGGTGTTCCGGAATACCTTCACCTACCTGGTCATCGGCACGCCGATCAGCCTCGTGCTCTCCTTCACGATCGCCTTCTTTCTCGACCGCGTGCGCTTCATGCACGGCTTCATCCGGGCGCTCTATTTCCTGCCCTATCTCACGACCGCCGCGGCGATGGCCTGGGTCTGGCGCTGGTTCTACCAGCCGCCGCCGATCGGCATCATCAACGACGTGTTCGGCATGCTCGGCATTCCGCAGCAGCCCTTCATCCGCTCCGTGGACCAGGCGCTTTATTCGATCATGGTCACCGCCATCTGGGCGGGTCTCGGCTTCCAGATCATCATCTTCATGGCCGGGCTTCGCGCCATCCCGACCACCTTCTACGAGGCCGCCCGTATCGACGGCCTCGGCGAATGGGCGATCCTGCGCAAGATCACCCTGCCGCTCCTCAAACCCACGACCGTATTCCTGGTGGTCTTCTCGTCGATCGGCTTCCTGCGCATCTTCGACCAGGTCTACAACATGACCACCAACGACCCCGGCGGGCCGCTCGGGTCGACCAAGCCGCTGGTGCTGATGATCTACCAGACAGCCTTCAACTCCTATGCCATGGGCTATGCCGCGGCGCAGACGGTGGTGCTCTTCTCCATCCTGCTCGTCGTATCGCTGCTGCAGCTCTTCATCCTGAGGGAAAAGAAATGAGCGACGCTGCACCCGTCTCCCCGCCGCTCTACAAGGCCGATGTCCGCCCCGGCAGGATCATTGCCTGGACACTGCTCTTCATCGGCGGGCTGATCATGGTCTCGCCACTCGCCTTCATGTTCTCCACCTCGCTGAAGACGGCCGACCAGGTCTACGACCTGCGCCTCATCCCCGCCGCTCCGACGCTCGCCAACTATATTGCCGTGCTGGCGGACGGGCGCTTCATGCGCTGGTTCTTCAACTCGATGCTGGTCGCGACGATCGTCACGTTGTCCAACTGCTTCTTCGACAGCCTGGTCGGCTACACGCTCGCCAAGTTCGAGTTCCGCGGCCGCTATTTCATCTTTCTCGCCATCCTCTCGACGCTGATGATCCCGACCGAGATGCTGGTCATCCCGTGGTACCTGATGTCGAGCCAGCTCGGGTGGCTCGACAGCTACTGGGGCATCATGTTCCCCGGCATGATGACCGCCTTCGGCACCTTCCTGATGAAGCAGTTCTTCGAGACGGTGCCGAACGACTTCATCGAGGCGGCCCGCGTCGACGGTCTCAACGAATTCCAGATCTGGTGGAAGGTCGCCATGCCGCTCGTCACGCCGGCGCTCTCGGCGCTCGCCATCTTCACCTTCCTCGGCAACTGGACGGCCTTCTTCTGGCCGCTGATCGTCACCACCAGCAAGGAACTCTATACGCTGCCGGTCGGGCTTTCGAGCTTTGCCGTGGAGCAGCAGATCCAGTGGGAAATGATCATGACGGGGGCGGCGATCGCCACCATTCCCACGCTCATCGTCTTCCTCGTCCTGCAGCGCTACATCGTCCGCGGCGTCATGCTGGCGGGCCTGAAAGGATAAAGCCATGGCGGACCCGCGCCTTTCCGACACCAGCAAATTCCCCGATCCAGTCTACAAGGAGACCGTGCTCAAGCCCCTCTTCGATGGCGCCAGGAGCCATCATGTCGACGGTTTCCGCCGCATCGATCGCGCCCATCTCGTCATGCTCGTCGAGACCGGCATCCTTGATCGGGATCTGGCTTCCAGGATCGCGGATGCACTGGAAGCGATCGACCGGGAGATCGATCCCTCGACACTCGTCTATACCGGCGAGGTGGAGGACTTCTTCTTCCTGATCGAGAAGGAATTGAAGGCGCGCATCGGCGTCGACACCGCTGGCCGGCTGCACACCGCCCGCTCCCGCAACGACATCGACCACACGCTCTTCAAGCTCGGGCTGAAGGACAAGATCGACGCGCTGATGGGCAAGGCCAGGCTGTTGCTTGCGGCGATGATCGATGCGGCCGATCGGGAGAAATCCACGCTGATCGTCGCCTATACGCATGGCCAGCCCGCCCAGCCGACGACCTTCGGCCACTATCTCTCGGCCGCAATCGAAGTGCTGATCCGCGATATCGAGCGCTTTGCCGAGGCCCGCCGCATCGTCGACCTCTCGCCTATGGGGGCTGCGGCGATCACCACGTCGGGCTTTCCGATCGACCGCGCTCGCGTCGCCGAACTGCTCGGCTTTTCCGCGCCGCTGCGCAACTCCTATTCCTGCATCGCGGCGGTCGACTATACGACCGCCACCTATTCGGCCATCGAGCTGATGTTCCTGCATCTCGGCCGCCTCATCCAGGACTTCCAGTTCTGGACGAGCTTCGAAGTGGGCCAGATCTACGTGCCGAACGCGCTGGTGCAGATTTCCTCGATCATGCCGCAGAAGCGCAATCCGGTGCCGATCGAGCATCTGCGCCACCTCGCCAGCCAAACTTTTGGCCGGGCGCGGACCGTGCTCGACGTGATGCACAACACCCCTTTCACCGACATGAATGACAGCGAAGGCGAGACGCAGGGCATGGGCTACGAGGCCTTCGCCTCCGCCTCGCGCGTGCTCGATCTGCTGGCAGCCCTGATCAGCCAGATCAGCATCGACCCGGAGCGCGTCGACCAGAACATCCGCCGATCGTGCATCACCATCACCGAGCTTGCCGACTCGCTGGTGCGGATCGAAGGCCTCTCCTTCCGCGAGGCGCACGAGATCGCCGCAGCGACGGCGAAAAGCGTCGTCGCCGCCAAGGGCGACCTTACCAATGACGGTTACGAGCCCTTCCTCAAGGCCTTCGAACATTCGGTAGGCCGCAAGCCTTCGGTCGATCTTCCAAAATTTAAAGAGATCGTCTCGCCGGAACATTTCGTCGCCGTGCGCGCCCGCTTCGGCGGCCCGGCACCCGAGCCGATGCAGGATGCACTCAGAGCCTACCGGGAAAAGCTCGCGGTGTTCGAAGCTGCGGCGAAGGAAGCTGCCGATCATGAGGCCGCTGCTGCTGCGGAATTGAAAGAAAAGTTCACCGCGCTTACGGGAGCCCGCTGATGGCGACGATAGAACTTGAAAAGCTCGTAAAGCGCTACGGCAAGGTCGAAGCCGTCAAGGGTATCGATCTTTCGATCGCCGATGGCGAATTCGTCGTCTTCGTCGGCCCGTCCGGCTGCGGCAAATCGACAACGCTCAGGATGATCGCCGGTCTTGAGGAGATTTCGGACGGCACGCTGAAGATCGGCGATGCGGTGGTCAACCAGCGCGAGCCGAAACAGCGCAACATCGCCATGGTGTTCCAGAACTATGCAATCTATCCGCATATGACGGTGCGCCAAAATATCGGCTTCGGCCTCTACACGTCGAAGCTCAGCAAGGCCGAGAAGGACAAGCGGATCGAGGAAGCCGGCAAGATCCTCGGGTTGGAAGCCCTGCTCGACCGCCGGCCGGCCGCGCTTTCCGGCGGCCAGCGCCAGCGCGTCGCGATCGGCCGCGCCATGGTGCGTGATCCGGCCGCCTTCCTGTTCGACGAGCCCCTGTCCAACCTCGACGCTCAGCTTCGCTCGCAGATGCGCATCGAGATCAAGCGCCTGCACCAACGGCTGAAGACCACCACCGTCTATGTCACCCACGACCAGATCGAAGCCATGACCATGGCCGACCGGATCGTGGTGATGAAGGACGGTAACATCCTGCAGGTCGGCACGCCGTCGGAACTCTATGAAAGCCCGGTGGACGTCTTCACCGCCCGCTTCATCGGCAGCCCGTCGATGAACCTCGTGCGCGGCAGGCGCAACGGCTCCGGCGTGGACATGGCTTCCGCAGGCGATATCCTGATCGGGGTCAGGCCGCACGACCTGATCGCCCATGCCAAGACAGTAGACAGCGATGGCTTCAGACTGACGGGAACGGTAACCGCCGTGGAGCCACTGGGACCTGAAACACTGGTTCATCTGGACATTGCCGGCGCCTCGGTGATAGCGACGGCGCGGGACAAATCCATACCGGCCGTCGGCAGCGAGTTCACCTGCGAAGCCGCGCCCGGCAGCCTTTACCTCTTCGATGCCAGCACAGAGAAATTTCTGGGCCGTTCATGATGACGCATACAGAGACTAGATCCGCGGTGCTCAGCATCGGGCGGGTCTATTGCGACCTTATTTTCACGGGCCTCGATCACCTGCCGGTGTTGGGGCGCGAGCTTTTTGCAAGTGGCATGGAGATCGCGGCGGGCGGCGGCGCCTTCATCGCCGCAGCGCATATGGCGCATGCCGGGCGCAAGGTGGCACTCGCCGCACGGATCGGCATGGATTCACTGTCAGCCGGCGTCGAGGCACAGCTCCGTGAAAGCGGGGTCGACCTGCGTTTCGTCGAACATGCCGGGGATGCCGGCCCGCAGATTACCGTGGCCGCCGTCGTCGGGCAGGACCGGGCCTTCCTCACCCGCCGGGCCGGGCCGGCACCGCCCGCGACGCTTGATGCCGCGCTCGATTGGGAGGAGGCATGCCATCTTCACATTGCCGAGTATGCGACTCTGCACGAAATCCCCGACCTCGTGTCCCGCGCCAAGGAGAAGGGGCTGACCGTCTCGCTCGACCCGAGCTGGGATGCCACCCTGATCTACGACCGCGGCCTGCTTCGCGCCTGCGAGGGCGTCGATCTCTTCCTGCCGAACCTGGAGGAAGCGGAGGCGATCACCGGTTCGGCCGATCCTCAGGTTGCGATCCGCAAGCTGTCGCTCGCCTTTCCGCTGGTGGTACTGAAGGGAGGCGCTGAGGGCGCCTGGGTCATGTCGAGCGGCCGGATGCTGCATGCGCCGGCGGAAACCGTGCCGGTGATCGACACGACCGGTGCCGGCGACGCCTTCAATGCCGGGTTCATCAACGCCTGGCTGAATGGAGCCTCGGAAGAGATGTGCCTTCGGGCCGGCATCCGTTTCGGCAGCCTGGCGGTCCAGGCGGCCGGCGGGGCCAAATTGCTGACGACGAGCGATTAAGCGATCGCTCGATCATTCGCGTCGAAGCGGTGCAGGCTCGCCCTGTCGGGCGTCGCGAACACCACGTCGTCCGGCATGTGGCGATGTTCCCCGAACAGGCGGACGGTCAAGAGGCCAGTCGCCTCGGTCTCCAGATAGACGATCGTATCGGCGCCCAAGTGTTCCACATGGATGACCTTGCCCTTCCAGTCGCCGTTTTCACGCGAGAGGGCTATATGCTCCGGGCGGATGCCGATGGTCTTGGCGCCGGCGTCGCCCAGCTTTTCGGCCGGGATGAAGTTCATCTGCGGGGAACCGATGAAGCCGGCCACGAAAATATTAGCCGGCTTATTATAAAGCTCCATGGGTGAGCCAACCTGCTCGATCGCGCCGGCATTCAGCACGACGATCTTGTCCGCCAGCGTCATCGCCTCGACCTGATCGTGGGTGACGTAGATCATCGTCGCCTTCAAGCGCCGGTGCAGGCCGGCGATCTCCAGGCGCGTTTGCACACGCAGCGCCGCATCGAGGTTCGAGAGCGGCTCATCGAACAGGAAAAGCTTCGGTTCGCGCACGATGGCGCGGCCGATCGCGACGCGCTGGCGCTGGCCGCCGGAAAGCTCGGCCGGGCGGCGAGTGAGATAGGGATCGAGCGACAGCATGGAGGACGCCTTGGCGACACGCTTGTCGATCTCTGCCTTTTCCGTGCCGGCCTGTTTCAGGCCAAGGCCCATATTGTCCTTGACCGTCAGGTGCGGATAAAGCGCATAGGACTGGAACACCATGGCAATGCCGCGTTTGGCAGGCGGCACATTGATGACCTCGGCGCCATCGATCCTCACGCTGCCCGATGTCGCGTCCTCAAGGCCGGCTATCACTCGCAGCAACGTAGACTTGCCGCAGCCGGAGGGGCCGACGAAGATGACGAATTCTCCGTCCTTCACCTCGAGATCGATGCCCTTCAGCACCTCGTGGGTGCCGAAGGCCTTGCGGATGGATTTCAGTTGGAGGGAACCCAAGGGCTTTTTCCTTAAAGTTTCACGGGCCTGCCGGTGCGCACGCTCTCATCCGCAGCAAGGCAGATGCGCAGCGACTGTACGGCATCATCCATGTGCCGGGAGAGATCGATATTCTCGCGGATGGCCTTCAGCACATAGGCCTGTTCGAGATCGCAAAGTTTCTGGTGATCCGGTTCGCCGGTCATCGACAGATCCTCGTCGGCGCGGATGAACCGGCCGTCCGGGCCGGTCTCGGCCGAATGGACGCGGATCACCGAGGTTTTCGTATGTGTATCGATGTCGTCGGATTTCGCCTTCGCGTCGACGAGGATCGAGACCGAGCCCTTGGGCGACATGACGTCCTTCACGAAGAAGGCCATTTCCGACATCATCGGGCCCCAACCCGCCTCGTACCAGCCGACCGAGCCGTCCTCGAACAACACTTGCATGTGGCCGTAGTTGTACATATCCGGCGCGACCTCTTCGGTCATGCGCAGCCCCATGCCGCGCACTTCGACCGCTTTGGCATCGGTAATCTGGCACCAGACGTCGACATAATGCACGCCGCAATCGACGATCGGCGGGGTCGTCTGCATCAGCGCCTTATGCACGTCCCACTTGTCGCCGGAGGACTGCTGGTTGAGGTTCATGCGGAACACGTAGGGAGGCCCGAGCTTGCGGGCCTCCGCGATCAGCCGCATCCAGGACGGATGATGGCGGAGGATATAGCCGACCACCAGCTTGCGGTCATGCTTCCTGGCGGCCGCAACGACGCGCTCGGCATCGGCAACTGTGGTCGCCAGCGGCTTTTCGACGAAGACGTGGCAGCTGGCCTCGAAAGCCATGACGGCATAGTCCGCGTGGCTGTCGGAATAGGTGTTGATCGAGCAGAGATCCGGCTTCGTCTCCCGCAATGCCTGCTCGAAGTCCGTAAAGAGCGGATAGGCATCGAGTTCGCCCGGCAGGTCGCGCTTGGTGCGATTGACGAGACCGACGATCTCGAAGCCCGCATTGTCGTAATAGGCCAGTGCATGGCTCCTGCCCATATTGCCGAGGCCGGCGACAAGGACACGGATGGGACGATTGGACGGGTTCACTTGACGGCTCCGGAGGTAATGCCGCGGATCAATTGCCGCGAGAAGATGACGTATAGAACCATGACCGGCAGAATGGCGAGCGACAGCGCCGAGAGGACCGCATTCCAGTTGGTGACGAACTGGCCGATGAACATCTGCGCACCAAGCGTGACCGTCTTGGTGCTTTCGCCGGGGGCGAGGATCAGCGGGAACCAGAGGTCGTTCCAGATCGGGATCATGGTGAAGACTGCGACCGTCGCCATGGCCGGACGCACCAGCGGCAGGACGAGGCGGAAGAAGATCGCATATTCGGACAGGCCGTCGATGCGGCCGGCATTCTTCAGGTCGTCCGAGACGGTGCGCATGAATTCCGACAGGATGAAGATGGCAAGCGGCAGGCCCTGCGCCGTATAGACGAGGATCAGCGATGTCAGCGTGTTGACGAGGCCGGCCGCCACCATGCCCTGCAGGATCGCCACGGTGCCTAATCGGATCGGGATCATGATGCCGAGCGCCAGGTAAAGTCCCATCAGCGTATTGCCGCGGAAGCGGTATTCGGAAAGCGCGAAGGCGGCCATGGCGCCGGTGAGCAGAACCAGCGCGATCGACACGACCGTGACGATCAGGCTGTTCTGGAAATAGCCGACGAAATCGCCCTGGTTCAGCACGGTCTGGTAGCCGATCAGGCTAAAGGTCGACGGCGTCGGCAGCGCCATCGGCTCGCGGAAGATGGCATTGCGGCTCTTGAACGAATTGACCAGCGTCAAGAAGACCGGGAAAAGCGCCACCAGCGTATAGGCGATCAGCGCCAGGTGAATGAGCGCGGTGCGCAGCGGAGCGGAGCGGGCTTTCGACATGTCCGTCTCCTCAGAACTGATAGCGGCGCATGCGCCGCTGGATGACGAAGAGATAGAGCGAGACGCCGGCGAGGATGATGAGGAACATCACGGCAGCGATGGTGGCGCCCATCGAGCGGTCGCCCATCTGGTTCTGGAACCCGAAGAAGGTGCGGTAGAGCAGCGTGCCCAGGATATCCGTCGAGCCGTTCGGGCCGGCGAGCGCCCCCTGCACCGTGTAGATCAGGTCGAAGGCGTTGAAATTGCCAACGAAGGTCAGCACCGAGACGATGCCGATCGAGGGCAGGATGAGCGGCAACTTGATCTTCCAGAACTGGCTCCAGCCGGTAATGCCGTCGCACTCGGCCGCTTCCAGCACCTCGTCGGGAATATTCAGCAGCGCCGCATAGATCAGCATCATCGGAATGCCGACATATTGCCAGACCGAGATCAGCGAGACGGTGATGAGCGCCGTTTCCGGCTTGCCAAGCCAGGGCGCGAAGGCCCATTTCAGTCCCACCCAATCCATCATGCCGGGCGCAATGCCCCAGATCGGCGAAAGGATGAGCTTCCAGATGAAGCCGACGATGACGAAGGAAAGCAGTGTCGGCACAAAGATCGCCGAACGGTAGAAGGCGGCGAAGCGCAGGTTCGGCACCGACAGCATGGCGGCGATGGCAATGCCGACCGGGTTCTGCACGAGCATATGGATGATGAAGAAGATGACGTTGTTGCCAAGCGCGTTCCAAAAATCGGCGGAAAGCCTCGGATCGCTGAAGAGGACGCGAAAGTTGTTGAAGCCGACGAAGGCAAGCTGGCCTTCGACCATGTTGAAGAGCGAGAGCCTGAGCGTTTCGATGAGCGGCAGGATCATCACCGCTGTATAGACGAGGAAGGCCGGCGCCAGGAAGACGAGGATATGCCAGCGAGCGGGCCGCTTCACCGGGACGATCTCGGTATCGGTTATGTCGGTATCGCTCATGGCGCGGGTTCCGGTCTTTAGTTACGGCGGGTGCTGGATGTTACGGCAATGCCCCTCATCCGGCTACCGCCACCTTCTCCCCGTTTTGACGGGGAGAAGGAATATGCCGCAACGGTTTCCCCCATCTCGAAGGTCGAGCGAGGTAGGCCTCCTCTCCCCGCAAGCGGGGAGAAGGTTAGGGTGAGGGGCAGATGGTGGGCGTGAGGCGTTACTTCGCAGGCTTGTACCAGCTGTCGAGCCCTTTCTGGGTCTCTTCTGCCGCCTGATCCGGCGTTTGCGTGCCGTTGATGACGTTTGCCGAAACACGCCACATTTCGAGGTCGAGGTTCGGCTGGCCGCGGCCAACGATCGCCGCGCTCGGGCGGATCGTCGTCTTGCAGTTCTCGCGCCAGGAAACGAATTCCTGGGCAAGATCATCCGTCATTTTCACCGGCGTCGAGTTCAGGCTGAAAAAGCCCGGAAGCGCATTGGCGTAAAGCTCGGCGAATTCCGGCGAGGCGACCCAGGCGAGGAATTTCTTCGCCGCTTCCGGATTCTTCCCCTTGGCGTTGAGGCCGAGGCCGATGTCGTTATGGTCGGAGATGTAGCAGGCGTCGCCCGCCTTCTTCACCGGCGGCGGGAAAGCGCCCATTTCGAAATCGGCCTGAGCCTTGAACGGCGCGATTTCCCACGAACCGGCCGGATAGATCGCGGCGCGGCCGAGCGTGAAGAGGTTTTGGCTGTCCGGATAGGTCTGGGCCTCGAAACCATCGCCGAGATAAGGCTTCCACTTGGCAAGCGTTGCATAGGGCTCGACCCATTGCGGATCGGTGAGCTTCTCGGTGCCTGCGATCAGCGCCTTGCGGCCCTCCTCGCCCTTCCAGTAGTTCGGGCCAATGTTGTAGTAGCCCATCGTGGCGGCTTCCCACTGGTCCTTGGTGCCCATGGCGAGCGGGATGTAATTGCCATCCTTCTTGAACTTCTCGAGCACGGCGAAGAATTCATCCTCGGTCTTCGGAACCTCAACGCCGGCTTCCTCGAAAGCCTTCTTGTTGTAGATGAACCCGTGAATGACCGATGCCATCGGCACGCAGAAGGTGGTCTTGCCGTCATCAGTGGTCCAGGCGGACTTGGCGACGTCGGAGAAGTTCGAAATGCCGGGCAGGTCGTTCAGCGCCGCGAGCTGGCCTTTCTGGAACATGGCAAGCGACAGGTCGAACGGACGGCAGGTGATGAGGTCTCCGGCCGTGCCTGCCTCCAGCTTGGCGTTGACGGCGGAATTGTATTCCGTCGGCGCCATCGGCGCGAAGGTTACCTTGATGTCGGGGTTTTTCGCTTCGAAGGCCGGAATGATCTTCTCCTGCCAGATCGGCAGGTCGTCGTTGCGCCAGCTCTCGATGGTGAGCTGGGCGGTCTGCGCGGACGCGTCGGTGGCGACAAGGCCCGCAGGCGCGAGCACGGTCGTTGCGAAAAGCATGCCTTTCAAAATGCGGGTCATGATGTTCTCCCTCTTTTTGCGCCGTCAAGCGCGCTTCATGGAACTTTTGCCTGCGTGCAGCTCATCAAGTGCGACACGCAGCACCTCGCCGGACCTGGCCAGCAGCGCCTTCGCCGCTTCCGCATCGGCCGCACCGGCCGCAAGCAGAACCGCCACCTTCACCGAACCATCGGCAGCGCCGAACCAGGCGCGCGCTTCTTCGAAATCGATCCCTGCAATATCCGCCACCATGCGGGCGGCGCGGGCCCGCAGCTTGTCGTTATCGGCGCGCAGGCTGACCATATGGCCGTCATGCACGTGGCCAAGCTTCACCGCGGCCAGCGTCGAGAGCATGTTGAACGCCATCTTCTGCGCCGTGCCGGCCCCCATGCGGGTGGAGCCCGCCACCACTTCCGGCGGCGTTTCAAGCAGGATCGCCACATCGGCGCCATCGAACAGTCTTGCGCCGGCATTGTTGGCGATCGCCACCAGTTTCGCGCCGCGTGCCCTGGCCACTTCGGCGACGGCAACCGTATAGGGCGTCGAACCGCTGGCCGAGACACAGAGGACGCAGTCTTCTCCGGAGATGACATCCGCATCGTGCCGCCCGAGCACCGGATCGTCTTCCGGTCCGCCGGGCAGATCGGTGACCGGGGAAAGGCCGCCGGCGAACAGGACAACCAGCTTCTCCGGCGCGATCCCGTAAGTCCCGGGCAATTCAAGAGCATCGGTCATGGCGACCAGACCGGCGCTGCCGGCACCGACGTAAACGAGCTTGCCGCCGGACTTCAACGTTGCAGCCATAAGATCAGCAGCTTCGGCGATAGCCGGGATGGCGCGATCGACCGCTTTCGCAGCCTCCTGCTGGGCCGCTGCCAGAAGCCCGAGGATTTCGGCGGGCGCGCGCATGTCGAGCCCTTCCGCTTTCCCATGCCTTGCTTCGGTGGCGTTTTTGCTCATCCGATTTCTCCCTCTGACCAAAATGATGCCAAAAAAATACCAATTGTCCAGAAGGAAAATTAACTTTTATCACCAAATCAATAACGCACTTTGGGAAAAATGAAAATAATACAATCATTTCAGCGCAATATCGCAGAGCATTTCGAAAATCTGAAATCTCTCTTGGTTATTGGTATTTTTTTGGTATTATCAATTTCCGGAGGTATCCATGGTCGATTATTTTATCGGAATCGATGGCGGGGGAACCAGTTGCCGCGCGGCATTGGCCAACGGAAATGGCACTATTCTCGGCCGCAGCAAGAGCGGCGCGTCCAATATCCTCACTGATCCGGATACCGCGTTGAAACATATCGCCGAGGCGGCACGGCTCGCCTTTGAGGAGGCCGGGATCACGCCCGATCTCCCATCCGCGCCCGCCGTCCTTGGCCTTGCCGGCAATAATGTCGGAGACGCCGTGAACTACGTGCAGGCGCGATTGCCCTTCAAACAGTCGGAGATCGTATCCGACGGCGTGATCGCACTTCAGGGCGCGATCGGCGACGAGGACGGTGCGATCGGCATCGTCGGCACGGGAACCGTCTATATTGCGCGGCACGACGGAAAACTTCATTCGATCGCCGGCTGGGGATTCCAGGTGAGCGATCTCGGCAGCGGCGCGCGACTCGGCCAGCTTGCGCTGCAGGAAAGCCTGCTCGCCTACGACACTATCCGCCCGATGACCGGGCTCTCGAAAGCCATTCTCGCGGAGTTCGGGAACAATCCGGAGAACGTGGTCGATTTCGCCCGACTGGCGAAACCGGGCGACTACGGGCGCTATACGCCGAAGGTTTTCGAATACGCCCGGCAAGGCGACGAGGCGGCGATCCGCATCCTGAATACCGGGGCAGCCGGCATCGACGAAGCGCTTGATGCAGTGAACGCCATCACCAGGAGTAAAGGCCGGCTCTGCCTGCTCGGCGGCCTCGCACCGCTCTATCCCGAATATCTCGCAGAACGGCATCGCAGCCGGCTTTCCGAGCCGCTTGCCGACGCGCTGACGGGTGCCGTGGCGCTCGCGGTCAAGGCCTATGGCTCACCTTCGGAGGCGCGTGCATGAACGAGACGCTTGCCGCCATCCTTCCCTTCGACGGCCTGCAGAATGCCGGAACCGGGCCGCTCTACAGGAAATTGCGCCAGAGCCTGGAAGATGCGATCCGCTCCGGCAAGCTTGGTCACGGCGACGCGCTGCCGGCCGAACGTGACCTTGCGGATTACGCCAATGTCAGCCGCGTGACGGTGCGCAAGGCGGTCGACGATCTCGTCAAGGATGGACTGCTCACCCGCAGGCACGGTTCCGGCACCTTCGTGGTCAAGCCGCTGTCACGTGTCGAGCAGCCGCTGACCCGGCTCACGTCCTTTACCGAGGACATGGCGCGGCGCGGGCTGGTGACCAAGTCCGAATGGCTGGAACGGGGCCTGTTCCACCCTTCCCCGGAAGAAATGATGATGCTGGGTCTCGCCCCGGGGACGAAGGTGGCACGCCTCGGACGCCTGCGCATCGCCAACGACATGCCGCTTGCCATCGAACGCGCCAGCATTTCCGCCGAATTCCTGCCGGACCCTTCCGCCGTCACCAATTCGCTCTACGCGGAGCTGGAAAAAAAGGATGCCCGGCCCGTGCGCGCCATACAACGGATATCCGCCTGCAATATGAAGAACCCGGATGCCGGATTGCTGGCAGTGCCCGTGGGCTCCGCCGGGCTTTCGATCGAACGCGTATCCTATCTGGCATCCGGCCGCGTGGTGGAGCTCACCCGCTCGCTCTATCGCGGCGACGCCTATGATTTCGTGGCCGAGCTCTCGCTCGGCGAAAACTGACAAGGACTGAACCATGCAAACCCATATGCGGCAAGAGATCAACGAGATACCGGAGGCGACGGCCCGGTTGCTTGACCGGTCGGCAGCGGAGATCATTGCCGCCGGCCGGGCGCTCCGGGAGAAGGACCCCGCGTTCCTGATCACCATCGCCCGCGGCTCCTCCGACCATGCAGCGACCTTCATCAAATACGCGATCGAGCTTACGGCCGGCCGACCCGTCGCTTCGCTCGGCCCCTCGCTTGCCTCGATCTACGGCGCGAAGCTGAAGCTCGAGGGCGGCGCGGCGATCGCGATTTCCCAATCCGGCAAAAGCCCGGACATCGTCGCCATGGCGGAAGCCGCAACCAGATCCGGCGCTGTCACGATCGCGCTCACCAATACGCTGCCGTCGCCGATTGCCGGCGCTTCGAACCATGCGATCAACATCAATGCCGGACCGGAACTTGCGGTCGCGGCAACGAAATCCTTCGTCAATTCGATTGTCGCGGGCCTTGCGCTGCTTTCCGAGTGGGTGGACGACGAAGACCTGAAGGCTGCGATTCGCAACCTGCCGTCGCATTTCGAAAAGGCGGTCAAGCTCGACTGGAACGAACTGGCCAACGAGCTCGGCGATGCGGAATCGCTCTATATGCTCGGTCGCGGACCGGCGCTCTCGATCGCCAGCGAGGCTGCGCTGAAATTCAAGGAAACCTCCAACATGCATGCGGAGGCCTATTCCGCAGCGGAAGTGCTGCACGGTCCCGTGGCACTGGTGGAAAAGCGGTTTCCGGTCGTCACCTTCGCGGCGCGCGACGCGGCCGAGGCCTCGGCCGTCGAGATTGCCGAGAACCTCGCCGCCAAGGGGGCGCTTGCCTTTGCGACCTCCGACAAGGTCAAGGCCGCTCGAAAGCTGCCTTTCGTCGCGACCGGCCATCCACTCACCGACGCGCTAGCGCTCATCCTGCCCTTCTACGGCTTCGTGGAAGCCTGGTCGCGCGCCAAGGGCTTCAACCCGGATGCGCCAGTTGCACTGAAGAAGGTGACCGAAACATTATGAGTACAGCCAAGGCCATCACCGGCGCCCGCATCTTCGACGGCGCTTCCTGGCATCAGAATGCCGCGCTCGTTTTCGGCAACGGCCGGGTCGAGGCGATCCGGCCCGTCGCGGCCCTGCCGGAAGGCATCGAGACGATCGATGCCGGTGGCGGTCTGATCGTGCCCGGCTTCATCGACCTGCAGGTGAACGGCGGCGGCGGCGTGCTGCTCAACGAGGAGCCGACTGTCGAGGGTCTCAAGCAGATCTGCGCGGCGCACGCCAAGTTCGGCACGACCGGCCTGCTGCCGACCCTCATCACCGACACGTTCGAGATCACGGCAAAAACCGTCGAGGCCGGCAAGCAAGCGAAGCAACAGGGCGTGCCGGGTTTCCTCGGCCTGCATCTCGAAGGTCCGCATCTTTCCATCGCCCGCAAGGGGGCGCATGACCCGAAGCTGATCCGGCCGATGGAGGAGAAGGACATCGAACTCATGCTCTCCTGCCAGAGCATATTCGATGCGATGATGATCACCGTCGCGCCGGAGAACGTCACCCCGGAACAGGCGAAGCGGCTTGCGGAGGCCGGCTTGATGGTGAGCCTCGGCCACACCGACACAACCTATGAAACAGCCAGGGCCTACGCCGAGGCGGGCGTGCGCACCGTCACGCATCTCTTCAACGCCATGAGCCCGCTTGGCCATCGCCAGCCGGGCGTCGTCGGTGCGGCGCTGGACATCGGCTCGCTCTACGCCGGGCTGATCGCCGACGGCATCCATGTCCATCCCGCGGCGATGGGCATTGCTCTGCGGGCAAAGAACGGACCGGGCAAAATCTTCATCGTCACCGATGCCATGTCGCCGATCGGTACGGAGATGAAGAGCTTTACCCTCAACGGACGCGAGATCCTGCGGCAGGACGGCCGGCTGACGCTTGCCGATGGGACGCTTGCAGGGGCTGACATCGACATGATCTCGTCGGTGCGCTTCGTGCATGAAAGGCTCGGCCTGCCACTCGAAGAAGCATTGCGGATGGCATCAGCCTATCCGGCGGAAGCGGCATGGCTCTCCGGCCGCAAGGGCGCACTGAAACCCGGCTTCGATGCGGATTTCGTTATTCTCGCCGAGGATCTCGGCATGAAGAGCACCTGGATCGGCGGCATCATGGCTCATCAGGAATGAATTAGCCGGCTACCGGAAAGCGGATTTCCACCGTCAGCCCTCTGCCCTCGCGGCCGCCCGCGAGGGTCATTGCCGCGCCGTGGAGCCGGGCAATCTCCTCGATGATCGGCAGGCCGAGACCGCTGCCCGCCTTGTCCGTTTGCTCGCCACGCTCGAAGCGCTTCAATACGGAAGCCCGTTTCTCCGGCGGAATGCCGGGACCGTTGTCCTCGACTTCCAGCACGGCCGTATCGCCGTCCTGTCTCACGCGGACTGTCACCTCCGCGCCGTCCCCGGCATAAAGCAAAGCATTGCCGATCAGGTTCTTCAGGAGCTCGCCGATCAGCAGCGGCTCCGCGAAGATCGCAACGCCGCACCCGCCTTCGAACCCGAGATCGATGCCGGCTTCGGCGGCAAGCGGCACATGGTCCGCCGTCGCGCCCTGCGCCAGGGTCGCCAGATCGACCTTCTGCATCGAAGCGGAGCGCTTCGATGCATCAATCTTCGCCATCAGCAGGAGCTGGGCCAGGATGCGTTCGGCATCGGCAACCGCCTCATCCGCCTTGCGGACCGCTTCCTTCGCCCCGTCCAGCCCGGCAGCGCGGCCGGCCAGCGCAAGCTGCGTGCGGATGATGGCAAGCGGCGTTCGGAGCTGATGGCTGGCATTGCCGGTGAAATGCCTGAGAGCCTCCAGTGCCCCCTCGAGCCGCACCATGAAGGAGTTGACCGTATCGACAAGGCCCTGGACCTCGCTCGGCACCCGTTCGCTGATCGGATGCAGGTCGTCCGGGCTGCGCTCGGCGATCGCTTCACTGAAGCGGTAGAGCGGGCGGAGCGACAGGCTGACAGCAACCCAGACGATGACCGCTGCGCCGGCGATCATGAAAAGCAGGCGCAATACCGACCGGATCAGAATGGTCCGAGTCAATTGCTGGCGGGCGATCGTGGTTTCCGCCACGGTGACGATGAAGGGCACCGAATTGATGCCGGTCGAGGCGGACCGGGCGAGTGCCGCCACACGGATCGGCTCACCGCGGAAGGTGGCGTTCTCGAACGCCGCCGCCTGGCCCTCCCGGCGGGGGATCGAGGGCAGGTTCTGATAACCGGTGATGAAGGTTCCCGGCGGGCCGTCGACCCGGTAGAAGACGCGATCCTGTGCCGCCGACGTCAGCATCTCCAGCGCCACATAGGGGATATCGACTTCCAGCGAGCCGTCTTCGGCAACGATCACCCGTTCCGCGATCGCCAGCGCCGAGCCGGCCAGAACGCGATCGGAAACCTCGTTCGCCGTATCGACGGCCTCGTCCCATGTGTCGACCATGGCGACCGTGCCGATCACCGCCGTCGAGATGAGGAGCCAGGCGAGCAGCCGCCGGCGCAGCGAGTAGGCGGCAGTTTGCGTCATTGGCGGCGTCATGGTACGGGCGCCACCGTATCGAGATAGTAACCGATGCCACGGGCAGTCTTCACCGTCAGCCCATGCGACGCAAGACGACGGCGCAGACGGCTCACATATTGCTCGATCGCATTGGCCGAAAGATCGTCGTCGAAACCAGTCAGCGAGCGCATGATCGCGTCCTTGGAGACGACCTTGCCAGCGCGCAGGAAAAGGAGTTCCAGGAGCGCCACTTCGCGTGCAGGAATATCGAGCGGAGCGCCATGGCTGGAGAATGTCCGGGAATTCAGGTCGAAGGTGACGCCGCCATAATTGACGATCGAGCTTCTCAGGCCCGCGTGACGGCGCAGAAGCACACGGATGCGCGCCTCGAATTCCGAGATATCGAAAGGCTTGATCATGTAGTCATCGGCGCCGAGATCGAGCCCCTTCACCCGCTCCTCCGGCGTGCCGCGGGCCGTCAGGATCATGACGGCGGCCTTGTTCTGCCTGGCCCGCATCGCGCGCAGCACGTCGAGCCCATCCATCTCGGGCAGATTCAGGTCGAGGATGACGAGGTCGTATGTCTCCGCAGCGGCAACCGCTTCCGCAGAAGCGCCGTCCGCCACAGTATCGACGGCATAGCCGCTGCCGCGCAGGATCGTCGACAGCCCCTCGGCCAACGCCTGATTGTCCTCGACCAGAAGGATACGCACCCGTTGTTCCCCTTTTTCTTCCAGTTTACAGGCGCAAGAAAGGGAAGTCACGGATGAGTTGGGAGCACGGTTATTGGCTCCGGCCGATATAGTCCATCTTGCCGATCGGCACGCCCTTGTGGCGCAGGATCGCGTAGGCCGTTGTGACGTGGAAATAGAAATTCGGGATGGCAAAGCCCAGGACATAATTACGGCCGGTGAAGGTCGTCGATCCGCTGCGGGTCTTCAGCACCACCTCGGCCTCTTCACGGTCGGCCATCACGGCCGGATCGACACTTTTAAGAAAAGTCACGGTCCTTTCGATGCGGGCATGCAGGTCGGCAAAAGTCGCTTCGTTGTCGTCCATCGGCACGTTTTCCACCTGTCCGAGCCGGACGGGCACGAACTTGGCCGCGTCGCTGGCGCGCTGGATCTGCGCGATCAGCGGATACATGTCCTCGATCAGCCGGGCATTGAGAAGCTCCTTGTGCGCCAGGCCCTTTTCGTCGGCATAGGCCTCGCCCTTCTTCAAGATTTCGGTGAGATTGCCGAAGGCGCGGATGAAGACCGGTACGGTGATATCGTAGAGTGAGAGCGACATGGTTCTGACCTCTGTTTGCGGCAAGGCACCGGATCTTCCGGCGTGAAAAGAACCGCCCACAGGTAATGAGGCCTGTGGGGAAAACAAGCCGGATAAAGGCTGCAATCGGTGACCGTGACGCGAAAGCCACGCGGCCACCGGTCTACTTGTCCCTGGAACCTCTGTAAGGCATTGTGGTCGTATGAAAAGGCTCCTTCTCGTTTCGCTCTGCCTTGTCCTTTCGCCGGGTCTTGCGGCTGCCGGCATAACGCTGTTTCCCGCCCTTTCCGGCCGTAGCGACGCCCGGGTGCTGAGCGTCTATTCCTCCCTCGACGAACCGCTTGCCAAGCCGATGATTACCGGCTTCCAGCAGGCAAACCCGGATGTGACGGTGCGCTACGAGGACATGCTGACCGGTGAAATCTACGACCGGATCGTCCGCGAGACGGATGCCGGCCAGAAAACCGCCGATTTCGCATTCTCTTCCGCTATGGACCTGCAGGTGAAGCTCGCCAATGACGGGTATGCGCAGCCGAGCGAGCTGCCGATGAGCGGCCAGTGGCCGGCCTGGGCGAACTGGCGCAACACGGCCTACGCGCTGACCTTCGAGCCGGCCGTCTTCGTCTATCACAAGCCGAGCTTCAAGGATGCTCCGCCCCCGTCGACCCGGGCGGAGTTCGTCGAGTTCCTGCACAAGCAGGGCGACGCCATCTATGGAAGGATCGGTACCTATGACATCGAGCGCTCCGGTGTCGGCTTTCTGTTCATGGCGCGCGACCAGGAACAGTTCGGCGATATCTGGTCGGTGATCCGGGCCATGGGTGCGGCGGGCGTCAAGCTCTACTCCACGAGCCAGGCGATTCTGGAGCGCATCGCGGACGGGCGCTTCCTGCTCGGATACAACATCCTCGGTTCCTATGCCGCCGACTGGGCCTCGCGCCATCCCGACGTCGGCATCGTATTGCCGAAGGACTATACCGTCGTCATGTCGCGGATCGGCCTCGTGCCGCAGGCCGCCGCTGCGCCGGATCTCGGAAAGCGATATCTGCAGTTCTTCATGTCGAAGGAAGGCCAGACAATCATGGCCCGCGAACTGCAGATCCCGGCCGTCAGCCCCGAAGTCGCCGGCAACAATACCGCAACCACATTGCGGGAGATGCTGGGCGGGCAGTTGAAGCCCGTTCCCGTCAGCCTCGGGTTGATGGTCTATCTCGACCAGGTGAAGCGGGCGCGACTGATTTCCCGCTGGAACGAGGCTCTCAGGCTGCAATAGCCACAAAATTCGACGCGGCACGGCGGATACCCCTTGCCAAACGTCAAACCCGCGAAAAATGTCAGGTAGATGTCAGCTTCATATGCTGGCTTATGTCTAATCGGCCCCCGTTTGGAGGCGGGGCTCCGATCAACGACGGGAGGGCGTCGGTAGCGGTTCTTGCTCACCGTCCCATCTTTTCGTTTCGACAGAAGAAACATTTGCGTCCACTTCGGGCGCCAACGGAGGATCAACCCTTGAAACATTTCTTTCTCGCTTCCATTCTCGCGGGCGCGCTTGCCTTGCCGGCCGCTGCGGCCGACTACACGATCATGGCTCCAGCCGCGCCGGGCGGCGGATGGGACCAGACGGCCCGCACCATGCAGACGGCGCTCCAGCAGGAAAAGATCGCCGGCAACGTGCAGGTCGTCAACGTACCGGGCGCCGGCGGCACGATCGGCATCGCCCAGTTCGCCAGCCAGCAGAAGGGCAACCCGAATGCACTCCTGGTCGGCGGCTACGTCATGGTCGGCGCGATCCTGACCAACAAATCGCCCGTCACGCTCAAGGACGTCACCCCGATCGCCCGCCTGACCGGCGAATATGAAGCAATCGTCGTTCCGGCCTCTTCCGACATCAAGACGATCGGCGATCTCGTCGCCAAGCTGAAGGAAAACCCAGGCGCCGTTTCCTGGGGCGGCGGCTCGGCCGGCGGCACCGACCATATCCTCGTCGGCCTGCTTGCCAAGGCGGCCGGTGTCGACCCGACCAAGATCAACTACATCGCGTTTTCGGGCGGCGGCGAAGCCCTTGCCGCCATTCTCGGCGCCCAGGTGACCGCCGGCGTTTCGTCCTACGGCGAGTTCGAATCGCAGATCAAGGCCGGCACGTTGCGCCTCTTGGCCGTTTCCTCCGACAAGAAGATCGAAGGCGCCGATGCCCCGACGCTGAAGGAATCCGGCTTCGACGTGGTTGTCCAGAACTGGCGCATGGTCGCCGCCGCTCCCGGCCTTTCCGATGAACAAAAGAAGGCCGTGGCAGCCGACATCGAGAAGCTCGCCCAGTCCAAAACCTGGCAGGAGGCCCTGAAGACCAAGGGCTGGACCGATACCTATCTCGCCGGCTCGGCCTTTGATGAACAGCTCGCCAAGGACATTTCCGCCACGGAAGTGGTCCTCAAGGACATCGGGCTGGTCAAATGAGCCTCGACCGCAACAAGACCGAGCAGCGCCGCCCCGATTGGGCGGCGCTTGCCGTTGCCGTAGTCCTGGCGGCAATAGCCGCCGTGATTTTCATCGATGTGTCACGGTTGAAGGGTACGGGCGGCTATTCGCAGGTCGGTCCGGCGACGGTGCCCGACTGGATCGGCTTTGCGCTGATCGGACTTGCGATCTGGACGGTGATCGAGGCTTTCCGCGGCGATTTTCCGACGCGCGACAAGCAGGAGATCGGTCCGGTCGTGTGGATCGTCGCGGGACTTGTCGCGCAGATGCTGCTTCTTCGCGTTGCCGGCTTCTCAATCGCGACCGGCGTCCTGTTCGGCCTCACTGCCGCGGGCTTCGGCAAACGCAAACTGTGGATCACGATCCCGCTCGGCATCGTCGTCTGTCTTTTCATCTGGCTGATCTTCGCAGGCCTCCTGCAGCTTGCGCTGCCCGCCGGCCCGCTGGAACGGCTTTTTTGGTGATCGGGCCCGGAAAGTAGGACCATGAGCACATTCGAATTTCTCCTGCAGGGGCTTGCCTCCGCAGCGCAACCCATCAACCTGCTCTATGCGCTGATCGGCGTGACGCTCGGCACCGCAGTCGGTGTTCTGCCCGGCATCGGGCCGGCGCTGACCGTCGCGTTGCTTCTGCCCGTCACTTATCGCCTTGATCCGACCGGTTCGCTGATCATGTTTGCGGGCATCTATTACGGCGGCATGTATGGCGGTTCGACCACCTCCATCCTGCTCAATACACCGGGCGAGAGCTCATCGATCGTCACCGCGCTCGAAGGCAACAAGATGGCCAGGGCGGGACGTGGCGGACCGGCACTGGCGACGGCGGCGATCGGCTCCTTCGTCGCAGGCCTGATCGCCACCATGGCGCTTGCCTTCATCGCGCCCTACATCGTCAAATTGGCGCTCGTCTTCGGGCCCCGTGAATATTTCGCGCTGATGGTGCTCGCCTTCGTGACGGTATCCTCCGCCTTCGGCGATTCCACTTTGCGCGGCCTCACCTCACTGTTCATCGGTCTTGCCTTCTCTGTCGTCGGCATCGACCAGCTCACCGGCCAGAACCGGCTGTCCTTCGGCATCCCCGACCTTCTCGACGGGATCGAAGTCACGACCATGGCGGTCGCCATGTTCGCGATCGGCGAAACCCTGTTCATCGCCGCCCAGGGAAACAAGGGGCCGGAAACGGTGGAAGCAGTCAAGGGCTCCGTCTGGATGAGCGCTCAGGATTGGGCGCGGTCCTGGAAAGCCTGGCTGCGCGGCACCGTCATCGGCTTCCCGATCGGCGCCATGCCGGCGGGCGGAGCCGAAATCGGCACCTTCCTCTCCTACGCGGCCGAAAAGCGCCTCAGCAAGCATCCGGAAGAATTCGGCAACGGCGCGATCGAGGGGGTTGCCGGTCCGGAAGCCGCCAACAATGCGTCTGCCGCCGGCACGCTTGTGCCGTTGCTGACGCTCGGCCTGCCGACGTCCGCGACCGCGGCGATCATGCTTGCCGGCTTCCAGCAATACGGTCTGCAGCCGGGCCCGCTGCTCTTCGTGACCAATCCCCAGCTCGTCTGGGGCCTGATCGCGTCGCTGCTCATCGCCAACCTGATGCTGCTGGTCCTCAACCTGCCACTCGTCGGCCTTTGGGTGAAGCTGCTGACCATTCCGAAGCCATGGCTTTATGCCGGCATCCTGCTGTTTGCGACGCTCGGGACGATCGGTGCCAATCCGTCGGTTTTCGAACTCGGCATGCTTCTGACCTTCGGATTCCTCGGCTATGTCATGCGTGTCCTGGGTTACCCGATCGCGCCGGTCGTCGTCGGCCTGATCCTGGGGCCGCTTGCCGAACAGCAGCTCCGCCGCGCGCTGGCGATCAGCCAGGGCGATGTCACGACACTGGTCCAGTCGCCGATCGCGGCCGTTCTGCTCATCCTGGCAGCGCTGGCTTTCATTATACCGCTGATCCTGCGCATACGCGGACGCGGCGAAGTGCTCTCGCAGATGGCAGCCAGCGAGGACTGATCACAACACGCTGCCACTACATTCAACCCGGCTTCGGCCGGGTTTTTTATGCCGTATGCGGGATCAATGGCCGAAGACCGACCAGCCCGTGCGGGTCGTCAGCATTTCCAAAGCCAACGAACCAAGAAGCGAATTGCCATTGTGATTAAGCCCCGGCGACCAGACGGCAACCGAGGCCCTGCCCGGTGCGACCGCGAGAATGCCGCCGCCGACACCGCTCTTGCCCGGCAGGCCCACCCGATAGGCAAAATCTCCCGAACCGTCGTAATGCCCGCAGGTGAGCATGAGCGCATTGATGCGCCTTGCCCGCTGTTTGGAGACGACCGTGTGTCCCGTCAGCGGATTGCGGCCGGAAGCAGCGAGGAAAAGGCCGGACTTCGCAAGCTGCGTGCAGGTCATGGCGAGTGCGCAGTGATGGAAATAAACGCCGAGCACATGCTCGACCGGATGGTCCAGCTTGCCGAAGGAGCGCATGAAATTGGCAAGCGCGAAATTGCGGTAACCTGTCGCCTGCTCCGATTTCGCTACCTCCGGATCGATGGCGATCGAATCGTCGTCCGCCAGATAGCGTACAAAACGGACGATCTCGCCGATCGCCTCGCGCGGCGTATGCCCGGCAAGAACGAGATCGCTGACGGCGATCGCGCCGGCATTGATAAATGGATTACGTGGCTTACCCTCTTCGTGTTCCAGCTGGACGATCGAATTGAAGGCAGAGCCAGACGGCTCGCGTCCGACACGGTTCCAGGTCGTCTCGCCATGCTTGCCGAGCGCCAGCGTCAGCGTAAAGACCTTGGAAATGCTCTGGATCGAGAAGGGGGTGTCGGCATCGCCAACTTTGAAGGTCTCCCCGTCCACGGTCACGATCGCCATGCCGAATTTCTTCGGATCGACATGGGCGAGCTGCGGAATGTAGTCGGCGACCTTGCCCTCGCCGAGACGCGGCGCCAGCTTGTCGTGAATCTCGTCGACGATCGCCTGGAGGTCTGCCATCTATCACCCCGAATTCGTTACCAGCACCGGGTCTACTGATCGAAAGCGCTGCTGGAAAGGTGATTGCTGGCAGAAATTTTCACGGCCCCAATCTCCGACCACAGCGATGCGATCGTGGCCGGAGCGACATCTGCCATGATATCCCGCAGCCAGCCTTCATGGGCAGCGGCCATGGCAACGAAAAGCTTCGTACCCTCCGGCGTCAGCCTGGCGACCGTAACGCGCCGGTCACCGTCCGGCGTTACCCGCTTAACGAAGCCATCGGCCTCCAGTCGCTCGACAAGACCGGTCACGTTGCCATTCGTCACCATGGTTCGCTTCGAAAGCTCGCCCAGGCGCAGGCCGTCGCTTTCGCGATAGAGCTGGGCCATCAGGTCGAATTGCGGCAGCGTTGCACCGAATTCGGTCCTGAGCCGTCGGCGGATTTCGTTGGTGATCAGCTTTGTGGTGGAAAGCATACGCAACCAGAGCCGCGTTTCCGGCTTGTTGCGCCCATGCGGACCGTGGGCGATCAATTCCAGATCGGCGCTTCCCGCTTCACCATCCATCGCTTACACTCCGAGATATCGATCCTGCAGTTCCGTCGTCAGTTCCTCAGCCTTGCCGCTCCAGGCGCTTCTTCCGTTTTCCAGGATGACACAGCGATCCGCAACCGGCATAAGCTCGGAAAGCGTCTTATCCACCACAAGGATCGAAAGCCCTTCCGCCTTCAGCCTCCGTATGGCTCTCCAGATATCCTGGCGTATGACCGGAGCAAGCCCCTCCGTCGCCTCATCGAGGATCAGGATGCGCGGATTGGTCATCAGAGCCCTGCCGATCGCCAGCATCTGCTGCTCACCACCGGAAAGCGAACGCGCCATCTGCGCATGCCGTTCCTGCAGCCGGGGAAAAAGCGCATTGACCTCGTCCAATGTCCATCTGCCTGGCCGTGCGGCCGCGATCAGGTTCTCATGCACCGTCAGGTTCGGAAAGCAGCGGCGACCTTCCGGCACGAGGCCGATGCCGAGCTTCGCCACATGATGCGGTCGCCTGCCCTTGAGGTCCGCGCCGCCGAGCCGGACCGCGCCGGCGCGCGGCGGATTGAGGTTGCAGATGGCGCGTATGGTCGTGGTCTTGCCCATGCCGTTGCGGCCCATCAGCGCCACGGCCTCGCCCTCCGCCACGGACAGGTCAACGCCGAACAGCGCCTGGCTGGCACCATAAAATGCTTCGATCCGGGAGACGTCGAGCAGCATCAAACATGATCTCCGAGATAGGCGGTGCGCACGGCCGGGTCGCGACGGATTTCCTCAACCGTGCCGGTGGCAATAATGCGGCCGTAGACCAGCACGGAAATCCGGTCGGCGAGGGCAAATACTGCATCCATATCATGCTCGACCAGCAGGATCGGCGCTTCCTGCCTGAGCGCATCCAAGAAACGGGTGAGCGATTTCGAGCCTTCCGGCCCCATGCCGGCCATCGGCTCATCAAGCAGGAAGGCTTTCGATCGAAGCGCCAGCGCCATGGCGATTTCGAGCTGCCGGCGTTCGCCATGGGAGAGTTCGGCGGCGGGGATGCGGGCCCGCGCCGTCAGGCCAACACGCTCCAGCATGGCCATGGCCGTGTCGATCAAGGATCCGTCGCGCATCACCGGCTTGAAAAAACGGAAGCTCGTACCCTCCCTCGCCTGCACCGCCAGCATGACATTGCGGAGCGCCGAAAATTCCGGCGCCAGCGAAGAGACCTGAAAGGTACGCCCCAGGCCCAGCCGGGCACGGCCTGCAACACCAAGGCCGCCAATATCCTGCCCCGCGAAGCGGATCGTGCCGCTATCCTGCCGGAGCGTGCCGCAGATCTGGTGAATGAGCGTCGACTTGCCGGCGCCGTTCGGGCCGATCAGCGCATGGATTTCGCCCGGCCTGAGATCGAGCGTGACGCCGTCGGTCGCACGCAGCGCTCCAAAATTCTTGACCAGGTCGGAGATTTCGAGGACCGGCTCAACCATGTCTGGCCTTTCCGGCGAGAAGTCCCAGCAGGCCGCCGCGGGCGAAGAGTACCACGACCAGCAAAATAAGCCCCAGGAAGAACTGCCAGCGTTCCGTGATGCCGCCGAGCGCATATTCGAAGGCGACGTAGAGCGCCGCACCCGCCAGCGGACCGAACAGCCGGCCAGTTCCACCGAGCACGATCAGCACGATCAGCTCCCCCGACATGTGCCAGGAGAGCATGGAGGGACTGACGAAACGGTTGAGATCGGCAAACAGCGCGCCGGCAAGGCCGGTCATCATTGCCGAAATGGCAAAGCCCGTGAGCCTGATACGGTACGGCTGGATCCCGACCGTCGCGACGCGCACCTCATTCTGCCGCGCCGCCTGCAATGCGGTGCCGAAACGCGAGGCGCGGATCAGCGCGAAAAGGCCTATTGCGACCAGCAGCACCACGTAACAGATCAGGAAGAAGCTCAAGGGCCGCATCGTCATGACGCCCGGAAACTGGTTCCGGACGAGGATCGACAGCCCGTCCTCCCCGCCATAGGCCGGCCAGGAGACCGCGAAGTAGTAGACCATCTGCGCAAAGGCGAGCGTGATCATGATGAAATAGACGCCTGACGTCCTGAGGCTGATCGCGCCGATCGCAAGGCCCAGGAGACCCGCGAGCAGGACCGCGACAATCCAGATCACCCACATCTGATTGGTGCCCGGCAGACCGAAGAGCAGAGGTTCACCCGAGAAGCTGTGCGTCGCGAGGATGCCGGCAACATAGCCTCCGATACCGAAGAAGGCCGCATGACCGAAGGAGACGAGGCCGCCCAGGCCCAATGCCAGATTGAGGCCGGTCGCGGCAAGAGCAAGAATCGCAACACGGGTTGCCAGCGTGACGTAGAAGGGCTGGCCGACAGCGTTCGCCGCAAACGGCACGGCAAGCAAAGCCAAGGCCAGGATGAGGTTGACGAGGTTTTCGCGGCTCACGATCCGGACCTCACGCATGCGCTGCCGGGAAGAGCCCGCGCGGCTTCACCGCGAGGATGACCGCCATGACGATATAGATGAGCATCGAGGCCACGGCGCCGCCGATCATGCCCGCCTGGGCCGGCGGCGCGAAGAATGCGAATATCTGCGGCAGCAGGAAACGGCCCATCGTGTCCGTGACGCCGACCAGAAGCGCGCCCAGGAGCGCCCCCTTGATCGAGCCGATGCCGCCGATGACGATCACCACGAAGGCGAGGATGAGCACCGGCTCGCCCATGCCGACCTGCACCGATTGCAAGGCGCCGACCATGGCACCGGCGAACCCGGCCAGCGCCGCACCAAGGGCGAAGACGACCGTATAGAGCGTGCGGATATCGACGCCGAGCGCCCCGATCATCTCCCGGTCGCTTTCGCCGGCCCGGATACGCATGCCGAGCCGCGTCTTCGAGATCAGCATATATAGCCCGAAAGCGACAACCGCGCCGGCGGCGATGATGGCCAGACGATAGACCGGATATTGCGTGCCGCCGGGCAGTGTCACCGCCCCCTGCAGGAGCGGCGGGATATCGAGATAAAGCGGAAACGAGCCGAAGAGCCAGCGCGTGCCTTCGGAGAACATCAGGATCAGCGCGAAGGTGGCAAGCACCTGATCGAGATGGTCGCGATCGTAAAGCCTGCGGATCACCACGAGCTCGACGATCGCACCGGCCGCCGCCGCGACGACGAGGCTAGCGATGAGCCCGATCCAGAACGAGCCGGTCCAGGCCGCCACGGCGGCGCAGGCGAATGCGCCGACCATGTAGAGCGAGCCGTGAGCAAGATTGATCAGGCCCATGACGCCGAAGATCAGCGTCAGCCCGGCGGCCATCAGGAACAACATGACGCCGAGCTGCAGGCCGTTCAGCAACTGCTCGAGAGCAAGCGCAACGGTCACGGGGAGACCTTAGATCTTGCAGTCTTTGGCATAGGCGTCCTTATGATCGGTGAAGATCTTTTCCACCGTCTTGTTGGTGAGGACGCCATCCTGCTTCACCACTTCCGTGAGGTAGATGTCCTGGATCGGATGCTGGTTCGTGTTAAACTTGAACTTGCCACGCGGCGACTGGATATCCGCCTTCAGAAGTTCGGCGCGGAAAGCATCCGCATCCTTCACATCCGCCTTCGCAGCAGCAGACAGGATGAGCTGCGCGGCGTCATAGGCCTGGACTGCATAGATCGACGGCAGGCGGTTATATTCCTTCTGGAAATCGGCGAGGAACTTCTTGCTGGCTTCGTTGTCGAAATCCGGAGCCCACTGGCCGGACGCCTTGGCGCCAAGCGCCGCATCGCCGATTGCCGGAAGCACGTCCTGGCTGAAGGAGAAGCCCGGCCCCATGACCGGGATCTTCACGCCCGACTGGGCAAATTGCTTCATGAACGCGATGCCCATGCCGCCGGGAAGGAAGACGAAGATGCCATCAGCGCCGGAAGCGCGCATCTGGGCAATTTCCGCCGCGTAATCCGTCTGACCGACCTGAGTATAAACCTCGGCAGCGAGTTCGCCCTTGTAATAGCGCTTGAAGCCCGTCAGCGAATCCTTGCCGGCCGGATAATTCGGGGCAAGGATGAACATCTTCTTGTAGCCCTTGTTGGCATATTCGCCCATCGCCTCGTGAAGATTGTCGTTCTGATAGGCCGCATTGAAATAGAGCTTGTTGCAGTTCGCCCCGGCAAGTGCAGCGGGAGCGGCATTCGTGGAGACGTAGAACTTGCCTTGCGCAACAGCACTCGGAGCAACCGCCATCAGCAGGTTTGACCAGACGATGCCGGTCAAAATATCCACCTGGTCGCTCTGGATCATCTTGTCGGCGATCTGCACTGCAAGTTCCGGCTTCTGCGCATCGTCCTCGGTGACGACGGTAATGTCCTTGTTGCCGGAATTCTTGATCGCCAGCATGAAGCCGTCGCGTGTATCGATGCCGAGACCGGCGCCGCCGCCCGAAAGCGTGGTAATCATGCCAATCTTCAACGGCTCGGCAAAAGCAAGGCCCGAGGCGCTCATGCTCAGGGTCAGCGTGGCTGCGGCAAGCAGTTTCTTCATGTGACGAACTCCCGTTTGTTGTTGTATGTCGTTCCCAGATATTCCGGCAGCGGGGTAGCAGCCCGCCGAACGTTTCATTACCTTCCACATTTGCGTGGAAACTTCCACTCTGCATGCGCAGTGAAACGCAACCACCACGAAGTACGGTTAAGCTGAAAGTTTCCGCTTCAACCGGAAGCGCTGGATCTTGCCGGATTCGGTCTTCGGCAACGCGTCGGTGAACACGATCGAACGCGGATATTTGTAAGGCGCAATGATGCTCTTCACATGCTCCTGCAGCAGCTTCACCATCGCGTCGCAAGCCTCACTGCCAGGAACAAGCACGACATGCGCCTCGACGATCATGCCACGTCCGTCGTCCGGCACGCCGATCACGGCGCATTCCAGCACTGCCTCGTGCTTCAGGAGAGCCGCCTCCACTTCCGGGCCGGCGATATTGTAGCCGGCCGAGATGATCATATCGTCCGAACGCGCGGCGAAATGGAAATAGCCGTCCTCGTCCTGCACGAAAGAATCTCCGGTGAGGTTCCAGCCGTTGCGGACATAATCCTTCTGCCGCTCGTCGGCGAGGTAACGGCAGCCGATCGGGCCCTTCACCGCCAGCCGGCCGATCGTGCCACGCGGCACCTCGCTCATATCGTCGTCGACAACGATCGCCTCATAGCCGGCGAGCGGCTTGCCGGTGCAGGCCGGCCTGGCATCGCCCAAGTGGTTCGAGATGAAGATATGCAGCATCTCGGTCGCACCGATGCCGTCCAGAATGGGTTTACCCGTCTTTCTCACCCATTCTTCGAAAACGGGGCCTGGCAAGGTCTCGCCGGCCGAAACGGCGATGCGCAGAGAAGAAAGGTCCGCACCTTCGTCCATCGCCGCCAGCATGGCGCGGTAGGCGGTGGGCGCGGTGAAGCTGATCGTCGCCTTGTAGGTCTCGATGATCTCGATCATCTTCGGCGGCGTCGCCTGCTCCAAGAGGGTAGCAGAGGCGCCGAAGCGCAATGGAAAGACCGCAAGTCCACCGAGGCCGAAGGTGAAGGCAAGCGGTGGCGAACCGACGAAAACATCGTCCGGCGTGACGTCCAGCACCTCCTTGGCATAGGCATCGGCGATGATCAGGAGATCGCGATGGAAATGCATGGTAGCCTTCGGCACACCGGTGGAACCGGAGGTGAAACCGAGCAGAGCCACATCGTCCCGACCTGTCTTCACCGCAGCATAGAGTACAGGCTTGTTCAGCGCCGCGCGATCGAGTTCCGCATCATGGTTGGCAGTGCCATCAAAACCGATCACCTGCTTGAGGAACCGGCCTTCCTTGGCGCAAGCGACCAGCTCGTCCATCAAGCGCGTGTCGCAGAGCGCCAGGGAAATCTCCGCCTTGTCGATGATCTTGGCGAGCTCGCCGGCACGCAGCATCGGCATCGTGTTGACCACGACAGCGCCGGCCTTCGTCGCCGCCAGCCAGCAGGCGACCATGGCCGGATTGTTGGCGGAGCGGATCAGCACCCGATTTCCGGGTTTCAGGCCATAGTCCTCCGTGAGCGCCAGGGCGATGCGGTTCGTCCAGTCGGAGAGCTCCTTGTAGGTGCGACGGCGGCCGTTGCCGATCAGGGCGGTATGATCGCCAAAACCCTTTTCCACCATACGATCGGTGAGCTCAACCGCTGCGTTCATCCATTCCGGATACTCAAAGCCGTCGAGCTTGATTTCCGGCCAAAGATCCGGCGGTGGAAGGTTGTCGCGGGCAAACGTATCCAGATGGCCTGACGGTCCCAGCATTTTTCAGTTCCCAAGTTTTTATCCATGCGGCTTTTTGCCTTTTGTTCAGAATTGCACCGCTTCCTTCCGGTTGCAAGAGAGAAATTTTAAGTTTGTAATAATTTTCACCGGCTGCCATTTTCCGCTCCGGACGGGTTCCAAGCAGGCGATGGCGATGCCAATATGCGGCCGGGGATCATAACCGCATTGAGGGGAGAAAACGAAAATGCGCCATCGGATCAGCGACTGGGACAATGCCTATGCCAACGGCATCAACATTCCCCAGGGCGACCGCTGGCCGGCGGCATGGGTGGAGCCTGCACAGCAATATCGTGAAGCGCTTTCCGCCGAAGGGCGTGCGAAACTCGGCCTTGTCTATGGCGGAAAGCCTCGCAACCGCTTCGATCTTTTCCTGCCGGAGTCCAGGCCTGCCGGCCTGATGGTCTTTGTCCATGGCGGCTTCTGGATCGGGCTCGACAATAGCTACTGGTCGCATTTCGCCAAAGGCGCGGTGGAACGCGGTTATGCCGTCGCCATGCCATCCTACACACTTGCCCCCGAAAACCGCATCGCCGACATCACGCTTGAGATCGGCAGAGCGATCGAAGCTGCCGCCGAAGAGGTCGAGGGACCGATCCGACTGATCGGCCACTCCGCCGGAGGCCAACTGGTGACGAGAATGATTTCCGCGACGTCACCGCTGCCGGAAACGGTTCGAGGCCGCATCGCCAATGTTGTTTCACTCTCCGGCGTGCACGACCTGCGCCCGCTCATGAACACGAAGATGAACGAAAAGCAGCGCATAGACCGGGACGAAGCCTATCGCGAAAGCCCTGCCCTTCTGGAGCCGATGCCAAACGCAAGGGTAACCTGCTGGGTGGGCGCTGCGGAACGTTCTGAATTCGTCCGCCAGAATGCACTGCTCGCAAGCATCTGGAAGGGCCTGGGCGCTGAGACCGAAGCCGTCGAGGAACCGGACAAGCACCATTTCAACGTGCTGGACGGAATGACGGATCCTAATCATCCGCTGATGGAAGCGCTTTTCTCCTAGAGGGATGCGGCGGCGCGAGCCGCCTGATCGTAGTGGCCGGAAAGCGCGCGGAGGCGGGCTGCCACTTCCGAAAGCGATTCCGCCGAGACTTCCGTGGCAAGTACCGAACGGACCAGCAGGCTTTCGCGCATCGCCTTGTAGCGGGCGCAGGCCTCGGCACCTGCTTCCGTCGCCATGACCAGCTTTTCCTTGCCGCGGCGCCCGGATTTGATCAGCTTGAGCCGCTCAAGCTTCTTTAACGCGTAAGTGACGACATGCGTATCCTCGATGTTGAGGACCAGTGCGATGTCGGCCAGTGTCTTAGGCTTGTTGCGGCTGTTGATATTGTGCAGCACGAGGATGTCGATCGGGGAAAGATCCGGCACGCCGGCTGCCGCCATGCAACGAACCATCCAGCGATTGAAGGCATGGTTCAGCATGATCATGCCGAACTCGATCTCGGAAAGCGCCGGCAGGGCGCCGCTCGCCAGATGCCCGGAGGAAACGATCGGGCCTAAATAGTCCTTTTCCGATGACATGACTTCTCCTCCCGGCAAATGAAAGCGCCGCAAGCGGCTGCTTGCGGCGCCCTCAAATCACATCTTCTTGTAGGCGTCCAGAATGGCAGCGCCGTCGGCGCCGGCTTTCTTCGACCAGTCTTCGGTCAGCTTGCTACCAACATCAGCCAGACCCTTCTTGAGCTCGTCGCTGGGTTCGATCACCTGCATGCCGTTCTGCTTCAGTGTGTCCATGTAGCTCTTGGTTTTTTCGACTGCGAGGGACCAGCCGCGGGTTTCGGCCGCTGCCGCCGCATCGGCAACTGCCTTCTGCACGGCCGGATCGAGTGCTTCGAACGCAGCCTTGTTGACGAAGATGATGTTCTTCGGAATCCAGGCCTGGGTGTCGTAATAATGGGTGAGCGATTCCCAGATCTTTGAATCGACGCCGGTGGCGCTGGACGTCATCAGCCCGTCGACGACGCCGGTTGCGAGCGCCTGCGGCAGCTCGGCGGCCTGGACGGTGACCGGCTGGGCGCCGACAAGCTCGGCGATGCGCGACGTGCCGACATTGTAGGCGCGCCATTTGAGGCCCTTGAGGTCAGCGGTGCTGTTGACGTCCTTCTTGGTGTAGATGCCCTGCGGCGGCCATGGCGTCGAGTACAGAAGTTTCAGCCCCTGCGCATCGAGCGCCTTTTCGACGGTCGGCTTGGAAGCCTCCCAGAGCTTTTTCGCCCGATCGAAGCTGGTGGCCAGGAAGGGCACGACATCGATGCCGAAGACCGGATTCTCGTTCTCGTGCAGGGAAATCAGCACTTCACCTGCCTGGGCCTGGCCGGTCTGGACCGCGCGCTTGATATCCGGAGCCTTGAAGAGCGCTGCACTCGGATGAACGGTGATCTTCAGCGCGCCATTGGTTGCCGTTTCGACGTCCTTGGAAAACTGCATCAGGTTTTCGACGTGGTAATTGGCCGGCGGATAGGCCGAGGGCAGGACCCAGGCAGTCTGAGCCAGAGCCGAGCCGGCACAGGCGATTAAGGCAGCAGCCGTGAGGCCGACGCGGGCGATGCCCTTGAAATGCATTGTCATGTTTTCATTCCCCTTTTTAAGAAATTAACCCGGAAAAGCCATTTTCGGCAGGACCAGCACGATATCCGGGAAGATCGTGAGGATGGCGACCGTCGCCAAAAGCAGGAAGAAGAACGGCAGTGCGGCGCGCGCAACCGTCAGGCTGTCTCTACCGCTCATCGTCTGGAGCACGAAGAGATTGAAGCCGACCGGCGGGGTGATCTGAGCCATCTCCACCATCAACACCAGGAAGACGCCGAACCAGATCAGATCGAAGCCGGCCTGCTGGATCATCGGCAGCACCACCACAGTCGTCAGGACGATCATCGAAAGACCGTCGATCGCGCAGCCGAGCAGCACATACATGACGGTGAGCACCGCAATCAGCGCATAAGGGCTCAGGTGGAAGCTATCGACCCAGGAGGCCAGCGCATTCGGAATCCCCGTATAGCCCATGGCGATCGACATGTATCCGGCACCCGTCAGGATCAGCATGATCATCGCCGTCATGCGCGCAGCACCCATGACGCTTTCCCAAAAGCTCTTCCAGGTGAGCGCCCGTTGCCAGAGCGCGATCACGAGCGAGCCGAGCACGCCCCAGGCCGCACATTCGGTGGCTGTCGCCCAGCCGAGTACCAGTGTTGTGAAAATGACGCCGATGAGAAGCGCAAGCGGGATGAGATTGAGTGTCTCCTTCAGCTTCTGCCGGAAGCTCAGGCCGGGCGCCGGAGGCGGAGACTTGTCAGGGTTCATCAGCGACCAGATGACGATCGCTCCCATATAGAGCGCCATGACGATGACCGCCGGGAGCAGGCCGGCCAGGAACATCTGGATGATAGAAACGTTCGCTGCGACGGCATAGACGATCATGGTGATCGACGGCGGCACGAGAAAGCCGAGCGTACCGGCGCCTGCCAGCGAACCGAGACTGATCATCTCGTCATAGCCGCGCCTCTTCAATTCTGGCAGAGTGATCTTCGCGACCATGGCTGTCGTGGCGGCGGACGACCCGGAGACTGCGCCGAAAAGCCCGCAACCGAGAACATTGACATGTACCAATCTTCCCGGAATTCGGTTCAGCCAGGGGGAAAGCCCTCTAAACATTTCGTCAGATAATCTCGTCCTGTAGAGGATCTCCCCCATCCAGACGAAAAGCGGTAGAGCGGCGAGAGACCAGGAGGCGCTGCCCGCCCAGGCATTGGTCGCAAGTGCCGCGCCGATCTGTATTCCCGCCGGCGCGAACTGCATGGCGATGAAACCGCAGATCAGCAGCGAAATCCCGATCCAGACGCCACCGACGAGGAAGAGCAGGAGGGCGCCAAGGATGAGGCCCGATATTTCGACAAGGTTCGAGGCATCCATGATCAGGCTCCGCTTTCCATGATCCGCTCGATCATCTCTTCCTCGGATTTCGGGGCCGGCTTTTCGTAGCGAGGCACGCCACCAAAAAGCAGGTGGACCAGCTCATCCACGAAAGCGATTGCCAGGACGACCACGCCGACAGCCATGCCGAGCTGCGGTATCCACAACGGCACGGGTATGACGCCCTGAGAGATGTCGTTGAATTTCCAGGACGTCCAGACCATGTCCACCGCATACCAGGCGAAATAGAGCATGGCGGCCGCGCCGATCGCCGCGCAGGCGATCTCGATGACCTTGCGCACGACACCGCTGAACCTGTCGATGAAAAGGCCCATGCGAATGAGCTCTCCGGAGCGGAACGTGTGGGCAAGGCCCAGGAAGGCCGTGGCCGCCATGCACCAGGAGGCGAAGTCGTCGCCGGCTGGAACATCCAAGCCGATTGGCCGGCCGGCCGACAGTGATAGCATGATGACGAAAATAGCGATCAGAAAAAGCCCGGCCAGCCAGCCGGAAACGAGATAGAGCCCGTCAAGCGTTTGACGGAGCCATTCGGGAAAGATGCTGTGGCGAGCATTAGCGGTGGACACGTGACGTCCTCCCCGCTGCGCGGTGGCAAAGGATCATGGTCGGCTCCCCTCGGTTGCCGGTTTTGCAGGTGGAGCTCTTTGCTGGCTTCCTTGCCTGTTGGAAAGGCATGATGCTTCAAAAGATATTTTCCTGTCAACTAATCATTGACGTTTTATCGACGAAATGTTTTCGTTATTGCAGATCAAGCTTTCAACGAGGGGCAGAACATGGCCGATGGCAAGTGGGACTTCTGGATCGACCGCGGCGGCACCTTCACCGACATTGTCGGGCGCAGACCTGACGGATCGCTGATCGCCCACAAGGTGCTATCGGAAAATCCTGAGGCCTATCACGACGCAGCCGTGCAGGGTATCCGCGAGCTCCTGGGTATTCCGGCCGGCGTTCCGATCCCCTCGGAGGTGATCGGCGCGGTGAAGATGGGCACCACCGTCGCCACCAATGCGCTGCTCGAACGCAAGGGCGAACAGACCCTGCTCGTCACCACGCGCGGCTTCCGCGATGCCCTGGCGATCGGCTACCAGGCCCGCGCCGACATCTTTGCAAAGAAGATCATCAAACCTGAACTGCTCTATTCGGCCGTCGTCGAGGTCGACGAACGCGTCCGTGCCGACGGCCTCGTCGAAGCGGAGCCGGAGGAAGGCGCGATCCGCGCCGAATTACAGGGCCAATTCGACGCCGGTTTCCGCGCCGTCGCGATCGTCTTCATGCACGCCTATCGTTACCCGGCTCACGAACAGCTTGCCGCACGGATCGCCCGCGAGATCGGCTTCACCCAGGTTTCCGTCAGTCACGAGGTCTCGCCGCTCATCAAGCTGGTCGGGCGCGGCGATACGACGGTGGTCGATGCCTATCTGTCGCCGATCCTGCGCCGTTATGTCGACCAGGTGGCGGGCGAGCTTGGCGCCAACGAGGAAACCGGCCCGCAGCTCATGTTCATGCAATCCTCCGGCGGGTTGACTGCCGCCCGGCTCTTCCAGGGCAAGGATGCGATCCTCTCCGGTCCTGCCGGCGGCGTGGTCGGCGCAGTCGAAACCTCGCGGCTTGCCGGTTTCGAGCGCATGGTCGGCTTCGACATGGGCGGCACGTCCACCGACGTCTCGCATTATGACGGAGAGCTCGAACGCTCCTTCGAGACGGAAGTGGCCGGCGTGCGCATGCGCGCGCCGATGATGTCGATCCATACGGTCGCGGCCGGCGGCGGCTCGATCCTGCATTTCGAGAGCGGCCGCTTCCGCGTCGGGCCGGATTCGGCGGGCGCCAATCCCGGCCCCAAGGCCTATCGGCGCGGTGGGCCGCTCACCGTCACCGACGCGAACGTCATGCTCGGCAAGCTTTCACCCAAACTCTTCCCGGCGATCTTCGGGCCGAACCGCGACCAGCCGCTCGACGCCGACGCAGTGCGCGCCGCCTTCGAGGAGATGGCCAAGGTGATTGGCGATGGCCGCTCGCCGGAGGAAGTGGCCGACGGTTTCCTGTCGATCGCGGTCGAGAACATGGCGAATGCGGTCAAGAAGATCAGCGTCCAGCGCGGCTACGACGTCACCCACTATGTGCTGACCTGCTTTGGCGGCGCCGGCGGCCAGCATGCCTGCCTGACGGCCGACGCGCTCGGCATTTCCACCGTTCTGATCCACCCCTTCTCCGGCATCCTTTCCGCCTATGGCATGGGGCTTGCCGATATACGCGCCACCCGCCAGCGGACGATTTCGCTCGGGCTTTCCGCAGCGCTCGAAACGCTTTCTCCGATCCGCGAGGAACTTACGACAAGCGTGCTCGAGGAAATGGCCTCGCAGGGCGTCGCTCGCTCCGAAACGGACGTGCTGCATCGCGCCCATCTACGCTATCAGGGCACGGATACGACCTTGGCCGTAACTCTCGATGGAGCGACCGCGATGGTCGCCGCTTTCGAGACGGCGCACAAGAAGCAATTCGGCTTCATCTTCGAGAATCGCGAGATCATTTTCGAAGCCTATGAAGTGGAAGCGATCGGCGGCGGCGCCTCTTCCGCCGAGCCGGAATTTTCACTCGAAAGCTCCATGCCGACCGCGAGCGAGAAGACGAGATTCTTTTCGGGCGGTGCATGGCGTGAGGCTCCCGTCTATCGCCGATCCGACATCAAGTCGGGCGCCAAAGCGAACGGCCCCTGCCTCGTCGTGGAGCCGCACCAGACGATCGTCGTCGAAGATGGCTGGGCCTTCGAGATCACCAAATTGAACCATGTCGTCCTGAAGCGCGTCGCGGCGCTTTCCCGCGCCTTGCCGATCGGTACGCAAGCCGATCCGGTGCTGCTCGAAGTGTTCAACAACCTCTTCATGTCGATCGCCGAGCAGATGGGCGTCACGCTGCAGAACACCGCCTCCTCGGTCAATATCAAGGAACGGCTCGACTTCTCCTGCGCCGTCTTCGACGAAAACGGCGCGCTGGTCGCAAACGCCCCACACATGCCGGTGCATCTCGGCTCCATGGACCGATCCGTCGAGACGGTGATCGCTGCAAACAAGGGAAAAATCCGCCCTGGCGACGTCTTCGCCCTCAACGCGCCCTATAACGGCGGCACGCATCTGCCGGATATCACCGTCGTCACGCCGGTTTTTGACGAGAAGGCGCAAGAGGCGGGGAGCGCCGAAGGCGCGACAGGGAACAAAGAACCGAAGATTCTCTTCTACGTCGCTTCGCGCGGCCACCATGCGGATGTCGGCGGAACGGCGCCGGGCTCAATGACGCCGCTGGCGACGACGGTGGACGAGGAAGGCGTTCTCTTCGACAACGTTCTCCTGGTCGACCGTGGCCGCTTCGACGAGGCGGGCATCACCAGGCTCCTCTCCGACCACCCCTACCCCGCCCGCAACGTCGCCCAGAACGTCGCGGACCTGCGCGCCCAGATCGCAGCCAACGAAAAGGGCGTGCATGAGATGCGCAAGATGATCGCGCAATTCGGCCTCGACGTGGTCAAAGCCTATATGGGCCATGTGCAGGACAATGCGGAAGAAAGTGTCCGCCGGGTCGTCGCAAAGCTCAGCGACGCGGAGTTCTCCTATGCGACCGACCAGGGCAGCGTCATCAAGGTCAAGGTCACGGTGAACCGGGACAAGCGCGAAGCGACCGTCGATTTCACCGGCACCAGCCCGCAGAAAAAGAACAATTTCAACGCCCCGGAGCCGGTGACGCGCGCCGCCGTGCTCTATGTCTTCCGGGTGATGGTGGAGAGCGCGATCCCGATGAATGCCGGCTGCCTCAGGCCGATCCGCATCGTCGTGCCGGAAGGCTCGATGCTGAAACCGCAATATCCGGCCGCCGTCGTCGCCGGCAATGTGGAAACCAGCCAGCACGTCACCAATGCGCTCTTCGGCGCACTGGGAGCGATGGCCGCGAGCCAGGGCACGATGAACAACCTCACCTTCGGCAATGCGACCTACCAGTATTACGAGACGCTGTGCTCCGGCTCGCCCGCCGGCCGCTTCAACGACGGCACCGGGTTTGCCGGCACGGACGCCGTGCATGTGCACATGACCAATTCGCGCCTCACCGATCCGGAAATCCTGGAAACCCGCTATCCGGTGCTGCTCGAAGACTTCCACATCCGGCCGGATTCCGGCGGCAAGGGCAGGTTTTCCGCCGGCAACGGCACGAAGCGCACCATCCGCTTCCTGGAGAGAATGGATTGCGCCATGCTTTCCTCACACCGGACGATCCGGCCGCACGGGCTTGACGGCGGCGAGGCCGGCGAACTCGGCCAGACCCTGGTGCGGCGCCTCGACGGAACGATGGAAGAGCTCGCCGGCTGCGACCAGACGGTGATCGAGGCCGGCGAAGCGGTGATCGTCGTCACGCCGACCGCCGGGGGCTATGGCAAAGCGGATTGATTTGTCCTAACCCGCAAGGGATGACGAAACAGATCGCGATTATCGGCGGCGGACCGGCAGGGCTGATGGCGGCGGAAGTTCTTTCCGCCGCCCATTATGCTGTGACTGTTTATGATGCCATGCCGACCTTCTGCCGGAAATTCCTGCTGGCCGGCAAGTCCGGGCTCAACATCACCCATTCGGAGGATTTTTCGCGGTTCGCGGAGCGTTTCGGCGCGGCGTCCGCTCGCCTGCGGCCTGCCCTTGAAGCCTTCAAGCCGGTCGATATCCGGGCCTGGGCGCTCGGCCTTGGCACAGAGACCTTCGTCGGCACGTCCGGCCGTGTCTTTCCCAAGGTCATGAAGGCCTCGCCGCTTCTGCGCGCCTGGATAAGGCGCCTGGAAGCGCAGGGCGTCCAATTGAAGACGCGGCACCGCTGGACAGGCTTTGCGGACGACGGCTATCGCTTCGAAACCCCGGAAGGAGTGACGGTGATCCGCCCGGATGCGTTGCTGCTGGCGCTCGGCGGCGCAAGCTGGCCGCGCCTCGGGTCCGATGCGGCCTGGCTGCCCTGGCTCGGGCAGAAAGGCGTTACGGTCGCCGCTTTCCAGCCCGCCAATTGCGGGTTCGACGTCGCTTGGAGCGAGCCGTTTCGAGAGCGTTTTGCCGGTGTGCCGCTGAAATCCGTTTCCGCATCATCCGATGCCGGCACGATACAAGGTGAGTTTATCATTTCCAGGCATGGGATAGAAGGCAGCCTTGTCTATGCTCACGCAGCAGCACTGCGCGACCGCCTCGAACGGGAGAGCCATGCCGCGCTGACGGTCGACCTGGCACCCGGACGTTCGGCCGAGCGCCTGACCATGGACCTTGCCCGGCTTAATTCCAAAATGAGCTTCTCCAACCGGCTACGCAAGGGCGCAGGGCTCGAAGGCGTGAAGGCCGCCCTGGTGCGTGAGCTCGCGCCGGAAGCGAACCGCATGGCGCCAAAAGAACTGGCCCTATTCATCAAGGCCCTGCCCATTCCGCTCGTCCGACCGCGTCCGATTGCCGAGGCCATATCCTCAGCGGGCGGCATCGCGTGGAGCAATCTTGATGAAAACTACATGCTGAAGCCCCTACCGGGTCTTTTTGTCGCAGGCGAGATGCTTGATTGGGAGGCCCCGACTGGTGGTTATCTACTGACCGCCTGTTTCGCCACGGGCCGCGCCGCAGCAAAGGGTATCGAAGCCTGGCTTCGCTTGCGACTGAGCTGACGCACCGGGCAGATTTGCGATTTTTCAATTTGTCCACGACCATGCCGGGTAACACCATCCGGCATGGGTTCACTCCTGCTTTCGAGGCGAGAGGGCCTCCATGTCCAGAACCAGACGACGCCACATCATCAAACGAAGACGGACAATCACAGGCCTTGCGCTTGTCGCGGCAATTTCCTTCGTCGCCGGTATGACGGATGCGATCGGCCTGCTTCTTTCCGGCGACTTCGTGTCGTTCATGACCGGCAACACCACGCGCGCCGCGCTCTCCTTCGCGGACGGCAACTATTCCCATGCGCTCATCCTCTTCTGCGCGCTTTGGGTCTTCATCGCCGGCAATGCATTCGGTATCGTGCTGGCGCATACCGTCTCGGCCCGCCGCACTTTCGTGGTGCTGTCTGGCGTCGCAATCATCCTGGCTACCGCGTCGGTGCTGCCCGAGACAAGTTTCCCGCGGCTGCAATTCTATCTGGTCGTGCTTTCCATGGGCATGATCAATGCGACGGTAGAACATATCGAGGGATTGCCGATCGGCCTCACCTATGTCACCGGGGCGCTTTCCCGCTTCGGCCGGGGCATCGGCCGATGGCTCGTTGGCGACCGCAACCCCGCCGGCTGGCTGATCCAGACGGTGCCCTGGACGGGCATGGCCTGCGGCGCAGTGACGGGCGCCCTGCTGACGAAATATGTCGGTAACCACGCGCTCTGGATCGTCGCCATGCTGACCGTGGCGATCGCCCTGACAACGGTGCTCATGCCCCGCCCCCTGCATCTCCATTTTCACCAGCAGCCGATGGTGTCGGCCAGGCGCCGCTCTTGACGGGCGAGCCGGCCCGCCGCCATAAGATGTGCCGATGTTCCTGATTTCCAAATTCTTCTGGCTGGCGGCGCAGCCCTTGTCGATCGCCTTCGGCCTGGCTGCGCTTGCAACCCTGCTGGCCTTTGCCGGCCGGCCAAAGCTCGCGGGCACATTCTCGCTTCTCGCAGCCCTCGTGCTGTTCGTCACGCTCTACACGACGACAGGCACCGCTGCGCTGCAGATCCTGGAGGCGCGGTTTCCGAAACCCCGGCAGGAGCCTGCCGATCTCACCTGCATGATCGTGCTCGGCGGCGCGCTTGAGACCGAGGTGACGACCAGCCGCGGCGGCATGGAATTCAACCAGGCAGCCGATCGCTTTGTCGAGACCTTGCGGCTCGCCTTGCGCCATCCGCAGGCGCGCATCCTGATTTCCGGCGGCGACGGCTCCATCAGCGGTGTCTATGAGGGGGAGGCAGAAGCTTCGGAACGGTTCTTCTCCGCTTTCGGCATCCCGGCCGACCGGCTCGTGAAGGAGAATACGTCCCGGACAACCTATGAGAACACGGTCAATACCGCCGAACTCCTGAAGAGCCGGGGGCTCGAAAACTGCCTGTTGATCACATCGGCCTATCACATGCCGCGTTCGGTCGGCCTGTTCCGCAAGGCAGGAATTCAGGTCATGCCCTGGCCGGTGGATTATCGGACGAGCGGCATTGCCGGCCTGTCGCTGGACTTCACCCAGCCTTCGCTCAACGCCCAGCTCACCACCACCGCTGCACGGGAATGGATGAGCCTGACGGCCTATTATCTGACCGGACGCATCGGCGATGTGTTTCCGCAGTGATCACTTCTTGGAGATCGTGACGAAGCGACCGCCGCGCACGCGCACGCGCATCTCGCAGGGCACCGCATCGGTGCGGTCGCAGAAGCGCGGATGCATCTTCAGCAAAAACACCATGTTGCCGAAATATTTGACGAAGTCATAGCTGTAGATTTGTGCCGTGGCGATCATGAAATAACCGCCCTCCCTGGCTTGCAGATAGAAGTTATAGGGGCAGCCATCGCTGTTGCAGCCCGGCCCTCTTTTTCCGTCGCAGACCAATTTACTGTGGTCGGAGACCAGATCGATGATCCCATCGTTGTTGATGTCGAACCGTTCGATGAAGTCCGGTTCGAACTGCGCCATCTTGCACTCGCTCCGGAAGTGATCCTTCTCGTAGATCTCCGGATCGCTGATGAGCTGCTGCTGCGCGAAGGCAAGGGTCGGCACCAGGATCAGCACAACAACCCGGACCCATACGATCAGGAACCTTTTCACGGGATCACCTCCGCAAATTCATCTGTTCACGGCGCACGCGCACCGGTGACGGGTGCGATCGCCGGTGATTATGCTAAGGAGGAGCACTTGCGCGACGCTGACCACACGGGCCGCAACGCTGGGGAATTTGCATGTCCTTGCTGATGATTCTCGACTATGCCGGCATCGCGCTTTTCGCGGCGACAGGCGCGCTTGCCGCCTCGCGAAAAGAGCTCGATCTGATCGGCTTCCTGTTCTTCGCCGCCGTTACCGGGCTTGGGGGCGGCACGCTGCGGGACATCATCCTCGACCGCATGCCGGTCTTCTGGGTTCTCGATCCGACTTATATCCTGATATGCGTGATTGTGGGCGCTTTTCTGTTCAGCACGGCGCACCGGGTGGAATGGCGCTATCGTCTGCTGATCTGGCTCGATGCGATCGGGCTTGCCGCCTACAGCGTGCTGGGAGCGGCAAAAGGGCTCGCCGCCACAGGATCGCCAACGATCGCAATCGTCGCCGGCACATTGACCGCCACCTTCGGTGGCATCCTGCGTGACCTGCTTGCCAACGAACCTTCCGTCCTGCTTCGGCCGGAAATCTATATCACCGCTGCACTTGCCGGCGCCGGCGGCTTTACCGCTGCTGACGCATTTGGCCTGCCTCTTTATGCCAGCTCCGGCCTCGGCGTGGCCATCGCCTTCGCGCTGCGCGGCGGCGCCATCCATTACGGCTGGACCTTGCCACGTTACAAGCCCCGGCCCGGCCGTCCTCCGGACGAAGCAATCAAAGGGAAAAAGACGAAATAACCCGTATCAGGACTTCTTTTCGCGCAGGCGGATGATCACATCCACATGAGCAACTTCCATGCCTTCCGGCGCTTCGGGGAGATTGCCGATTTCCAGATTGCTGACCGGAATATCGAGCACCTCGTTGCGGCCTTCCACGAAGAAGTGATGATGATCGGAGATATTGGTGTCGAAGTAAGTCTTGGTGCTTTCGACCGCGAGGACGCGAATAAGACCGGCCTCGGTGAACTGATGCAGCGTGTTGTAGACGGTTGCCAGCGAGACGAGGACGCCGGCCGCAGCCGCTTCCTCGTGCAGTTCCTCGACTGTCAGATGACGGTCACCCTTGGCGAATAACAGATCGGCAAGCGCGACGCGCTGTCGCGTCGGACGCAGGCCGCAATGGCGCAGTCTCGTCTCGATATCGATCATGGCTTCTGCCATATTGCCTGTCAGCTCCCACCGTTCACGCGCATGTCAGGTATCTTGACTTTCGCATATAACTTTTACGGCCAGCACTTTCAATAGTTTCCGGAGGATACCGGCCGGGAGATCGGCAAAAACGCGCAAATTCCCTCACAAGCCTCTGGTTTGCGCCCATAGCTTCCTATATGCGGACCTAAACAGACGAATGTTCCCACGCTTGGCTATCCCCAGGGCAAAGTGAAAGGTCATCGTCAGACTTCAATTTGGACCGAACTTGCAATAGTGGTTCTGAAACAGAAGGTTCAACGGGGGAAACGGAAATTTATGGTAACCAGACAGTCCAGCTTCTCTTACGAAGAAATCCTCACCTGCGCCCATGGCCAGATGTTCGGCCCGGGCAATGCGCAGCTGCCGCTGCCGCCCATGCTGATGTTCCACCGCATCACCGAGATATCGGAAACCGGCGGCCCCAGCGACAAGGGTTTCATCCGTGCTGAGTTCGACATAACGCCGGATCTCTGGTTCTTCCCCTGCCATTTCGAAGGTGACCCCGTCATGCCGGGCTGCCTCGGGCTCGACGCCATGTGGCAGTTGACCGGCTTTTATCTTGGCTGGCTCGGCGAACCCGGCAAGGGGCGCGCCATATCTACCGGCGAAGTGAAGTTCACCGGCATGGTTACTCCCTCAACCAAGCTGGTGGAATATGGCATCGACTTCAAACGCGTCATGCGCGGCCGTCTCGTGCTCGGAATTGCCGACGGCTGGATGAAGGCGGACGGCGAGGTGATCTACCGCGCCAGCGATCTGAGGGTCGGCCTGTTCCAGGAAAAGGCGGCCTGACACAGGCCTCGCGCCAAGGCAAAACAGAGAGAAAAGGTTTTGATGAGATGAGACGGGTAGTTGTCACGGGTCTCGGTATCGTATCCTCGATCGGGAGCGATGCCGCCGAAGTCACCGAATCGTTGCGCCAGGCGAAATCCGGCATTTCATTCTCCCCCGATTTTGCCGAGCATGGCTTCAAGTGCCAGGTCTGGGGCAGACCGACGCTTGATCCGACGGACCTCGTCGATCGCCGCGCCATGCGCTTCCTTTCCCAGGGAGGCGCCTGGAACCATGTGGCCATGAAACAGGCGATCGCCGATTCCGGCCTGGAAGACAAGGATATCGGCGAAAACGAACGCACCGGCATCATCATGGGATCGGGTGGCCCGTCCACCCGGACGCTGATCGAGGCGGCCGAAATCACCATCAAGAACAACAGCCCCAAGCGCATCGGCCCCTTTGCCGTGCCGAAGGCCATGTCCTCGACGGCATCCGCCACGCTTGCCACCTGGTTCAAGATTCACGGCGTGAACTATTCGATCTCGTCCGCCTGCTCCACCTCCGCGCACTGCATCGGCAATGCGGCGGAGATGATCCAATGGGGCAAGCAGGACGTGATGTTCGCCGGCGGCCACGAGGACCTCGACTGGACCATGTCGAACCTGTTCGACGCCATGGGCGCCATGACGACCAAGTTCAACAACCGGCCGGAAAGCGCCTCGCGCGCCTATGACGTCGACCGCGACGGCTTCGTCATCGCCGGCGGCGCGGGCGTTCTGGTCCTGGAGGAGCTGGAACACGCAAAGGCCCGCGGGGCGAAGATCTATGCCGAACTTGTCGGTTACGGCGCAACCTCGGACGGCTACGACATGGTCGCGCCGTCGGGCGAAGGCGCGGTGCGGTGCATGCGGCAGGCGCTTGCGACCGTGAAGGGCGACGTGGACTATATCAACACCCACGGCACCTCGACGCCGGTGGGCGATAGCAAGGAGATCGGCGCGATCCGCGAAGTCTTCGGCGACAAGATCCCCCATGTCCAGTCGACCAAGTCGCTCACCGGGCATTCGCTCGGCGCCGCCGGCGCGCAGGAATCGATCTACAGCCTTCTGATGATGCAGGAAGGCTTCATCGGCGAAAGCGCCCATATCGAAAACCTGGATCCGGAGTTCGAGGGCGTGCCGATCGTGCGCAAGCGCATCGACAATGCCAAAATCGACATTGCTCTTTCCAATTCATTCGGGTTCGGCGGCACCAACGCCACGCTCGTCTTCCAGCGCTATAATGGATAATTCCATGACGGGAATCATGCAGGGGAAACGCGGCCTGATCATGGGGGTCGCCAACAATCACTCGATCGCCTGGGGGATATCCAAGGCGGTTGCCGCACAGGGCGCGGAACTCGCCTTCACATATCAGGGCGAAGCTCTCGGCAAGCGCGTGAAGCCGCTTGCCGCCGAACTCGGCTCTGATTTCGTCGTCCCGTGCGATGTCGAGGATATCGCCTCGGTCGATGCCACCTTCGCGGCGATCAAGGAGCGCTGGGGCACGCTGGATTTCCTCGTCCACGCCATCGGCTTTTCCGACAAGAACGAGCTCAAGGGTCTTTACGCCGACACGACGCGTGAAAACTTCAGCCGCACCATGATCATTTCCTGCTTCTCGTTCACCGAAGTCGCCAAGCGTGCCGCCGAATTGATGCCGAATGGCGGCTCGATGCTGACACTGACCTATAACGGGTCCCAGCGCGTCATCCCGAACTACAATGTCATGGGCGTCGCCAAGGCGGCTCTCGAAGCATCGGTTCGCTATCTTGCTGCCGATTACGGCCCGCGCGACATCCGCGTCAACACGATCTCGGCCGGCCCTGTCCGGACGCTGGCGGGTGCCGGAATTTCCGATGCGCGCGCCATCTATTCTTGGAACCAGCAGAACGCGCCGCTACGCCGCACAGCGACCATCGAGGATATCGGTGGCTCAGCCCTCTATCTTCTGTCCGATCTCTCCCGCGGTGTCACCGGTGAAGTTCACTACGTCGACGCCGGCTACAGCATCACGTCGCTTCCGACGCTCGACAAACTGCGCAAGGCGGATGCGGAATAGGGCTTTCGGATTTTCGGTCTATCAATAAAAAGACCCTGCCGGCATCGGCGGGGTCTTTTTTTGCGTTTATTTCTTCGCCCAGAGAACCTTGAAGCGGGCGTTGCGGCAGGTTTCGCCATGCTCGCGGAATTCCGATGCGAGAACCGGTTCATAGGGCAGGCCGCGATTGGCGACCAGCATCAGCCGGCCGCCAAGCTTCAGCGCCGATGCGGCACTGCGGATCATCGCCTTGCCGAGCTCCGGATCGGCCGCCTGCGCTTCATGGAACGGCGGATTCATGACGACAAGGTCGTATTTCTCCTTCACCGGCTCGCCGCCGAGATCCTGCCAATAGAAGCGGGCGTTGAGGTTCGGGCAGTTGCGCGCGAGGTTGTGTTTGGCGAATTCCAGCGCCCTGTGATCAGCCTCGTAGAGATCGATGCGGTTCAGGCGCGGCGATCTCGCCGCCAGCATCACGGAGAGATAACCCCAGCCGGCGCCGAAATCGGCGGCATTGCCGTCGAAATCCGTCGGCAAGCGGCCGGCCAGCAGTTCCGAGCCTGCATCGACACGATCGTGGGAGAACATGCCGGGTGCCGCCTCGAAGCGATCCTCGACCGTCGCCGGCATTTTCTTCAGGGCCGTGATCGCGGCATCGGCACTCTGCGGACGGGCAAGCCAGATCGCGACGCCATGGTATTTCGGCGTGTAGTCGATTTGCAGCCCGAGCTTCAGCAGCGTGTTGCGGAGCGGCTGGATGCCATCCTCCTTGCTGCCGGCAATGACGATGACGCCGCCTGGCTTCACGCGTTGCAGGGCTTCTGCCACGCGATCCTCGTTTTCGCTGCGATGCTTGCCGCAGAGCACCAGCGCCCCGTCGTAATTCTCACCCTCCGGCTCCGGAACCGCGCCTTCTCCCAGGGCTCGGAAGAGCGGCCGGAACGGCTGCACGGCAGTGATTTGGGCGCCAAACCCCTCCGGCAGGGCATTGCCGGCTTCCGCGCCGAGAAAAATCACGCGCGCGCCCTCGCCCGGCATGGGCACGGCTTCAGTTGCGAAGGGATGGAACAGGGTTTTCAAGGCGTCGCGGCTCATGTCGGTTCTCTCGGCAATTCCCGGATATCGGATACAGAAAAGGCGCGGAAGAGCTTCCGCGCCTCGATTTTTTCCTGAGCGGAAGGAAGCTTACTCGGCGGCTTCGCCGTCAGCCTTCTTTTCCTTCTTCTCCTGCGGGAGTTCCTGGCCCGTCGCCTGGTCGACAACCTTCATCGACAGGCGAACCTTGCCACGTTCATCGAAGCCCATCAGCTTGACCCAGACCTTGTCGCCTTCCTTGACGACATCGGTCGTCTTGGCGACCCGATCAACGGCAAGCTGCGAGATGTGAACGAGGCCGTCGCGGGCGCCGAAGAAGTTCACGAACGCACCGAAATCGGCAGTCTTGACGACCGTGCCCTCGTAGATCTGGCCGACCTCCGGCTCGGCAACGATCGAGTGGATCCACTTGCGGGCAGCTTCGATTTCCTTGCCCGAGGACGAGGCGATCTTCACGGTGCCGTCGTCTTCGATGTTGATCTTCGCGCCGGTCTTTTCGACGATTTCGCGGATGACCTTGCCGCCGGAGCCGATGACTTCACGGATCTTGTCGACCGGGATGTTCATCACTTCGATGCGCGGGGCGAATTCGCCGAGCTGGCCGCGGCTCTCGGTGATGGCCTTGGCCATCTCGCCGAGGATGTGCTTGCGGCCGCCCTGGGCCTGGCTGAGCGCGACCTTCATGATCTCTTCGGTGATGCCGGCGATCTTGATGTCCATCTGCAGCGAGGTGATGCCGTTTTCCGTTCCGGCGACCTTGAAGTCCATGTCGCCGAGATGGTCTTCGTCACCCAGGATGTCGGAGAGGACCGCGAAACGGTCGCCTTCGAGGATGAGGCCCATGGCGATACCGGCAACCGGCTTGGCGAGCGGAACGCCGGCATCCATCAGTGCGAGCGAGGTGCCGCAGACGGTCGCCATCGAGGACGAGCCGTTGGACTCGGTGATCTCGGAGACAACGCGCAGCGTGTACGGGAACTGCTCGGGCGTCGGCAGCATCGGATGGATGGCGCGCCAGGCAAGCTTGCCATGGCCGATTTCACGGCGGCCCGGAGAACCCATGCGGCCCGTTTCGCCGACCGAATAGGGCGGGAAGTTGTAATGGAGCATGAACTGCTCCTTGTACATGCCCGTCAGGCTGTCGACATACTGCTCGTCTTCGCCGGTTCCGAGGGTCGCGACGACGATCGCCTGCGTCTCGCCGCGGGTGAAGAGAGCCGACCCATGGGTACGCGGCAGGAGGCCGACTTCGGCGACGATCGGGCGGACCGTCTCGAGATCGCGGCCATCGATGCGGCTCTTGGTATCGAGAATGTTCCAGCGGACGATCTTGGCCTGCAGGTGCTTGAAGATCGCGCCAACCTCTTCAGCCGTGTACTTCAGTTCCGCGGCGCCTTCAGGCAGGAAGTGGGCCTTGACCTTCGCCTTGACGGCGTCGACGGCGGCATAGCGGTCGGCCTTCTGGGTGATCTTGTAGGCTTCGCGCAGTTCGGCCTCGAAGTGCTGCAGCATTTCGGCTTCAAGTTCGGAATAGTCTTCCGGCTGGAAGTCGCGGGGTTCCTTGGCGGCAACTTCGGCGAGTTTGATGATCGCGTCGATGACCGGCTGGAAACCGCGATGGCCGAACATGACGGCCCCGAGCATGACTTCTTCGTTAAGTTCCTTGGCTTCCGATTCGACCATCAGAACGGCATCGGACGTGCCGGCGACGACAAGGTCGAGGCTCGACTCGTCCATCTCGTCGAGATGCGGGTTCAGAACGTATTCACCGTTGATGTAACCGACGCGGGCGCCGCCGATCGGGCCCATGAACGGGATGCCGGAAAGCGTCAGGGCCGCGGAGGTCGCCACCATGGAGAGTACGTCCGGGTTGTTTTCGAGGTCGTGCTGAACGACGGTCACGACGACCTGCGTATCGTTCTTGTAGCCTTCCGGGAAGAGCGGGCGGATCGGGCGGTCGATCAGGCGGGAAACCAGGGTTTCATTCTCGCTCGGACGGCCTTCACGCTTGAAATAGCCGCCGGGGATCTTGCCAGCGGCGTAGGTCTTTTCCTGATAGTTGACGGTGAGAGGGAAGAAATCCTGGCCCGGCTTCGGTGCCTTGGCGGAAACGACGGTCGCGAGAACCACGGTCTCGCCATAGGTCGCGAGGACTGCGCCGTCAGCCTGGCGGGCGATCTTGCCGGTTTCCAGCTTCAGCGGGCGACCTGCCCATTCGATTTCGACAGAGTGAGTATTGAACATGTCTTGTCCTTCAATGCGGAAACATGCGCATCGCAACATCCGGCGCAGCGCATGATCAACCGCAATCAATGTGACGCATCATGGGCAAGACAACGGGAGGCTTTGCAGCGACAGTTTCCCTTTTGGAGAAACTTGGCCAAAGCCACTATGGACTTCGGCCGAAAGCATCCGGCAATCCTGCCCCATGACAGGTCAACGGTTGGTTGGCAGATCCGGCCCATCCGGGTCCGCCGTCGCCTCGTACCGCGTCAATCTGGTGCGCGGCTTGAGTATTTCATCGGGCAAAGCCCGAAAAGACAACCGGCGGGCACTGTTTCCAGGCCCGCCGGAGGATTTCTTAGCGGCGGATACCCAGGCTGCCGATCAGCTTGGTGTAGCGCGCTTCGTCCTTCTTCTTGAGGTAGTCAAGAAGCGAGCGGCGGCTCGAAACCAGCGTCAGAAGACCACGGCGGGAATGGTTGTCCTTCTTGTGGTCCTTGAAGTGTTCGGTCAGATTGTTGATGCGCTCCGTGAGGATCGCGACCTGTACTTCCGGGGAACCGGTGTCGCCCTCGGAGGTGGCGTATTCCTTGATAAGCTCAGCCTTGCGCTCGGCAGTGATCGACATCGGACGATCCTTTCTATTGAAGAGGAATTAGGGACGCCAAAAGCCGGGATGTCGTCCAGCCTTGGCCGTGAAAAGCAAAAGTAGCGCTTGGAGCGCCCTTCATGCTGGCGGTGCCTATAAACCATTCATGTCTGGATTGGAAGAGCCGATGTTTTCGGAGGCCGAATGGCAGTCGATCGCGTCCTTCCCGGCGACGTATCGGCTGCAGTCAGAACAATTCATAACCGGGGGCGAATGCGCCAAGCGGATCATAGCGCCGCTTTGCCCCGTCCAGGAACGACCATTTCGGCCCGAAATGGCTTCTCCAATCGTCCCGCGACATGGGAAGGGCACTGACGGGGTACAAGATCCCACCTGCATCGCGAATATGCTCATAAAGCATGCGATTCCTGGCGACCAGTTGCTCCGCTTCAACAGCTCCGCTCGATGTGGGGATGCGGACCAAATTGAATGGAAAGACGACGCTCTCATCCGGCAACCGGAGCAGAGGAGTGCGCAGCGCCCCTGTGAGCAAGGGATAGAAGGTGATCCGTCCGAAGGGGCCGACATCCTCGTTGGTCAATCCGTTCAAAATGTCGCTGGCGATCTGTTCCGCGCAGGAGCCGGGAAGGAAGGTCAGCAGCCAGGGGTGTGGATTGAACCATTGGCCGTTGGACCGGAGCAGGTTTTCAAGGCGTGCGAATGCTCTGACATCCTCGGAATAGCTGACATCGGAAATGTCCGCTGCACTGCGCTGATCCGACAACCCGGCAAGGACGGCTTTGTCATCGGGAACCGCAGCGCCATCGTAGAAGACGACTCCTTCGAGCTGGTATTGCCAGGTGCCGGCGCCGTCAGGAAGAACCGCGCCTTGCAGATAGTCGAAGCGGCCATCCGCGAGGGCAGTCCGCTGATCCGCGGTCAGGGAACGCAAGTCGGAATAAAACAGGTGGAAACGGCGAACCCGCTCGGGAGCGCGCATCAGGCGCAACGTGGCTCGCGTGATGATTCCGCACTGGCCCAATCCCGCACGAACGGCATCGAAAAGATCGGGATTCACGTCTTCGGAACAGGTCAGTTCACGACCGTCACCCGTCACCACATTCAATGCAAGGACGTTGTCGGTCTGCATGCCATGGCGAAATGTCGTCCCGCCAATTCCACCGACGGCAAGCGTGCCGCCCACAGACAATTCAAGATAGTTTGGAAGAACCGGCGGCGTAAGTCCGTACGCCAGCGCCGCATCGAGAACGGCGCTCCACGTCGCTCCTGCATCGACGACCATATGATCCGGCTGGACATAGTGGATCGTGTTGATCGCCTTCATCTCAATGACGATTCCACCGTCCACCGCCGCCCGGCCATAGGTCGAATGGCCCTGCCCTCTGGCAGCGACCTTCAATCCGCGGCTCGCAGCCCAGCGAACGAGGTCAGCAATATCGGCAACCGATGCGGCCTTGAGCACGGCCTGTGGGCGCCTCTGCACGACATGGCCGAAGTCGTCCGCCGCTTCAGCGAGATCCTGCGGATCTCGGCTGAACATGCTCGGACCGGCAAGGTCCGGATGCTGCGCTGCGCGTTTGTCGATGGCCATCAGCTCCTCCTCTGTCTTGAGGCCGGCAAAGGCATGAGCCAGCTCGCCGCTTCGTATCCGGCTGGCGACCAGGCGTTACAATCGACTTTAAACAATACGAACTTTTCGAAAAGATGGCAGTACGGGATCGGACCCGCACGGCCCGATCCCTTCCCCGGTCTGGGTCAGTTCAGCCGAATACCCGCTTCGGGCGGAATTCCCCCTGGCCGATCTCGCCGATGGCAATCAGTTTTCCGCGCGCCGTTGCATAGGCCTCGGTCTCAGCCACCGGAGCGTCGCGTCCCCGCAGAATCACCGGATTTCCCATCTTCAGCCGATGCGCCTGATCGTCGGTCATCGACAAGTGTGGCAGGTTGGAGAGCGCCTCCGCCGTATCGATGAGGAATTCATCAAGCGCAGCGAGCCGCTCGTCACGGTCCTCGATCTGTTCCAGCGCCACGAGATCGGCGAGCGGCACCATGCGGTCCTCGGCAAACGGCGCCACGAAGGTACGGCGAAGCTCGGAGATATGACCGTAGCAGCCGAGCTCGCGGCCAAAGTCGCGGGCCAGTGCCCGAACGTAGGTGCCCTTGCCGCATTCCACCTCGAAATGCGCCTTGTCGGCCGCAACCCCAAGCAGCGTCAGGCGAAAAATTTCCACCTCGCGGGAAGGGATTTCCACCGTCTCGCCATCGCGGGCAAGATCATAGGCGCGTTCGCCGGCGATCTTGATCGCCGAAAACTGTGGGGGAACTTGCGTAATCAGGCCTGTATATTTCGGCAGGAGATCGCGGATCGCCTGCTCCGTCGGACGCGTGTCGGATGTGGCGGTCACCTCGCCTTCCAGATCATCGGTCGAACGCTCCTCGCCCCAGGTCACGGCAAATTCATAGATCTTACGCCCGTCCATGACATAGGGAACCGTCTTGGTCGCGTCGCCGAGCGCGATCGGCAGCATGCCGGAGGCAAGCGGGTCGAGCGTGCCGGCATGGCCCGCTTTCTGGGCATTGAACAGCCACTTGATCTTGGAAACGGCTTCGGTCGAGCCGAAATCCACCGGCTTGTCGAGGATCAGCCAGCCGGAAACCGGCCGGCCCTTGGGTTTACGTGGTTTGGACATGCTTTTTCTTGGCTACTTCTTGTCTTCGTCATCACCGTCAAGGTCCCGCTGGACCTCGGGTGAACGGAGCAGATCATCGATTTTCTTATAATTGTCGAAGCTGGTATCGTCGCGAAAGCGCACTTCCGGCATGTATTTCATCTGCCGGAGCTGGCCGCCCAACCGGCCACGGATGAATTTCGCATGACGGTTGAGGGCATCGATAACGGCCGCATGATCGGGCAGGCCAAGGGGTGTCACATAGGCTGTGGCGATCTTCAGGTCCGGCGACATGCGCACTTCGGAGACGGAAATCACCGTCCTTTCGATCAGGTCGTCGCGCACTTCGCCGCGCTGCAGGACCTGGGTTATGGCGGCGCGGACCTGTTCGCCAACGCGAAGCATGCGCTGGGAGGGCGCCGAGGATGTGGCTTTGGTCATCTTGTTTCTCTTTATAGAACGCTGCCGGGGTTCGTCCCGACCGAGCGCTACCTCAAGCAAGGCGGTCCAAATGACCGAGACGCGGCCAAAGGTCAAGGCTCGAACTGCAGTTTATCATAATACGGAACGCGATCCGACAGGACCTTAATTCGTTTTTCGATGAAGGGCGGATCGCGCAGGTCCAGCTGGTCGAAACCTGCTGCCCGATGGATCTCGCCTCAGAACAGCGCGTCCTCGATATCCTCGTCGGACAGGAGCGTGGCGACGGCCGGCGCCTCCACCGGCGGCGCAGTACCAAGCACCTCGGCATGCACCTCGCGCTCCGCGACCATGGTATAGAGACGGGCGATGCGGCTGCCGAGATCGGCCAGGGGCCTTTCGATTCCCGGTAGACCGACCACGTCTTCCTTGAGCGCGAGATCATCGGCACAGGCGCGCAGCACCTCGCCAAGTTCGGCATTGAAGTTCAGGCGTGACAGCGAGGCATCCATCTCTCCGACCGCCGTCCTGCTCTGTTCGCCAAGTGCAGACATCTGCTCATCCATGCGGTCGCCGACGGCGCGGATGTTTTCGAGCGCGTTCTCCAGGCGCTGGTCAAGGGAACTCTCACATTCCTCGCCCTGAACATCATTCAGCTTGTTGGAGGCGGCCTCCAGTGTCTGAAGTTCGGCAAGGATCTTCTCGGCCGTCTCGTCGAGCTGGGCTGCAAAGTTGCGCAATTCGACGGTCACGACATTGATCGCTTTGCCCTCTTCACCAATCTTGCCGCAGCGAAGATTGGTGTTGAGCGCCATATAGTGGATGTCGGTACGCACCGCCCTTACAACACCGATACCATCCAGAAGTTCACGCACGATGCCACCAATCGAGTGGCTGAGCTCACCGGCTTCCCGGGCGACACCTTCTATTTCCCGCACGGTACCGCGGGCGGTTGCCACGCCGTTTTCGAGTTCACGGATCGCGTTGTCGTTTCCACCGCTGTCGGAATCGGTCATCGTCTTGCGCAAAGCCTCTATTTCCGACAGGTCGGAACGAAAGCTTGCAACGGTGGCGACGATTTTCGCCGTATCGCGATCGAAGTCTAAAATCGAATGATCGAGCTGCAGCGACACGAGTTTGCGGATGATCAGTGACAGGCTCTCGCGCTGCTCGGTCCGCAGTACCGCTCCTTCGGGCGACTCCAGATATTCCGAGAGAATCTTGAAGCTGGACTGACAATGCTCGATGCGCTGGCGGGTAATATCGCCAACCTGCATGGCCGAAAGCGTGGCAGCGAGCTTCGTCTGGATACCACCGGCAACGGCGCGCACCCTGGCGGCGCGTTCGACAAGCAGCTTGCGGTGCTGGCCGATCTCCGCTGCACCATTCGACAATCCGGCGACGATTTGCGGTATCTTCTCGTCATATCTCGCAAGGATCGCCTTTCCCTTGGCCATGACCGGACCGAGGCCGTGACCGAGCGTGCCGAGCTTGCTGGCGAGATCGTTGACCTGTCGCGTACCTTCCTGGATCCGTTCCAGAATCTCTTCCGCAAAACCGGAAAAATCGGCGATGCCGGCGCCGGTGATCTTGGCGGTCACGGCAAAGGTGCGCAGATAGCGCAGCGTCTCCTGCATCTCCTCGATCTCGGGCTCGAGCTTACGCTCGACGCAGGCGATTTCCTGGAAACCGGCCTGGCGAGCGGCCTCAAGTTCGGTCAGATGCGACAGCCGGTCGACCGTGCTCTTCAGCTCGGCCATCGTGGCATTTGCCGTTCCTTCATCCAGCGAACCGGTCAACTGGTCTAGAGAGGCGATCAGCTTGTTCAGTACATCAAGGATTGCCAGAAGCGCAGCGCCGCCGTCCAGAAAGCGCTCTTCTATCCGCGAGCGCGCCGTTTCCATCCGGTCGGCAAAATGCAGGACGCCTGCCGTGTCTTCCGCGACGTTTAAAATGGATGCCCTGACAGCCACTCTGCCTCACCTTTCAGGCCCCGCAGGGACCTCACCTTTTTCAATGAATGACGAATGACTTCGCCCGGATCGTTTTGGGACAGGCCCGCGCCGGCAAATCCCGGCACTGGTTTCGTCCTGCGCGGAAATTACTCTGAGAGGCGAGGGGTTAATTCCGACAGAACAGGCGTCCGGTTTCGCGACTTGTGGTTAATTTTCCCGACGATCTGTCGGTGAGGCGGGAGCTATCACTATTATGCCGTGAGAAATCGCCACCGTCGCTTAACGTACCGTTAACGATAGAAGCTCAGAGTTGAATAATATTTCAGCTTTCCCGAAATTATGTATTGAGGTAAAAATGCCCGCTTCTAACAATATTGAGGAACGCGTTATATTATCGAAGAATTTGACTGTTCGGACAATCAATTCCGTTCAGCAGGAATTACTTCAATCCATCGAGAAGAATAAATCCACGACGATCGAACTTTCTGACGATTGCCAGGTGGACATCAGCTTCATCCAGCTCATGGAAGCAGCCCGCATCTATGCCGGCACGGCCGGAAAACACATCGCGCTCGCGCGGCCCGCCAGCAATGCAGCGCTTGATGTCCTGCAGCGCAGCGGCGTTCTCGAAGGAATGTCCGACGACGACGCGAAATTCTGGCTTCATCAAAAGGGAATTCAATGACCGCCAGCATCCTCACAGTCGATGATTCCGCCAGCATCCGCCTGACGACACGCGTCGCCCTCAGCAATGCCGGATACCAGGTCACCGAAGCCGTAGACGGCATGGACGGCATCGCCAAGCTCAATGCGGGCCAGTTCGATCTGATCGTCACCGACCTCAACATGCCGAACATGGACGGGCTCACGATGATCCGCGAGCTGCGCAAGATGCCGGCACATATGGGCGTCCCGGTGATCTTCCTGACGACGGAGTCCGACAGCGACCTGAAGCAGCAGGCGAAAGCCGCCGGCGCCACCGGCTGGCTCACCAAACCGTTCGATCCGGAAAGCCTGGTCAAGATCGTCCGAAAGGTGCTTGGCAAATGAGCTTTCCCGATCCTATCGCGGTTTTCAGAACGGAAGCAGCCGAGCTTCTGGAACAGATCGAGGCCGGGCTCCTCGATCTCAACGTAAACCTCGGCGACAAGGACCAGGTGGACGCGGTCTTCCGCGGCCTCCATACCTTGAAGGGCTCGGGAGCCATGTTCGGCTTCGATGCGCTCGCCGCTTTCACCCATCATTGCGAAACGGCCTTCGACCGCGTCCGCAAGGGCGAGGTGCCGGCAACGCAGGAACTGGTCACTGCGGTCCTCGAAGCCAAGGACCACATGCGCGCCCTGGTCGAGACGCCGGTCGGCGACCATGAGGCCGCGAGCGAGGCGCTTCTCGCCAATCTGCGCGCTGCCGTCGAAGGCGCCGGGCAACCGGGATCGGCACCGGCAGCAGGGTCCGCGCCGGCGCAGACCCTCTTCCATATCCGCTTCAGCCTGCCGCAGAATGCGATGGCGAACGGCACCAATCCCCTGCCGCTTCTCGACGAGCTGCGGGAACTCGGCGAGTGCAAAATCGTTGCCGACCGCTCGGCGATCCCATCGCTCGATCTCCTTACGCCGACCGACCTTCATATTTCCTGGGATGTGGAACTCCTGACCGCTCAGCCGCGCTCGGCGATCGAAGATGTGTTCATCTTCGTCATGGACGAGATGCAGCTCGACATCACCACCGTCGAGGCTACGGCCCCCGCCGTAAAGGCACCGGTCAGATCGGAAGCCGCTCCCTCGCCACAGCCGGTTGCCGCCACGCAGGATATGGCAGCCGCAGCGCGCGCGCCAACGCCGGTATCCGCCCTCACCGCTCCCGCCGACACGAAGCCGAACAAGGCATCCGAAAACGTCCGGGTGCCGGCCGAAAAGCTCGACGAACTGATGGACCGGGTCGGAGAACTCGTCATCGCCCAGTCGCGGCTCAGTCAGCTCGCGGGCGGCAGCGGCGATCTCCAGCTCCGCGCCGTCTCCGAGGACGTCGAGCGCCTCTCCGGCGAGTTGCGCGACACGATGATGGTGCTGCGCATGGTTCCCGTGGCGCACCTGTTCAGCCGCTTCCGCCGGCTGGTGCATGACCTCGCGCACGAGACGGGCAAGACGATCGAACTCATCACCGAAGGCGAAAGCACGGAAGTCGACAAGAGCGTCATTGAGCGCCTTGCCGATCCGCTGGTGCATCTGGTGCGCAATTCCTGCGACCACGGCCTTGAAACGCCGGAAGAGCGTCGCGCGGCCGGCAAGCCGGAAGCGGGCCGCATCCTGCTTTCCGCCCGCCAGCAGGCCGGCGAGGTCATCATCACCATCAAGGATGACGGCCGCGGCATCAACAAGGACCGCGTCCGTGCCAAGGCGGAAGCTTCCGGCCTCATTCCTTCCGGCGCCAGCCTCACCGATAACGAACTCTACCAGCTCATCTTCCAGCCCGGCTTCTCGACGGCGCAGCAGGTCACCAACCTTTCCGGCCGCGGCGTCGGCATGGACGTGGTCAAGCGGACGATCGACGCGCTGCGGGGCACGATCAACGTCGCTAGCCATCCGGGCCAGGGTTCCGAAATCTCGCTCGCGATTCCGCTGACGCTTGCGATCATCGACGGCCTGCTCGTTCGGGTCGGCGCCGGTCGTTATGTCATCCCGCTCTCGGCCGTCGAGGAATGCCTGGAGCTTTCCATCGAGGAGGACATGCGCTCACGCGGCCGCAGCTTCATCTCGCTGCGCGACAGCCTCGTCCCCTTCCTGAGGCTCCGCGATCTCTTCCGCACCGGCACGAAGCCGGATCCCTTCCAGAAGGTGGTCGTCATCTCGACCGGCTCCGAACGGGTGGGACTGGTGGTCGACCAGATCATCGGCGACCATCAGACGGTCATCAAGGCCATGTCGAAACTGCACCATGATGTCGCGACCTTCTCGGGCGCCACCATTCTCGGTGACGGAGACGTGGCGCTGATCCTCGATGTCGGCCATCTCGTGGCCGAAGGCCAGCAACAGGAGGCGCATTTGCGCGCGGCAGGATGAACGAGGCAGCCAGAAAGATTTCAGAAGACCTTTGGGACGGCCGCGACGAGCTGGAAGTCCTGACATTCGACATCGCCGGCGAGATGTTCGCGCTGGAAGCCTTCATCGTGCAGGAAATCCTCGATCTCCTGCCGGAGACCGTCGTTCCGGGCGCCAAAGCCTTCGTCGGCAGTGTCATCAATTTCCGTGGCAAGGTCATTCCGCTCGCCGATATCCGGCTCGCATTCGGCATGGAAGCGACCAAGCCAACCATCGACAGCCGGATCATCGTCATCGAACTCGATATCGACGGGGAGCCGGTGCTGGCGGGCATCCGCACCGACAAGGTGCACGAAGTGACAACCCTCCTGCGTGCGGCGGGCGAGCCGCCGCCGAGCGTCGGCATGCGCTGGCGGCCGGACTTCATCGACTGCCTGGTCAAACGGGGAACCGAATTCATCATCATCCCCAATCTTCAGGCGATTTTCTCTGCTCAACACGATCATCCTGCGGCTGTGGGCAGCCACAGCTAACGACCTTCACGAGGGACTTGAAATGCGCGCGACGATCAAATTGAAGTTGGCTTTGGCGTTCGGTTTCGTCATCATCATGCTACTGGCGACGGCCGCTTACGGTATCTTCAGCCTCAGCAGTCTCAACGATACGCTTGAACAGGTCATCACGGGCCCCGCCGAACGCCTCAAGCTCGCGCAGACGCTCAATAACGAGCAGCTCCAGCAGATTCGCCAGCAGAAGAACCTGCTGATGGCGGAAAGCGCCAGCGAAATGCAGGACTACATTTCGAAGAGCGACGAGGCTCGCCGGGCCTTCGACCAGACTTTCAAGTCGGTTTTCGCGCTTGCGACCGAACAGGGCAAGGCGAACTGGGCGAAACTCGAAGGTTTCACCGCCGAGTTCCGAAAGCAGGATGATCGCATCCGCGGCCTGATGCTGGGCGGCGATGCCGCGGGCGCACTCAGGGTTTCGAGCAACGAAGCCCGCGCCGTCACCAATGACATCGATGCGCTGCTCACCCAGGTCGTCAGCCTTGAGGAATCCCGGCTGAGTGAAGCGGACGCGCAGGCCGACGTCGACTATGCCCAGACCCGCACGATCATGATCTCGGTCGCCGGTATCGCTTTCGTCATCGCCGTGCTCGCGGCCATCTGGATCGCATTGTCGATCAACAAAGGCCTGCGCAATGCGGTGACCGCCGTACAGCGCATTGCCGAGGGGGATCTCACCAAATTTGCGACGATCACCAGCAGGGACGAGATCGGCGAACTGCTCGGTTATGTCAATACGATGATCGAACGCCTGCGCGGCGTGGTCGGCGATGCACTCACTGCCGCCGACAACGTCTCCTCCGGCAGCCAGGAACTTTCGGCGAGCTCCGAGCAGCTCTCGCAAGGCGCGACCGAACAGGCTTCCTCGGCCGAAGAGGCCTCCGCGTCCATGGAACAGATGGCCGCCAACATCAAGCAGAACGCCGACAACGCCGCCCAGACCGAAAAGATCGCCCGCCAGTCCTCCAGGGATGCCGAAGCTTCCGGCCAGGCCGTCAATCGTGCCGTCGGCGCCATGCGCACGATCGCCGAGAAGATCTCCATCGTGCAGGAAATTGCCCGCCAGACCGACCTGCTCGCGCTGAATGCCGCAGTCGAGGCCGCTCGCGCCGGTGAGCATGGCAAAGGTTTTGCGGTCGTCGCGTCCGAAGTGCGCAAGCTTGCGGAACGCAGCCAGGCCGCAGCCGCCGAAATCAGCGCGCTTTCCGGCGACACGGTTCAAGTCGCCACGGAAGCCGGCG
>NZ_JBEAAL010000028.1:0-100781 GCF_040066075.1 Neorhizobium phenanthreniclasticum
CTCCCTCCGGCGACGTGGGGCGGATGAGACGCTGTCGGGCCGACGTCTCGTTTCGCTTCCTTGCATTATGCGCCGGGCGTGCCTGTGAGGCATTGGAGGGTGACGGGACAGCGCCATGCGGCGTCCGAGGGTTTTTCTAAACCCGGGCCGCGCGGCGCAGGTGGAAGACGTGCCTGGGGTAGTCATGGCCTGCGGCATTGTAAGTACAAGGGCGTGCATGACGCCTTCCTTTCAAGGAGGGACACGCCACCGTTCCCACAAACCCCGTCATCGCAGAGGGACCGGAGTCGCGGGCATAAACCGCCGAACGGGGCGCTGAGAGGTGCTACCCAAAACTAAAACTTAAGAGGCAGCTTTCAGCGCCCCGTCCGATCCTCGGGTCTCTCCTCGAGTTCAACCCGAGGATCGTTCGCCCGAGGATGACGAAAGAAAACCGACCATCACCAAGGGACGAGTCTGCCCGATGATATCGCCCGGCAGCAATCGGGTCTCACTTCGGTGCCCAGGGCATCGGACGTCTGTTCAGGAAGGCATCGATGCCGGCGCGGCCTTCATCGCTTTCCCAGCGGTCGGCGAGCAGGCCGATGCTGCAGGCAAGCGGATCGCCGGCGGTTCCCCTGGCAAGGCTCCGCACGAGGCTCTTGGCGCTGGAAACCGCGCCGGGCGCACAATCCAGAAAGGCCTCGACCTCCTCCTCGACCGGCACATCGAGTTCACCCGTGGGGTGGACAGCCGAGACGAGGCCGATCTCGCGGGCCATGACCGCGTCAAAACGGCGGGCGTTGAGGAAGAGATGGCGCGCATGGCCCTCGCCGATGCGGCGCACGACATAGGGGCCGATCGTCGCCGGGATCAGTCCGAGCCGCGTTTCGGTGAGCGCGAACTCGGCACCTTCCACAGTGATCACGATGTCGCAGACCGCCATCAGGCCGATGCCGCCGCCGAAAGCGTTGCCCTGCACCCGGCCGATCAACGGCTTCGGCAGCTCGTCCAGCGCCTTCAGCATCAGTGCCAGCGCCGTCGCGCCCTCGATCTTGCCCTGCCGGTCCTTCCGCGCCTGATCGCGCATCCATTGCAGATCTCCGCCGGCGCAGAAGGTCGGGCCGGAGGACGCCAGCACCACGACCCGCACCGCCTCGTCCGCCGCAAGCCTTGTCGCCGCATCGGCAAGTTCCGCGATCATCGCGGCGTTCATCGCATTGTGCTTGTCCGGGCGGTTCAGCGTCAGCATTGCTACGCCGCGCGCATCCGTCTCCAGCATCAGCGTGTCGTAGCCGCTCATCAGCGCGCTCCCCTCAAGCTGCGGGCAAAGGCTTCCGCCTCCGCCAGCCGGTCGCGATCGATCCCCGTCTCGAAGCCGAGAGCCACCAGATGATCGACCGTCTTGCCTGTCGCGACATTGCCTTCGGCGCCCGGCGCATACGGGCAGCCGCCGAGCCCGCCCGCCGCCGCATCGAAGACCCTGAGCCCCTTTTCGAGCGCGACCGTGATGTTGTCGATGGCGCGGCCGTTGGTGTCGTGGAAATGCCCTGCCAATTCCAGCGCCGGCAGCCGCTCCAGCACGGCGTCGAGCATGGCGGCGACACGTTCCGGCGTGCCCGTGCCGATCGTATCGCCGAGCGAGATTTCGCAGCAGCCGAGACGCCGCAACCGCTCGGCCACCTCCGCGACCTGCGCCGGCGGCGTCGGGCCGTCATAGGGGCAGTCGACGACGCAGGAGACGTAGCCGCGCACCGGAACGCCATCCGCCCCTGCCCTCCAGATCAGCGGCGCGAAACGCTCGAAGCTCTCGGCGATGCTGCAATTGATGTTCTTCCGGCTGAAGCCTTCCGAAGCGGAGGCGAAGACCGCGACTTCGTCCGCCCTCGCGGCAAGTGCTGCCTCGTAGCCGCGCAGGTTGGGCGTCAGCACGGTGTAGCGCGTGCCGGGCCGGCGGCTAATGCCGGCCATGACGTCCGCGCCATCCGCCATCTGCGGCACCCGGTCGGCGCGCACGAAGCTCGTCACCTCGATCCTCTCGAAACCGCAGGCGGAGAGCATGTCGACCAGCCGGATCTTGTCGGCCGCCGGGATGATCCGCTCTTCGTTCTGCAACCCGTCGCGCGGTCCGACTTCGTGGATGCGGACGAACTCAGCCATGGTCTGTCTCCGGGGGTGGCTCCAGCACCAGCAGGACCGCTGCTTCCAGCACCTGCTCGCCTTCCGCGACCAGCACTTCGGCAATCCTGCCGTCGCGGGGGGCGGAAAGCGCCAGTTCCATTTTCATCGCCTCCATCACCGCCAGCGTCTCTCCCCTGGAGACATCGGCTCCCACCGCCGCCCGCAGGAGCTTCACAAGTCCCGGCATGGGCGCGACGATCCGGTCGCCTGCCCCCGCCTCCTCCTGATCGCCGGCAAGCGGATCGACAAGACTGAAATGCCAGCTCTCGCCACCCTTGAAAACGGTGACGTCACGGTCGCCCCGGATCGCATGCAGCCGATGTTTTCGACCATCGGTTTCGGTGAGATACGCGTCGCCCGAACGGCCGGGATGCAGGTCGATGTCTCTGCCATCGACGGTCGCGGCATAGGCGCCCTCGCCTCTCCTGCTGAACGAGACCGCAACGTGATGCCCGCGATGGTCGAGCGTCACGAAATCGGCCGCTTCGGACCACAGGCGGAAACCTGGCAGTCTTGCCCAGGGATCATTGGGAGCGGCCGGCTCCAGGGCACCCGAAAGGCTGAGCGCGGCCAATGCGACGACCTCGGAAGGGGCAGGATGCGCCATCGTCAGTTCGGCCAGATGACGCTCGATCAGGCCGGTATCGGGATTGCCTTCCGCGAAATCCGGCTCGTTCGCCAGCCGGCGGAGAAAGGATGCATTGGTCTCGACACCGGTGGCGCGGACTTCGGCCAGGGCCGTCGAAAGCCGGGACAAGGCTGTGGCGCGATCCGGTCCGTGCGTGATCACCTTGGCGATCATCGGATCGTAGAAAGGCGAGATATGGTCGCCAGCGTGCACGCCGCTGTCGATGCGAGCCAGATCCTCCGGCAGATCGAGATGGGCCAGCATGCCGATGGCGGGCAAAAAACCGCGTTCGGCATCCTCGGCATAGAGCCGCGCCTCGAAGGCCCAGCCATCGATCGAAAGCTCGTCCTGCCGCTTCGGCAACGGCTCACCGGATACCACGCGCAACTGCCACTCGACCAGATCGACCCCGGTGATCGCCTCCGTCACCGGATGCTCCACCTGCAGCCGCGTGTTCATCTCCATGAACCAGAAGCGGTCGGGTTTCAGCCCCTCGGAACTGTCCGCGATGAACTCGACCGTGCCGGCGCCGGAGTAACCGATCGCTTGCGCCGCCTTGACCGCCGCCTCGCCCATGACGCGACGCATATCCTCCAGCATGCCGGGAGCCGGCGCTTCCTCGATGACCTTCTGGTGGCGACGCTGGAGCGAGCAGTCGCGCTCGAAGAGATGCACGACATTGCCGTGGTCGTCGCCGAACACCTGAATCTCGATATGGCGCGGATGAGTAATGTATTTTTCGATGAGGCAGGAGGCATCCCCAAAGGCGGCCAGCGCCTCGCGCTGGGCAGACGCCAAGGCATCCCTGAAGGCCGCCGCGCTCTCGACCCGTCGCATGCCCTTGCCGCCGCCGCCGGCGCGCGCCTTGATGAGGACGGGGAAGCCGATGCGCTCGGCCTCGCCCAGCAGGAAATCCGGGTTCTGATCGGTCCCGTGATAACCCGGCACCACCGGCATGCCCGCCTGTTCCATCAGCGCCTTGGCGGCATCCTTCAGGCCCATGGCGCGGATGGCCGCGCCGGAAGGACCGATGAAGCGGAGGCCGGCGGCCGTGACCGCTTCGGCGAAGTCCGGGTTCTCCGAGAGAAACCCGTAGCCGGGATGGATGGCATCGGCGCCGGCGCGGAAGGCCGCTTCGATGATCCTGTCGCCGCTCAGGTAACTTTCAGACGCAGGCGACGGGCCGATGTGCACCGCCTCGCCGGCAAACGCGACATGCAACGCATCGCGATCGGCATCCGAATAGACGGCAACCGTCGCAACACCCAAACGATGGCAGGTGCGGATGATCCGACAGGCGATCTCGCCGCGATTGGCTATGAGGACTTTCCTGATCATCATCAGCGCCTCACATGCGGAACACGCCGAAGCGTGTGTCCTCGATCGGCGCGTTGAGCGCGGCGGAGAGGCTGAGAGCCAGGACTTGTCGCGTCTTCGCCGGATGGATGATGCCGTCGTCCCAAAGCCTTGCGGAGGCATAGAGCGGGTGGCTCTGCTCCTCGAACCGGTCGAGCACCGGCTGTTTGAACGCCGCCTCCTCTTCGGCACTCCACGACTTGCCGCCGCGTTCGATCGCCTCGCGCCTGACCGTCGCCAGCACGCCGGCCGCCTGCGGGCCGCCCATGACCGAGATGCGACTGTTCGGCCAGGTCCAGAGGAAACGCGGCGAATAGGCACGTCCCGCCATGCCGTAATTGCCGGCGCCGAAGGAGCCGCCGACCAGGATCGTTACCTTCGGTACCGACGTGGTGGCGACAGCGGTCACCAGCTTGGCGCCGTGCTTGGCAATGCCTTCCGCCTCATAGCGCCGCCCGACCATGAAGCCGGTGATGTTCTGCAGGAAGACGAGCGGGATTCTCCGCTGCGAGCAGAGTTCGATGAAATGCGCGCCCTTCTGCGCGCTTTCGGAGAAGAGCACGCCGTTGTTGGCCACGATGCCGACGGGAATTCCGAAGACGTGGGCGAAACCGCAGACCAGCGTCGTGCCGTACCGCGCCTTGAATTCATCGAAACGGGAGCCATCGACGATCCGGGCGATCACCTCACGGATGTCATAAGGCGTCGAAAGAGAGGCCGGTACGATCGCGGCGATCTCTTCCGGATCGTAGAGAGGCTCCTCCGGCTTTTCCAGCACGACGGTTTCCGGCTTGCGGATATTGAGGCCGGCGACCGCGCGGCGGACCAGCGCCAGCGCATGGGCGTCATCGCGGGCAAGATGGTCCGCAACGCCGGAAAGCCTTGTGTGGACATCACCGCCGCCGAGATCTTCGGCGCTCACCTCCTCGCCTGTCGCCGCCTTCACCAGCGGCGGGCCGGCCAGGAAAATCGTGCCCTGGTCCCTGACGATGATCGCCTCGTCGGACATGGCAGGCACATAGGCTCCGCCCGCCGTACAGGAACCCATGACCGCGGCGATCTGGGCAATGCCCCTGGCCGACATGCGCGCCTGATTGTAGAAGATGCGGCCGAAATGATCCCGGTCCGGAAAGACCTCGTCCTGGTTCGGCAGGTTGGCGCCGCCGGAATCGACCAGATAGACGCAAGGCAGGCGGTTTTCCTCGGCGATCTCCTGGGCGCGCAGATGCTTCTTCACCGTCATCGGATAGTAGGTGCCGCCCTTAGCCGTCGCATCGTTGGCGACGATCATCACCTCGCGGCCCTCGACCCGGCCAATGCCGGTGACGATGCCGGCCGAAGGGCTGGCGCCGCCATAAAGCCCGTGCGCCGCGGTGGCGCCCACTTCGAGGAACGGCGAGCCGTGATCCAGAAGCCTTGCGATGCGCTCGCGCGGCAAAAGCTTGCCGCGTTTGACATGCCGCGCCCGCGCTTCCTCGCCGCCACCAGCCTCGGCCAGCGCCACGGCGGCCTCGATCTCCACGAGTTTCGCATGCATGGCGGCGCGATTGGCTTCGGCCAGCTCGCTCCTCAAATTGACCTGCGAGCGAATGACGGCCATCAGGCGGTCTCCCTGAAGAGTTCGCGGCCGATCAGCATGCGGCGGATTTCGGACGTGCCGGCACCGATCTCCATCAGCTTGGCGTCGCGCAGCAGCCGGCCGGTCGGATTGTCGTTGATATAACCGTTGCCGCCGAGCACCTGGATTGCCTGGAGCGCCTGTTGCGTCGCCTGTTCCGAGGCATAAAGGCAGCAGGCGGCGGCATCCTGCCTCGTTACCTCGCCGCGATCGCAGGCGCCGGCGACCGCATAGACATAGGCGCGGGCGGAATTCATCGCCGTATACATGTCGGCGACCTTGGCCTGGATGAGCTGGAACTCGCCGATCGGCTGGCCGAACTGCTTTCGCTCATGGACATAGGGCATGACCACATCGAGACAGGCATGCATGATGCCGACACCGATGCCGGCGAGCACGACGCGCTCGTAATCGAGGCCGGACATGAGAACCCTGACGCCGCCGCCTTCCATGCCCATGACGTTTTCGGCCGGCACCTCGCAATCCTGGAATACCAGTTCGCAGGTATTGGAGCCTCGCATGCCGAGCTTGTCGAGTTTCTGGGCGGTCGAGAACCCCTTGAAGCCTTTCTCGATGAGGAAAGCGGTAATCCCCTTTGGTCCCGCAGCCGGGTCGGTCTTGGCATAAACCACCAGCACATCCGCGTCCGGGCCGTTGGTGATCCACATCTTGCTGCCGTTCAGCACGTAACGGTCACCGCGCTTTTCCGCCCTGAGCTTCATGGACACGACGTCCGAGCCGGCGCCGGGCTCCGACATGGCGAGCGCGCCGACATGTTCGCCTGAGCAGAGTTTCGGCAGGTAGCGCGCCTTCTGCTCGGCATTGCCGTTGCGGTTGACCTGATTGACGCAGAGGTTGGAATGGGCGCCATAGCTGAGCGAGGTCGAGGCGGAAGCACGGGCGAGCTCCTCGACGACCACGACATGGGCAAGATAGCCAAGGCCCGAGCCGCCGAAATCCGGATTGGCAGTGATGCCGAGCAAGCCGAGGCTCCCCAGTTGCGGCCAGAGATCGCGGGCGAATTCGTTGCTGCGATCGATCTCTTCGGCGCGCGGCGCCAGTTTCTCCTGCGCGAAACGATGAACCGTCTCGTGCACGGCCTCGACCTCCTCGCCAAGGGCGAATTTCATGCTTGCGTGGAACACCTCGTCTCCTCCCGGTGCACCAAATTTACTATCAGAAGGTTGTGGGGCAGCCGCGAGACATCGTCAATGACCTCGCGAGAGATCGCAATATCCGGTCTTTTCCGAAGCGGGCTTTGAAAAAAGATTGCCCTATTCGGGCAGATGGCGCGGGTTCAGGCCCGGAACCCATTGGGTATTCGGCAAATCGGTTCCGGAAAAGGTTGCGCCACCTTCCGTCCTGCAACGATAGATGCGGGTCGGTGCAACGTCGCCATAGAGGATGTCGTATCTGCCGCGCGGCCGATAGACATATTCGATATCGCTGGAGCAGGTGTAGGAATCACGCCTTACGCGCTCTTCCTCCGGCACCACGCCCGGAAGGTTCTTGAAATAGGTCGGCTGGCTCCTGCGGAATTCATCGCGATCCGCGGCAAAGACATCCATGGGGAAAAGCGCGGCAACAAGCAGTGCCACGAACATCACGGCCGGCAATATCCACGCACCCTTGAGCATCACGATCTCACTCCTCATCCGCGAAACCCACGGATGAATCCAAGATATGGACGGCAAGGTTTTCATTCCATGGGACTGTTCCCACGTTTGCGTGATCATCGCCGGTTATCCCAAACGGCGATAGCCTGTCGGCTGTTCGTACAGCCACCCGATACGCTTCACCGCCTCTTCGAAGCCTTCGCGGGCGACGCTCATCGTATGGCCGTTGGCATGAAGAAGCGTTTGCTCGTTCTCCATGATGCCCACATGACCCTTCCAGAAAACCAGGTCGCCGCGGCGAAGTTCCTCGCGGGTGATGGCCGAGCCGATCGAAACCTGCATGTCGGAATCGCGCGGTGCGGATTTTCCGACCATCATCAGCGAAAGCTGCACCAGGGCCGAGCAGTCGAGGCCGAAGCCGGAACGGCCACCCCAGAGATAGGGGGTCTCGATGAATTTCTCCGCCACCGCGACATAGTCGTCGCCCATGGTCTCGGCGACAGGCAGGCAATGACGGGCAATCACCGCCTCGCCGGTCGAAAGCACGAAATAGCGGGTGCCACGGGTCTCCACATCGCCGACCACCGTGATGCGACTGCCCATGGAGAGGGTTGCGGTCGGTGGCTTTCGCAATTCCGGCTCGGGATAAAGGAACGTTCGCTGGACGGCGATGCGATGGGTCGGCTCCTCCGGGCTGCCGAGCATCGTTTCCGGCAGGTAACCGACATAGCGGTCCTGATCCGCCTGAACCCAGGCAAAACCGCCGGCGCGGTCGAAAACCCGCACAGTTTCACCGAACAGAAGTTCGGTATCGATGCCGCGAGCAAGATCAGGTCCGGGACGCAGTTGCGCCACCGGCACTGCAATACGAGCCGGCTCGCCACGAACGAAATTCGCGGCCTCGACACTTCCTTTCAACGTCTCGTCGGCGAGATCGGGGCGGAAGGCATGCAGGCGTCTGTCGAGTATTTCCATCATTCTTCAAGCTCCGGGCTTGCGGCCTTCCCGGATGATCAGGTCACCCAGTTTTTCAAGAAACAGTGCACCAGCCACCGTGCGCTTGATGACGACGTTGCGGCGGTCGCGCTCGTCGCGTTCGCGGTCCACCAGGCCCATCTCGCCCATCGTATCCAGCGCGCGGGTGACGACTGGCTTGGTAACGCCCAGCGTGGCGGCGAGCCCGCGCACCGTATGCGGCGGCGGCACGAGATAAATATGCAGCAGGATGGACATCTGGCGCAATGTCAGATCGCGCCCGTCATGCCGCACCTGCTCCAGCGAGACCCGGCGCCAGAGGCCCAAAGCTTCCGTCGCCGTCAGTTCAACCGGCATTTTCGCCCTCTGATCCAAATCCCTCGAATTTTAGAGCGAAGGTCTTACCGGTTCGTTTCGCTGGCGAATCATCTTGCCGCCATGCCGCGGATCACCTTGTAGAGTGCGCGGATGGCAAAGGCTTCGCCGCCGACGGGTACATGCGGCTTGTCGGCCAGAACCCAGGCGTAGATATCGAAATGCGCCCAGCTTTTCGTCGCCGTGACGAACCGCTTCAGGAAAAGTGCCGCGGTAATGGCGCCGGCCATGCCGCCGGAAGGGGAGTTGGTAATATCGGCGGCGCGGGAGCGGATATCCTTGTCGTAGCCCATCCAGAGCGGCAGGCGCCACATGGGATCGACTTCCTCCTTCGAAGCTTCCATGAGTTTCGCCGAGAGCGCTTCGTCATCCGTGAAATAGGGCGCAAGCTCCGTGCCGAGCGCGACGCGGGCAGCCCCCGTTAGCGTAGACATGTCGATCATCAGGTCCGGTGGGTTCTCGTCCGCATAGGCGAGCGCATCGGCAAGGATGAGCCGGCCTTCGGCATCGGTATTGTCGATCTGCACGGTGACGCCCTTGCGGCTCCTGTAGATATCACCGGGACGGAAGGCATTGCCGGAAATGGCGTTCTCGATCGCCGGCACCAACACCTGCAGATCGATCTTCAGGCCGGCATCCATAATCATCAGGGCAAGGCCCATGACATTGGCGGCGCCGCCCATGTCCTTCTTCATCAGGGCCATGTTCGCGGCGCCCTTGATGTCGAGGCCGCCGGTATCGAAGCAGACGCCCTTGCCGACCAGCGTCACACGCGGATGGCCCTTTTCGCCCCAGCGCAGCTCGAGCAGACGCGGCGGCGAAACGCTGGCGCGACCGACCGTGTGGACCAGCGGAAAATTCTGCTTCAAGAGGTCTTCGCCGACGATCGAGGTGACGGTTGCACCATAGTGCTCGCCAAGCGCCCGGAAAGCCGCTTCCAGCTCGGCCGGGCCCATTTCGTTCGTCGGGATGTTGACGAGGTCGCGGGCCAGGAAGACACCCGCGAGCTGACGCTCGATATCGGCGGAATCGGCCGCTTCCGATACGGAAAACCGGACATCCTTCTGCTTGTCGGACTTGTAGCGGTTGAAGCCATAGGTGCCGAGACCATAGCCGAGAGCGAGATGATCCGCGGCCAGCGCCGTCGTCTCGACATGCCAGTCTCCGGGCGGAAGGAGTTTTGAAAGCTTCCCGGTCATGAAGGGCGCTTCCGACGGATCACTGCCGAGGCCAAAGAAGGCACTGGCGACCTCCCCATCACCACCCGGCACGAGAAGAAGCGCGCCGGCCTCCGCCTTGAAACCCGCCGCTTTCGCCCAGGCAAGCGCTGCGGGATTAAATTTCCCCGCTTCCAGATCTGCGGGCGTGACGGCATGAACCGGCTTTGTCACCGCGCCTTTCGCGCTGAAGGGAGACGGACGTTCGATATACTGATAGGGGGTCATGGGGCGAGCCTTCGGAAGCGTCTGGAATCGTTGGGTTTAACGGTCTGTTAGGGTTAACAGTTTATTGCTGGAGTGGAAATGCGCCATACGCCCGCCGCCGGATCGAAAAACGAAAAAGCGCCGGCACCGGACCACGACGAGACCCGCACGATGACCGCCCCTGCCGCCCCGACATTCCGCAAGACCTGCTTCGCCCGGACGGCCGCAATCGCACTTCTGGCGCTTTCGGTTGCAGGTTGCGCCACAAAGCCGGACGCGCGGACGACCGGCTCGATCCCGCGGATTTCCGCCGCGTCGCTGGAAGGGATGAATGCAACGGAGCTTTCGAACACGGAGAAATCGATCGGTGCCGCCTATGTCCGTGATCCGAAAAACAAGGAGATCGGCCTGAGATACGCAACCGTGCTCGGCATGACGGGCAAGACCTCGCAGGCGCTTGCCGTGATGCAGCAGGTGGCGATCGCCCATCCGGCCGACCGCGACGTGCTTGCCGCCTACGGCAAGGCGCAGGCCGCCGCCGGCCAGCTCGAACAGGCACTCGCGACGATCAACCGGGCCCAGACGCCGGATCATCCCGACTGGAGACTCTATTCGGCGGAAGGCGCCGTGCTCGACCAGCTCGGCCGCTCGGAAGAGGCGCGCCAGAAATATCGTCTGGCGCTCGATGCGCAGCCGAACGAGCCGAGCGTGATCTCCAATCTCGGCATGTCCTACGTGCTCTCCGGCGACCTCAGGACGGCCGAAACCTATATGCGCAACGCCGCCGGCCAACCAGCCGCCGATAGCCGGGTGCGCCAGAACCTTGCGCTCGTCGTCGGCCTGCAGGGCCGTTTTGCGGAAGCCGAAGAGATCGCCCGCCGGGAGCTCTCGCAGCAGCAGGCGGATGCCAACGTCACCTACCTGCGCGCAATGCTTTCGCAGCGGAGTTCCTGGGCCAAGCTCGCCGACAAGGACAGCAAGGCAAAAACCGCCACAAATTAATATTCAAGAACCATTCTAAAATTGCCGCAATCCATTACGATGGTCGTCGCCAAAGGGACGGTGGCCATGTGGAAATTCTTCAAGCGATCTGCAATGCTGTCTGCAGCAATCCTGCTGTCGACCGGCGCTTATCTCGGCATTCTCCAACTGACCGGCAACTTCCATGAAGTTCTGCCCGGGCAGCTCTATCGCTCGGCACAGCCCACGGCGAGCGCCCTCACCGACTATATCAAGCGGTACGGCATCAAGACCGTCCTCAATCTGCGGGGCTCCAGCCAAAGGGAATGGTACAAGGACGAGGTTGCCGCTACCGACCGTCTCGGCGTCCAGCATATCGATTTCCGCATGTCGGCCATGCGGCAGCTCTCTCCCGAGGAGAGCGAAAAGCTCATCGCCCTGCTGCACGATGCACCGAAGCCGATCCTGATCCATTGCCAGGGCGGCGCCGATCGCACCGGCCTCGCTTCCGTGATCTACCTGCAGCAGGTCGCCAATATCGATGAAGAAACAGCGGAATGGCAGCTCTCGCTTCTCTATGGCCATGTGGGCCTGCCCTTCCTCGGAGCCTATGCGATGGACGAGACCTGGGAAGGGCTTGAAAAGATCTTCGGCCTGCCGAGCTAGGATCAACACACCACACGGACAGGCAGCGAGACCCTGGCAATGCTCCGGCCGAGTCCCGCAGGCGATCATATTGGCAGGTCCTACCGATCTCTTCTGCCAACGCTCACGTGGCGCCGCCGTCAGAGAAGACGCGAGACCACGGTGACGATGCCGCCGATCAGGACGAGGTTTATGCAAAGCCTTGTCAGCATGAGTGATTCCTCCGAATTCGATGTCGCGTTCAACGGCTCTGGCCGATGGGACCGGGATTGCCGCGACCTGTGAGGACACTAGCAAGACGCTCCTGAATGCGTTCTGAAACCGGAATTCAGCTCATGTTCAGGCGACCCGGCAACCGGGATGCAGGGGCATAGGGCCGAAAGGGTCAGAATTTGTCGGCAACCTGGATGCCGGCAGGACCGAGAATGACAGCGATCAGCACCGGCAGGAAGAACAGGATCATCGGCACGGTGAGCTTCGGCGGCAGGGCCGCCGCCTTCTTCTCCGCCTCGTTCATGCGCTCGTCGCGGCCCTCCTGGGCGAGCACACGGAGCGCCTGGGCGATCGGCGTACCGTAGCGTTCCGCCTGAATGAGTGCCTGGGTGACAGACTTCACGATATCGAGCTGGGTACGCAGCCCAAGATTTTCCAAAGCGGTACGACGGTCCTGCAGGAAGGAGAGCTCGGCCATCGTCAGCACCATTTCCTCGGCAAGCGGCGGCGACTGCTGCGCCATTTCCTCTGCGACCCGGCGCATGGCCGCTTCCATGGAAATCCCCGATTCGACGCAGATCAGCATCAGGTCGAGCGCATCCGGCCAGGCGCGCTTGATGGAATGCTGGCGTTTGTTCATGAGGTTGGTGACGTAGATGTTCGGTGCGTAGAAGCCGACATAGGCAAAACCGATCGCCGCCAGCATGCGAATCGGGAACGGGCGTGAGGCAAGATTGCCAAGCACGAAGATCCAGATCACCGCTGCCGTCAGAAAGACGAAGGGCAGCAGGAAGCGCGCCACCAGGAAGATGTTGAGGGCATTCTGCGACCGGAGACCCGCGGCGCGCAGCTTGTTGACCGTGTTGTCATCGACCAGCGCCTTGCGCAGGTTGAAACGCTCGACGATCTGGCGGACGGATTGGTTGTTCTGTGCACGCAGCGACGTCTTCGATTGCTCGGCATTCATCCGGGCCCGCTCGCGGGCGCGGATCTGCTCTCGCTCGGTGGAAACGGCCTTCATGCGCTTTTCGAGATTTCCCTTTTCAAGGAACGGGCTCGCCAGCGTGTAGAGCGTCGCGAAAACCGCAACCGCCACGAGGACGGCCAGAAGCAGGGTCGGATCGGTCAGCGTGGTCGCAAGTCCCTTCATGGCCCCTCCTCAGATGTCGAAATTGATCATGTTGCGCATGACGAAAATGCCGATCGACATCCAGACACCGGAAAACAAGAGGATCAGGTGGCCGCGCGGATCCGTGAAGAGGATCGCGATATAGTCGGGCGACGTGAGATAGACGAGCAGCGCCACGATGAAGGGCAGCGCGCCGATGATAACCGCCGAGGCTTTCGCTTCCATGGAAAGGGCGCTGACCTTGGCCTTCATCTTCTTGCGGTCGCGCAGCACCCTCGAAAGATTGCCAAGCGCTTCGGACAAGTTGCCACCTGCCTGGCTCTGGATGGTGATGACGATGGAAAAGAAATTCACCTCCGGCAGCGGCATGGTCAACATCATGCGCGTGCAGGCTTCGGGAATGCTCAAACTCACCTGCTGGGATTCCACCACCCGGCGGAATTCCGCCTTCACCGGCTCCTGGCCGTCGGATGCGATCAGGCGCAGCGCATCGTTGAGCGGCAGGCCGGATTTGATCGAGCGCACCATGACATCAAGCGCATTCGGGAATTCGTCGAGGAACTTCCGCTGGCGGCGCTTGACCAGGTAGCCGATCACCCAGCGCGGCAGACCGACGGTCGAGACGAAAGCCGCTCCGATCGCCGCCAGCATGGGCAGGCCCGCTATCAGGGTCACCAGAAAGACGAAAACGCCGAAAAGGGCGCTGAACACATAGAAGCGCCCCACGGTCAGCGGCAGACCTGTCTGGGCGAGCCTGGATTTCAAGCTGCCATCGCCCAGCTTCCTGCTCTTCTCTTCCTGCTTCTTCTCGAGATCCTTCAGCGAATCCTGCACGGATTTGCGGCGCTTGGAGAGTTCCTGAACGCGATCGCGGGCCGCGTTGGCTTTGGCAAAGTCCGTCTCGGCGGCCTTGACCCGGCTCAGCCGCGTATCGGCCTTCTTTTCCACTTCCATGCGGGAGAACAGGAGGCCGTAACAGACCGCAGCCGCAGCGATTGCCACGAGGGCGATGATCGCTACGACAGTGATATCCAGCCCGAACATGGCGTGTTCTCCTCTGCCTTCAGTCCTTGGACCGTTCCATCGCGTCGAGCGCCGCGGCCAGGCGCTTTTCCTCATTGAAATAGCGGGCGCGATCCCAGAAATGCGGCTTGGCGATGCCCGTCGACACATGCTGGCCGATCAGCCGGCCATTCGCATCCTCACCCTCGATCTCGTAGCGCATCAGATCCTGGGTCACGATCACGTCGCCTTCCATGCCGATCACCTCGGTAATCTGGGTGATGCGGCGCGAACCGTCGCGCAGGCGGGCGGCCTGGATGATAACGTCGATCGAGCCGGTGATGATCTCGCGCACTGTCTTGGCTGGCAGCGAATAGCCGCCCATGGCGATCATCGATTCCATGCGGCTCAGACATTCGCGCGGCGTGTTGGCGTGGATCGTGCCCATCGAACCGTCGTGGCCGGTGTTCATCGCCTGCAGCAAATCAAAGACTTCCGGTCCACGCACTTCGCCGACGATGATGCGTTCGGGACGCATGCGCAGGCAATTCTTCACGAGGTCGCGCATGGTGATCTCGCCCTCGCCTTCGATGTTCGGCGGACGGGTTTCCAGGCGCACCACATGCGGCTGCTGCAGCTGAAGTTCGGCCGTATCCTCGCAGGTGATGACCCGCTCTTCCTTGTCGATGTAGTTGGTGAGGCAGTTCAGAAGCGTCGTCTTGCCCGAGCCCGTGCCGCCGGAGATGACGATGTTGCAGCGAACCCGCCCGATGATCTGCAGCAGGACCGCGCCTTCCGGCGTGATCGCCCCGAACTTGACGAGTTGGTCGAGGTTCAGCTTGTCCTTCTTGAACTTGCGGATGGTGAGCGCCGGGCCGTCGATCGCAAGCGGCGGCGCGATGACGTTTACGCGCGAACCGTCCGGCAGGCGCGCGTCGCAGATCGGCGAGGATTCGTCGACACGACGGCCCACCTGGCTGACGATGCGCTGGCAGATCGACAGAAGCTGGGCGTTGTCGCGGAAGCGGATATCGGATTCGATCGTCTTGCCGCCGACTTCGATGAAGGTCTGGCCGGCACCGTTCACCATGATGTCGGCGATGTCGTCACGGGCGAGCAACGGCTCCAGCGGACCGTAGCCCAAAACGTCGTTGCAGATGTCCTCGAGCAGTTCCTCCTGCTCGGAAATCGACATCGCGAAATTCTTGATCGTGATGATGTCGTTGACGATGTCGCGGATTTCCTCGCGCGCACTCTCGGCATCCAGCTTGGCAAGCTGGGAAAGGTCGATCGTATCGATCAGCGCCGAAAAAACCTGGCTCTTCGTATCGTAATAGAGCTCGGTGCGAACCGGCTTCCTGCGGGCCGGAGCCTGGGGAGCGAGCGTCGGCGATGAAACCGGCTGGCGCTGGACGGCCGGGTCCCGCATGGGTTCGGCGAGGACTTCCGGGGCCAGAGGCCTTGCCATTGCGGGCGTGGCCGGAGTGGACGTGACAGTCGGCGGCGGCGCAAGCCCGGCCGCACTTTTCCCAAACCCCTCGTTTCCGCGTTTTCCGAACATGCCTTATGCCTTCCTGCGGGACAGCATCCCGAGAATATTGCCGAGGCCGCCCTTCTTTGCCTTCTTCATCGCTACACGACCCGTGACGATATGAGCGATCTGCGAGAAGGTTTCGGCGGCTGGCGATTTCGCATCGATCTCGGAAATCATCCGGCCGCTATTGGCGGCGTTGCCGAAAAGCTGCACATCGAAAGGCAGGATGGCGATCGGCTCGATCTCCAACGGCTCGATGAAGTCGACGGGCGCAATTTCCGGGCGCTTCGGCATGCCGACCTGATTGAGGATGAGGTGCGGCGGGCGATCATTCGGCCGGAGCTTCTTCAGCGCGTCGATCATGTTCTTGGTATTGCGCAGGTTGGCGAGATCGGGAACGGCGCAGATCACCACTTCGTCCACTTCGGACAGGACGGCGCGCGTCCATTCCGTCCAGCCATGCGGGAGATCGAGCACCGCGACCGGCGCGCTGCGCTGCAGCAGCTCGATGATCGGCGTGAAGGCGCCTCGCTCGAAATCGTAGGCGCGATCAAGCAGCGAAGGCGCGGCCAACAGAGACAGATGCTCGGAGCATTTGGTGAGCAGACGGTCGAGGAAGACCTCGTCGAGGCGTTCGGGCGCAAAAACGGCTTCCGCAATACCCTGGGCCGGGTCCTGGTCAAAATCGATATTGGCCGTGCCGAAAGGCAGGTCGAGGTCGGCGAGAATGGTCTCGGTCGAGAAGAGGTTCGAAATACCGAAGGCGCAGTTATGGGCAATGGTCGAGGACCCCACGCCGCCCTTTGCGCCGATGAAGGCGATCGACCTGCCGAGCGGCTCGGCTTCCGGATCGACGAAGATCGCAGAGATCGATGCCAGCATGTCCTGCATCTGCACCGGCCCGACGAGATATTCGGAAATGCCGTTGCGGATAAGCTCGCGGTACAAAGCGATATCGTTATAGCGGCCGACGATGATGACCCGTGTCGAGGGATCGCAGACCTCGGCAAGCGGTGTCAGTTCATCGAGCAGGTTTTTCGGATCGGTCTCGGTTTCGAGGATGATCAGGTTCGGCGTCGGGGTGGACGCGAACATGTTGGCCGCGGCGTCGGTGCCGCCGATCGTCACGCGCAGATTGACCTTGGCCATGCGGCGATCGCGCGCCATGCGGTCCATCATCCGCTGCATGGCCTCGCTTTCGCAGAATGCGTGGATCGATATGCGCGGAAGCGGACGCAGCGTGTCCAGATCTCCCTGGCGCTCGGCCTCCTCGGCAAACCGTTCGTCTTCACCGGGAGTTCGGATCTCGTAGTTGATCGGACTCATCTTCTTCTCCGGTCTCCTGGCCTACGGTGTCGTGTTGCTGGTCGATTCGCCGCGATAATCGCTGATGACCTTTGCGCGCTGCGTCGCATCGATCGGTGTCATGCCGCGCGGCGCGATGAGGTCTGTGGGATTGGCGACCTGGGCGGCTAGGTTATTCTGACTGGCACAGCCGAAATTGTACCAGTTCTTGTTGCCGAACGTGCTGTCCGACAGATCCGCCGGCCACTCGCCGCACTGGTTCGTCATCGGTTTGGTCGTCACATAGGCGAGCCGGATGGGCGCTGCGTCGCCGTTCGGAGAGGCCGCATAGCTGCTCATCAGGATCTTGTGGGGCTGGACGCCCGCTGCTGTCAGCGTGCGACGGATTTCAGCCGCCAGATGCTGGGCCGCGCCGGCATTGTAGGAGCCGTGCGGCACCTGGATCTGCATTATGCCGGCCGGCGAGGACGCAAAACTCTGCGCAAACCCCCGCACCGTGTCCTTCATGCCCGTCGAAAGCCGGGCATCGCCGGAAGCCACGGGGATATCGAGGGTATATTCGCCTTCCGCCAGCACGATCGGATGACGGGTGCGATAATCATCGGGGATCGAGCCTGTGGTGAGTTGGCCGTTGCCACAAGCCGAGAGGAGTATTGCAGATGCCGCAAGCACGGCGGCGGCGGCAATCCTGCTATGATGGGACCTCACCGTGCCCTGGGTCATGACATCCTGTCCTTCGGCGGAGATTTTCTTCGTTTCAATAGCCATGACCGCTCACTTGTAGATGAAACCGACCGCCCCGTGGTACTGGCCCGCCGCGACGGGTTCCTTGCGGCCGTAGATCTTGTTCACGCGATTGAGGAAATACATTGCCGCATCGTTTTCCGGGTTGAAGTTGTCATCCGGCCGGGCGATTTCGCTGCGGGCAACGGGACGGACGAGATAGGGCGTCGCGATGATGACGAGTTCCGTCTCGTTGCGGACGAAATCCTTGCTGCGGAACAGGGTGCCGAAGACCGGAATCTTGGAGATGCCCGGAAGGCCGGACATGGCCTGGCGGATATTGTCCTGCACCAGACCGGCGATCACGATCGAGCCGCCGGACGGCAATTCGACGGTGGTCGAAGCCTCGCGCTTGCGGATCGACATATAGGTGTTGCCCTGAACGCTAAGCGAGCTGCCATTGCCGGTGACGGCCGAGCCTTCATAGGTCGGCTCGGAGACATTGGTCTCGATCACCAGGCTAATGCGGCCCGGAGACAGCACAACCGGCTTGAAATTGAGTTCGATGCCGTAATCGACCGAGTTGGTCGTGCGGGTCACGGTCAGCGCGCCGGTGTCCTCGTCGCGGCCGACCTCCTGTTCGGCAGGCAGGCGGAATTCGCCGCCGACATAAAATTTCGCCTGCTGGCCGGAGATGGCCGTCAGGCTCGGCTCGGCAAGCGTGCGCATGACACCCGCCTGCTCCATGGCGTTCATATAGGTGGCAAGGCTGGTGTTGCCGATCGTGCCAGCGAGGGAGGCCATCCCGAAGGTGTTGATCGCATTGCCGAGGTTGGAAGGATTGGAGAAGGCGATCGAGCCGTCAGGCCCCGATACCGACCCGTTGAAACCGAGCTGTTTCAGCACCTGGCGGCTGACTTCGGCGACGGTGACCTTCAGCGTGACCTGATCCTCGCCTTCGATCGTCAGGAGATTGACGATCTGCGAGACCTGCCGGTCTTCGGCGAAGATGTCCGCATCACCATAGTTACCCTGGGCGGTGATGTTTCGGGTGGTCGCCTCGCCGCCCCTCAGGAAGGCGGAGGCAAGCTTTTCCGCCTGGGCCGAATCCTGCGGCGTCCGGACCGTGCCGGAGAGCACGATGTTGTCGGAGATGATTTCGACCTTGATATCGGAATCCGGCAGGAAGCGGCGAAGGTTCTGCTGAAGGCCGGAGATGTCGCGTTCGATTTCCACGTCCAGGCTGACGATCTCCTCGCCATGCGACCCGAAAACGAAGATATTGGTCTGCCCCACCGCCTTGCCGAAAAGATAGATGCGCCGCGAGGTGCGCGTCACTGCATCGGCCATGGAGGGGTCGGCGACGAGAATGTCATGAGCGTCCGACGGCAGATCCACCACCAGCGCCTTGTTGAGGCCGAGTTGCAGTCGCTTGCGGGTTCCGGGTCCGCCATCGGTTATGCGAACAATGCTGGCATCTGCCGCAAGAGCCCGAGCCGGCGCGAGGCTGACCGGCGCGACATCGGCCGGAACGCCGGAAAAGGCAAGGCAGAAAGCCATGCCCGCCGCTGCCGAGCTGCGAATCCTGCGTTTCAGATTTCCCACGTGACCGCTCCGTTCATTTCGCTTGCGCCGCCGCCGTCGCCGTGCTCCCGACGATCGCGCCCGATTTGATGACCTGGATATCCGCCTTGCCATCGCCGCCATGCAACAGGTAGTCGGCCGCGGCCGTATCGGCTTCCTGCGAATCCGCCACGGAGCGCAACGCGAGCGTCAGCCGCGACGCCATCTGCTGGGCAACTGCGATGACCTTGGCCTGATCCGGCGTGAGCTCAAGCGTCGCAGTCGTGCCGACAACCGCCTTCTTGCCGTCCTCGCTCTCCTGGATCTGCTGGTCGATCGCCAGCACACGGATATTGTTCAGGATGTTTTCGGTGATGTAGCCGCCACCTTCCCTGCCCTCGCGCACCATGATGATGTCGACGCGGTCATTCGGCAGGACGAAGCCGCCGGCGCCCGTGGCGACCGAAATTTCGGTGGCGACGGCACGCTTCCCGGAGGGCAGAAGCGAAGACATGATGCGGCTCGATGAATCGGCGATCTTTTCGGCGCGGACGGGCTCGCCCTTGAACAGCGGCATGCGCACGACCACGCCCTGCAGTTCCGTGATGGCATCCGGCCGCTTGTCGTCGGTGATGAAGCCTTCGACAATGCCGTTCTTCGGCCAGGAAAGCCAATGGACCGCCTTCTCGGTCAAACGGCTGCCGACCGGCAGGTTCTCGGCGGAAACCAGAACCCTGACCGTCGGCTCCTTCTGGATCACGGTTTCCACCAGCTCGGAGCCTTTTTTGCCGGCAAGGCGCACGGCCAGCAGGCCGGCGAGGCCCGCCGCCACCACGGCGACCGCGAGAATGATGATACGGGTTGGCTTCATGGCCATTCCTTGGGGGAACATTAATTCCTCCGGAGAATGGCCTCCAATGGTGTAATTATGGTTAATGAGAAGCTTACAATTCTGGTTAACGCGATCTTTCCATCGCACTAACCTTTACTGGAAAGCATTCATGGCCAGCGAATAAATGGGCGCCTGTTCAAAAGTCAGGAAGCCGGCAATCGCAATAGCAATGCCATAAGGGATTTTCTTCGCCGTCACCAGCGAGGCCGGCAGCGGAATTCCCATCGCCATGACCGAATTCGCCCGCACGCGCAGCAGAAGGAAGATCAACGTGACGGCGCCGCCGACATAACCGACGGTCACCAGGAAGGCCAGAAGCGAATGATTGAAGCCGTACCAGACGGCCGAGGCAGTCAGGAGCTTGGCATCCCCCCCGCCCATGACATTCAGCGCGAAAAGCGCGAAACAGCCGCCGAAGACGGCAAGACCAGCGACAAGGCTCATGCCGATGTCCGGCCAGGCAAGGCCCGAGAGCGGCGCAAGGATCAAAAAGCCTCCCAGCAACACGATCGATATCCGATTGGGGATCGTCATCGTGAAAAGGTCGCTGATGGCGGCAAGCGCCAGTCCCAGAGGGAGGATACAAAAGACCAAGGCTGCAACAACCATGCTTGCCATAGGTACGCCCTCCTTCAAGAATGCGTCTTTGTCCAAACCGGAGGATTGGTCCGGCGTCAAATGCAGTAAAGCCGCCCAATGAGGGCGGCTCTGAATTGCGATGGATCTGCTGGGCTTAATCGGCAGCAGCAGCTTCAGGGTCAGCCACAATGCCTCCGAGACGCTCGAACTGCGCATCAAGGCTATCACCAAGCGTGGATGCACCGGCAATCAGGGCGACGGAGATGAGAGCAGCGATCAGACCATACTCGATGGCAGTCGCGCCAGACTCATCTTTCAAAAAACGAGCGAAAATCTTGGACATGGAACTCTCCTATACTCGACGATTGTTGTTCAGCACTTCCCGACAACTGTTTCCGTTGTTCGGATGGACGCAATCTAGACAGCGACGATTTCCAACGGCTTAAGGAACAGTGTTACCATCCGGTTAACGGCGGATTTGCCCTTCGGGTGGTAAATGAAGGAAGAAGAAAAAAGGCGGCATTCGAGCGGTGGGAATTGACTATCGTCACTTCTAATATCAGTTGTTTTACAGCGACTTAACGAACTTTTTCCGATCAGGATCCGGTGCGACTTGCTCCGGTCAATTGGCCATTCGGAAAGTTAAGAAGATGTCAAAGTCGCCCAGATGTGCCGCTTAACTCTTCATTCACCAATCGCATCCATTCTTTGCGAACCATAAACTGCATCCAAAGGCCGCCTTCCATGCTGTTCCGTAGCGTCATGCTTCGACTTGCCGTCCTTGGCGGCCTGGTCTCTGCCGTTGCGGGACAAGCCGCTGCACAAGAAGAGCAGGAAAGCGGCCTGCTGCGCGTCTTCATGAATCACGCGCGCGTGCTGAAGCTCGACCGGCCGGTCAGCAAGGTCATCGTCGGCAATTCGAACGTCGCCGACGCCACGGTTGCGGATCCCACCACGATCGTGCTCACGGGCCGCAGCTTCGGGACGACGAACCTCGTGCTGCTCGATACGGAAGGCAATGCGATTGCCGACGAGCGCATCCTCGTTTCGATCGACGAGGGAAATACCGTGCGCGTCTACCGGCAGACAGCCCGTTCCGTCCTGTCCTGCACGCCCAATTGCGAACAGCACGCGGAGTTCAAGAACGACACCAGCAGCAACAGCAGCGCCTCGCCCTGATCGGGGACAGGTCGTTAAACTCCCAGCCATCGCGGCAACGGAATCTCAACAATCCCCACGTACGATCCGGACGCTCAAAAGGGCTGTCGGGCGGAAAGCATGTGCCAGGATCATGACGAGACCAGAGAGGGTGCGCCTGTGCCGGCGAGGAACAGGCGCAAGGGAGCGTGGCGGCGGATCCTCCGCTCGCGGGACGGTGCGGCGGCGATCGAATTCGCCCTGCTCGCCATCCCCTACTTCATAATCATTTTCGCGATCATCGAGACCTTCATCGCCTATACCGGCGAGCAGCTCGTAGGGAACGCCGTCGACACGATGGCGCGCAGGATCAGAACCGGCAGTATCACCGCGGGCAACACCAGCAGCACCGAATTCCGGCGCGCTTTCTGCGACGAAGTGTCGATCATGATCAAGTGCAGCGAGGCGGAGATCGGCACGCCAAACAAGCTATGGCTCGACGTCCGCAGTTTCACGGACTTCGAGGATGTACCGGACTCTGTCCCTCTCACGCCGGACGGTGACCTGGATACATCCGCGTTCGCCTATTCGCCGGGCGCGCAGAAGACCATCAACATGGTGCGCGCCTACTATCGCTGGGACGTCATCACAGACCTGATCCGGCCCCTGATAACCAATGTCCAGCCCGCCAGCGGCGACAACTATTTCCTGATCGTGCAGACATCCACCGTCCGAAACGAGGACTATCCGTGATGGAAGGGCAAAAACCGCAATCGCAGAAGCGGCCACAGGGCTTCCTCATCGCGCTCAGGCAGTTCATTGCCGACCGGCGCGGCGTCGGAGCCGTCGAATTCGCGCTTATCGCGCCGCTTCTCTTGAGCCTCTACATCACCTCCTTCGAGCTGACGATCGGATTCAGCGTCTCGAAGAGAGTGACGCACAGTGCCGACACCATCGCCGACCTCGTGGCCCGCGAGGCGAGCGTGAACACGGCCTTTCTCGCGACGATGCCGCATCTGGCCGCAAGCATTTTCGTGCCCTACACACCGAACAAATTGAGCATCAAGATTACCGGCGTCACAATCGATGCCGACGGCAACCCGATCGTCGCATGGTCCTGGCAGAACGGCGAGGGCGCACCCTATGCCGTCGGCTCGCCGGTCGATGTCCCCGAGAAGATGCGCCTTGGCAGTTCCTTCCTGATACGATCCGAGGTTCTGGTGAAACACGACCTCCTGCTGTTCATGTCCGGCCTCGTGCCGACAAACCTGCAGGAAATCCCGATCAGCCAGGAATTTTTCTATCGCCAGCGTTTCGGAGACAGCATTTCCTGTACCGATTGCGGGTGACCGGGAAACACCATCCCCTTTGCCAAGCCACGTCTGCGGTTATATGAGTCGCAATCCATGCCGGTTGAGAAATGCCGGCCGAATTGCATCTCAGTACCCGGGTGACCAATGGCACGTGCCTTCCTGTTCGTTCTCGACTCCTTCGGCGTGGGCGGCGCCCGCGATGCGGAAGACTACGGCGATCTGGGTTCCAACACACTCGGGCATATCGCGGAATTCTGTGCCGCTGGCGCCGGCAACCGGGCCGGCCTTCGGGAAGGTCCGCTGCACCTGCCGAACATGTCTTCGCTCGGACTTCTCGAAATCGCCAAGCTTGCCAGCGGCAACTATCCGGACGGCATGCCGATGCCCGAGCGCGTTTTCGGCCTCTATGGCGCGGCAAACGAGGTTTCCCGCGGCAAGGATACGCCATCCGGGCATTGGGAGATCGCCGGAACTCCAGTGATGTTCGACTGGGGTTATTTCCCGGGCGAGGGCGATGCGTTTTTGCCCGAACTGATCGAGGCGATCTGCCGGGAAGGCAATATTCCGGGCATTCTCGGCAATTGCCATGCTTCAGGCACGGAGATCATCGCACGCCTGGGAGAGGAACATATCCGCACCGGAAAACCGATCTGCTATACCTCAAGCGACTCCGTGTTCCAGATCGCCGCCCACGAGACCCATTTCGGCCTCGACCGGCTCATCAAGCTCTGCCAGGTGGTGCGCGAACTGCTTGACCCGCTCAACATCGGCCGGGTGATCGCGCGCCCCTTCGTCGGCGAAACGGCGGAAACCTTCGAGCGCACCGGCAACCGCCGCGACTTTTCCGTTCCCCCGCCCGAACCGACACTCCTCGACCGATTGATCCAGGAGGGACGATCGGTACACGCCATCGGCAAGATCGGCGATATCTTTGCCCATCAAGGCGTATCGCGCGTGATCAAGGCAAACGGCAATGCGGCCCTGATGGACGCGACGCTTTCCGCGATGGACGAGGCAGCCGTCGGCGATCTCGTCTTCACCAATTTCGTCGATTTCGACATGCTTTACGGCCATCGCCGCGACGTTCCCGGCTATGCGGCGGCGCTCGAAGCCTTCGATCGCGCATTGCCGGACATTCACCGACGGCTGAAGCCCGGCGATCTGGTGATCCTCACCGCCGACCACGGCTGCGATCCGACCTGGCGCGGAACCGACCATACCCGCGAACGGGTGCCGATCATGGCATTCGGCCCCGGAATACGCTCCCGTTCCATCGGGCTGAGGTCGACCTATGCGGATATCGCGGAGACGATCGCCGCCCACCTCTCCATCCCGCCGGGACCGCACGGACGGAGCTTCCTTTGACTGCGCACCTTCTCAAGGCCGAAATCCATTGCCACATCGAAGGCGCGGCGCCGCCGGCACTTGCCGCAGCGCAGGCCAAAAAATACGGCGTCGATACGAGCCACATTTTGCGCAACGGCGCCTATGTCTGGTCGGACTTTGCCGAATTCCTCATCTGTTATGACGCAGTCGCTGCCCTCTTCAAGACGGCCGACGACTATGCACTGCTGACCGAGACCTACCTGACGGAGCTTGCCGACGCCAATGCGATCTATAGCGAGATCATCGTCTCGCCGGACCATGGCGACCGGATCGGGCTCGGGGCCGACGCCTACCTTGCCGGCATCTCGGACGGTATCCATGCCGCGCGTGAAAAGACCGGTATCGAGGCGCGCATCATCGTCACCGGCGAACGGCACTTCGGTCCGGACCGGGTAATCGCCGCCGCAGAATATGCCGCACGGGCAAAGAACCCGCTGGTGACGGGCTTCAACATGGCCGGCGAAGAGCGCATGGGCCGAGTCGCCGACTATGCGCGCGCTTTCGACATCGCCCGCGATGCGGGACTCGGGCTGACGATCCATGCCGGAGAAGTCTGCGGTGCCTTCAGTGTCTCCGATGCACTCGATCTCGTAAAACCTTCGCGGATCGGGCATGGCGTGCGTGCGATCGAAGACCCGGTGCTGGTGGCGCGTCTTGCCGATCTCGGCATCGTGCTGGAGGTCTGCCCGGGCTCCAACATCGCTCTGAACGTCTTCCCGGACTTCGACAGTCATCCGCTGAGGCGGCTCAAGGCCGCCGGCGTGCGTGTCTGCCTCAATTCCGACGATCCACCCTTCTTCGGTACGTCACTGGCCCACGAATACGAGATTGCCTCGAAAATCATGGGATTTTCGGATCAGGAGATCGATACCATGACACGCACGGCGCTCGAGGCCGCCTTCGTCGACGAGGATACGCGCTGCAGGTTGCTGGCGCGTTTCGACGCACAGGCTGGGGACGAGGCCGCAAAACGCGCCTGACGGCTTGCGGAACGTGGCTTTTTCCTCAAAAGAAGGAACAGGCAGGAATAAGGGGAAGCTCATGGACGGCGTCACTGTCATCGATCATCCGCTGGTGCAGCACAAGCTGACGATCATGCGCAAGAAAGAAACCTCGACGGCCGGCTTCCGACGGCTGCTGCGCGAGATTTCCATGCTGCTCTGCTATGAAGTGACCCGCGACCTCGAACTGACCATGGAGACGATCGAGACGCCGCTTACCGAAATGCAGGCGCCCGTCGTCGAAGGCAAGAAACTCGTCTTCGCCTCCATCCTGCGCGCCGGCAACGGCCTTCTGGAGGGCATGCTCGAACTTGTGCCTTCGGCACGCGTCTCGCATATCGGCGTCTATCGCGACCACGAAACGCTGCAGCCGGTCGAATATTACTTCAAGGCGCCGGAAGACATTGCCGAACGGCTCATCATCGTGGTCGATCCGATGCTGGCGACCGGCAATTCCTCGATCGCGGCGGTGGACAAGCTGAAGGAGCGCGGCGCTCACAACATCCGCTTCCTCTGCCTGCTAGCCGCTCCGGAAGGCATCAAGAATTTCCAGGGCGCCCATCCGGACGTCAAGATTTATACCGCTGCGATCGACAGCCATCTCAACGAGAAGGGTTATATCGTGCCCGGCCTCGGCGACGCCGGTGACCGCATGTATGGCACAAAGTAGACTTCAGAGTTTCCTTACCAAACTTTGAAATGAACGGTCCGTGGAAGCTCCATGGGCCGTTTTCTTATGGATTTCGCGCTATCGGAAGACGATACCGATTCATGCCGAGGGGACGGTCATGCTTCTGCGCACAGTCATTTTCGCAGCCATCGTAACGCTCATCGCCACCCAGATTCCCGCGATGATCAAGTTCGACGGCCAGCCGCAGGAGGCCCCGGCAGTCGAGGTGCCGGCGAGGCCCGAGCCCGTAGCGATCGCGCCGGGCAGCGTCTCCCTGAAGGCCGACGGGCGTGGCCATTTCATCGGCATGTTCCGCATCAACGGCAAATCCATCGACGGTCTGGTGGATACCGGCGCTTCCCTGGTGGCGATCAACGAAAGCACGGCGAGAAGGCTCGGCTTCGGCGTGAACAGCCTGGATTTCCGCCATACCGCCAATACCGCCAACGGCGGCACGGAAGCCGCGCATGTCGTGCTCGACCGGATCGAGATCGGCAGCGTGCGGGTGAAGGACGTCGATGCCTTCGTGCTGCGCGACGAGGCACTCTCGGGCACGCTGGTCGGAATGAGCTTTCTCAAGAGGCTGAAAGCCTTCCAGGTGGAACGCGGAATCCTGAAGCTCACCCAATGATCAGCCGATGCGCTCGATGACGACCGGCGATGGTTCAGGCGGCGTGTCGGCGATCGTGTAGAAACGAGCCACGTCCTTCGCGATCCGCTCCGCATCCTCCCGGGTTTTCGCATGCACCATGGCGATCGGCTCGCCTTTTGAAACCCGTGTGCCTAAAGGCAGAAGTTCGCTGATGCCGACACGATGATCGATCGCATCCGCCGCGCGCCTGCGTCCGCCGCCGAGTTCGACCACGGCCAGACCGAGAGCACGGGTCTCGCAAGCCGTAAGATATCCGTCCTGCGGCGCCTCAACGCGCAGCCGCACCGGTGCACGCTCAAGATAGGCATCAGGGCGCTCGCAAAAATCAGATGGCCCGCCCAGCGCATGCACCATGCGGGCGAAACGCTCCATCGCCTCGCCGGATGCCAGAACCTGTCGGGCATTCTCCTCCGCTTCCGGCCGATCGTCGGCAATGCCGGCCAGAACCAGCATTTCGGCGGCTTCCGCGATGACAACCGTTTCCAGCCGCGTGCCAGACTTCAGTCCAGCCAGAAAATCGAGGCAGTTGATGACCTCGAGCGTGTTACCGGCCGCATCGGCAAGCGGTTCATTCATGTTGGTCAGCAATGCGGCGGTCCTGACACCTGCACCATTCGCCACCTCGACCAGAGAGCGGGCGAGTGTCTCGGCTTCCTCCAGACTTTCCATGAAGGCGCCGTTGCCGACCTTGACGTCGAGCACCAGACTGCCAAGACCCGCGGCAAGCTTCTTCGACAGGATGGAAGCGGTGATCAGCGGCACGGACTCCACCGTCGCGGTGACGTCGCGGATCGCATAGAGACGCCGGTCGGCGGGCGCAAGCTCGGCGGTCTGTCCTATTATGGCACAGCCAATCTCATCGACGACCTTCCGGAAGAGAGCCTCTTCCGGCATGACATCATAACCGGGGATCGACTGCAGCTTGTCGAGCGTGCCGCCCGTGTGCCCCAGCCCACGGCCAGAAATCATCGGGACCGCAAGGCCGCAGGCCGCGACGATCGGCGCCAGCATCAAGGAAACGTTGTCACCGACGCCGCCTGTCGAATGCTTGTCCGCCACGGGACGATCGAGGCCGCGCCAATCCAGAACCGTGCCGGAATCACGCATCGCGAGCGTCAGCGCCACTGTCTCATTACGGGACATACCCCGAAAGAAGACAGCCATGGCGAAGGCCGCCGCCTGACCCTCGGTGATTTCCTCCTTCGTCAGGCCTGCGATGAAGGCTCCGATCTCTTCAGCGGAAAGAATCTGCCCGTCGCGTTTGCGGCGGATGATTTCCTGCGGGATCATGATCTTCTCTTCAGTAGCCGCCCGACGCGCGAATGGCGGTGCTGCCGCTCAGGACGCCCAGGATATCGTCGAGCAGGCCGGACGCCCCGAAACGGAATGTCGACGGCATGATCCAGTTCGGACCCATGATGGTTTCGGCAAGGCGCAGGTAGAGATCGGCATCGGCAACGCTGCCGATGCCGCCCGCGGGCTTGAAGCCGACGCGCTTTTTGGAATCCCGGATCGCCTGCAGCATGATGTCGGCCGCTTCAAGCGTCGCATTGACGGCGACCTTGCCGGTGGAGGTCTTGATGAAATCCGCGCCGGCGGCGATTGCGAGCTCGGAAGCGCGGCGGATGAAGCCGCTGTCCTTCAGTTCCCCCGTCTCGAGGATCACCTTCAGGCAGGCATTCGGGCATGCGGCGCGCACAGCCTCGACCATCTCCGTCACGGCAGCCTCGTCGCCGGCCAGAAACTTGCGATAGGGGATGACCATGTCGATTTCGTCGGCACCGTCCTCGATCGCCTTCTTCGTTTCCTCCACGACAGTCGCGACGGCCAGGTCGCCCGACGGGAAATTCACCACGGTGGCGATGCGGACCGCATGCTCAGGCCCCAGGATGGCGCGCGCATGCGCAACGAAACGCGGCCAGATGCAGATGGCCGCGGTATGGCCGTAGGGCGTCTCGGCGCGCAGGCACAGTTTCTCGATCGCGGCATTGTCGCAATCGTCGCGCAGGTTCGTCAGGTCGAGAAGTGAGAGCGCGAAGGCTGCCACCTCGCGTGGGCTCAGGAGTTCCATTTCGTGTGCCTCCCCGGCTTAAATCAGCCGGTATATTTATCGTTCAAACGATTAGATGCAACCCGCAGCCTGAGGGCAGATCGCCACACCGAGCGTATCCGTTTGAAATCCATCGTGTAATCAAGCCAAGATTTCTTTCAGGATCGCGGCCAATCGCTGCCCGCCGACGGGCGCCATGTCCTTGGTCTCCTCGTGGCTCAATTCCGCGCCGGTCATGCCCGCACCGAAATTGGTGATGACCGAAGCGGCCGCAACCTTTAGCCCGAAATAGCGCGCGAGAATGACTTCCGGCACCGTCGACATGCCGACCGCATCGGCACCCAGGATTCGCGCCATGCGGATCTCCGCCGGCGTTTCGAAGCTCGGGCCGGAGAACCACATATAGACGCCGGAAAACAGGGGAATACCGCAGCGAATGGCTGCATTGCGCATGTCCAGAGCAAGGCCCGCGTCATAGGCACTGGTCATCCCGACGAAACGGCGGTCGCCCTTCTCTCCAATCAACGGATTCATGCCGGAATAGTTGATGTGGTCGGTGATCTGCATGACCGAACCGGGCGGCATGTCTTCGCGGAGCGATCCCGCCGAGTTCGTGAGGATCAGCGACCGGACGCCGAGCCCTTTCAAGACCTCGATCGGAAAGCGCATCGCCTTCGCGTCGCCATGTTCATAATAATGGGCCCGGCCCGAAAGCATGATGACCGGCGTGCCACCCAGGCGGCCGGCGACCAGTTCGCCCGCGTGACCGGTGACACCGCTGACCGGAAAGCCTTCCAGCATTCCGTAAGGAATGCGGACCTGCCCCTTCACCTCATCGACCAGCGAACCCAGGCCGGAGCCAAGCACGATCGCATGGCGCGGCATGAGGCCACCAAGGCGATCCACGAGCAGGTCGACAACCTCTCTCATCCGATCACATCCGTTTCGAAGGCGTAGGGCAGAAGCTCGGCCATGGTGACCGTCTTCTGAACGCCGGCATCGTCGCAAAGATAGATACGGGTATCGGCCGCCGCGAATTCCGAAATCTTCTGCCGGCAGCCGCCGCATGGCGTGCAGAGCGGCAGCTTTTCAGCGATCACGGCGAGTTCCTCGATCTTCTTAGCTCCACCCATGATCATCGCACCGATCGCGGTCGGCTCGGCACACCACCCCTGGGGAAAGGAAAGGTTCTCGATATTGGCGCCGAGATAGACCTTTCCATCGTCGGCCCGGATCGCCACGCCCACCGGGAATTTCGAATAGGGCGCATAGGCCTTGGTCATCGCCTCGCGAGCGGCTTCGAAAAGCTCATGAGACATCGATCAACGCTCCTTCGTATAGGGCACGCCGCCCGCCTTGGGCGGACGGGCGATGCCAATGAAGCCCGCCAGCAGCACGCAGGTCAGAATATAGGGCAGCGCCTGGAAAATCTGAACCGGCACTTCTCCGACCAGCGGCACCGATTTTCCCTGCATGAAGTTGGCGAAGGCATCCAGGAAACCGAAAAGCAGGCAGGCCAGCATGACCGGCACCGGCTTCCACTTGGCGAAGATCAGCGCGGCAAGCGCAATATAGCCCTTGCCGGCCGACATGTTGTTGATGAAGGCGGCCGACTGGGCAATCGCCAGATAGGTCCCCGAGAAGCCGCAGAGGAAGCCCGCCACGATCAGCGCGCGATATCTCAGCCAGCTCACGGAAATGCCGGCCGTATCCACCGCGCCCGGATTTTCGCCAACGGCCCGCAGCCTAAGACCGAAGCGCGTGCGATAAAGCACCCACCAGGAAACCGGCACCATCAGGAAGGCGATATAGGTCAGGATATTATTGCCGGAAATGACGTTGGCATAAAGCGGCCCGATGATCGGCACCTCACGCATGGCATCCGCACCGGGCAGGACGATGGAGGAGAAGCGACCTTCGGGCGGCACCTGCCCCGTTCGTCCTCCCTGGTTGAACCAGGCCTGGCCCAGCACGATCGTCAGGCCGGCCGCCACGAAGTTCAATGCCACGCCGGAGACGATCTGATTGCCGCGATTGGTGATCGAGGCAAAGCCGTGCACGAGCGAAAAGACGATCGATATGCCGATGCCCGCAAGGAGGCCGAGCCAAGCATTGCCGGTCCAGTAGGCCACGCAGGCGGATGCGAAGGCGGACGCCAGCATCTTGCCTTCCAGCCCGATATCGAAAATGCCGGCGCGTTCGGAAAACAGTCCGGCAAGCGCGGTGAACAGCAGCGGGACCGACAGGCGGATCGCCGAGCCGAGAATACTGATGAGAATATCGAAATAATCCATGAGCCTCGTTCCCGCCTATTTGCCGCCTACGGCCTGCTGGTAGAACCGGACGATGGCCGGGCGGAGCATATATTCCAATGCACCGGCGAACAGGATCACCATGCCCTGGATGACGACGATCATATCACGGGTGACTTTCGGCATGTCGAACGAGAGTTCCGCGCCACCCTGATAGAGAATGCCGAAAAGCAGCGCCGACAAGATGATGCCGACGGGATGGTTTCGGCCCATGAGCGACACGGCGATGCCGACGAAGCCGGCGCCACCGACGAATTCGATCTGCAGGCGAGCGGACGCGCCCATGACCGGATTGAGCGCCATCATGCCGGCCAGGCCACCGGAAATCAGCATGGTGATCATGACGATCTTCGCATAGGGGATGCCGGCGTAGCTCGCAGCACTCGGGCTGATGCCGAGCGTGCGCATCTCGTAGCCCAGCCTGGTGCGCCAGATCAGCACCCAGACCAGGAAACACATGACGAGCGCGATCAGGAAGGAAAAGTTGAGCGGTGCCGCCCCCAGCTTGCCGCCGAACATGGAGATCAGCCAGTCGAGCTTGGGGAGTTGCCCGCCGGGCAGAAAGGTGCGGGTTTCAGGCGCCATCTTGCCCGGCACGATCAGCACGCGCACCAGCACGTAGTTCATCAGCGACGAGACGATGAAATTGAACATGATCGTGGTGATGACGATATGGCTGCCCCGCTTGGCCTGAAGCCAGGCGGGAACGGCGGCGCAGGCCGCGCCGAACAATGCCGCTCCGATCACCGCAAACGGCATGGTGACGTACCAGGGGACGTAATGGTCCAGCGAGAGCGCCACCAGGGCCGCCCCCAGACCACCGAGATAGGCCTGCCCTTCCGAACCGATGTTGAACAGACCCGCATGGATGGCGACCGCTACGGACAGACCGGTGAAGATGAAGCTCGTCGTGTAGAACAGGGTAAAGCCTATGCCCTCCCCGCGGCCGAGCGCGCCGATCAACAGAAGTTGCAGCGCCTCGAACGGATTTTCCCCGATCGCCCAGACGACAAGTCCCGAGAAGAAGAAGGCAAGGACAAGATTGAGGAGCGGGATGACGCCGTAATTGATCCAGGCAGGAAGCGGAACGGATGCGGTGCTCATACCTCCTCCCGCACTTTTCCGGCCGCCGTCATGGCGCTCAGCATCTCATGGTTCAAACAGATCGATCCTTCAACGGTCATGCGGCGATCCCGGCCATCATCAGGCCCAGCGTCTGCTCACCCGCCTCGCCCGACTTTTCGCCGACGACCTTGCCGGCAAACATCACCAGGATGCGGTCGGAGAGAGAGCGTATCTCATCGAGCTCGACCGAAACCAGGAGCACCGCTTTGCCGGCATCGCGCATCTCGATGATGCGCTTGTGGATGAATTCGATCGCACCGATATCGACGCCGCGGGTCGGCTGACCGATGATCAGGACGTTCGGATCGCGCTCGATCTCGCGCGCGACGACGATCTTCTGCTGGTTGCCGCCGGAGAAATTCGCCGTCCTCAATCGCGGGTTCGGCGGACGGATATCGTATTTGGCGATCTTCTCCTCCGCATCCTTGCGGATGGCATCGAGGTCCAGCAACGCACCACGCCCGTAACGCTGGTCGCGGTGATAGCCGAGGATCGAGTTCTCGTATTCCTCGAATTTCAGCACAAGGCCCATGTGGTGACGGTCTTCCGGGATGTGGGCAAGGCCGAGACTGCGTAATTCGGCCGGACCGACGCCGGCGACCGGTTTGCCATCGAGGAAGATCTCGCCGGAGGCCGGCTTGCGGATACCGGCAATCGCCTCCAGAAGCTCCGACTGGCCGTTGCCGGCGACGCCCGCAATGCCGACGATCTCACCGGCGCGAACCTCCAGAGAGACGTCGTCCACCATGGTAACGCCGCGGCTGTCCTTGACCGTCAGGTTCCTGACGGAGAGCAGGACCTTGCCGGGCTTGGCCTCGCCCTTTTCGACCCGCAACAGCACCCGGCGGCCGACCATCAGCTCGGCGAGTTCTTCCACCGTCGTCCCGGCCGTCTTGCGGGTCGCAACCATTTCACCCCGGCGCATGACGGAAACCGTGTCGGTGATCGCCATGATCTCCCGCAGCTTGTGGGTGATCAGAATGATCGTCTTGCCCTGGTCGCGCAGCACCCGCAGCACCTTGAAAAGGTGGTCCGCCTCAGCCGGGGTGAGCACGCCCGTCGGTTCGTCGAGAATGAGGATCTCGGCGCCGCGATAAAGCGCCTTCAGGATTTCGACGCGCTGCTGGCTGCCGACCGGCAGTTCCTCGATGACCGCGTCCGGATCGACCTCCAGGCCGTAGTCGTCCTCCAGGCGCTTCAGCTCCTGGCGGGTACTCGCAACGCCCTTGCGAAGCAACTGGCCGCCTTCGGCGCCGAGCATGACGTTTTCCAGGACGGTGAAGTTCTCGACCAGCATGAAATGCTGGTGCACCATGCCGATGCCGGCGGCGATTGCCGCCTGGCTGTCGCGTATGGTGATCGGCTTGCCCGAAATGCGGATTTCACCCTGGTCGGCATGATAGAAACCGTAGAGGATCGACATCAGCGTCGATTTTCCGGCACCGTTTTCCCCGATGATGCCGTGGATCGAGCCCTTGGCAACCGTCAGATTGATGTTCTTGTTCGCATGCACCGCACCGAACCGCTTGTCGATGCCGACAAGCTCGATCGCGGGCTCATTGGAGAAGTCGAGGCTCAATCGTCCGCCTTTCCGCTTGATATGCAAAAAGGGCGCATGGCGATTCCCGTCGCCATGCGCCCCTGCAACCGTCCTTAGTTCGGGCAGGAATTGTCCGACATGTAGTCATGCACCTTGACGGCGCCCGAAATGATGTCGGCCTTGGCCTTTTCAACGGCGGTTTTCATTTCCGGCGTGATGAGCGACTTGTTGTTGTCGTCGAGTGCGTAGGCGACACCGTCTTCCTTGACGCCCAGAGCCTGGATGCCGGCCGAGAACTTGTCGTCCTTGGTATCCTTGAACGCATTGTAGACAGCAAGATCGACGCGCTTGACCATTGAGGTCAGGACGGAACCCGGATGCAGGTGGTTCTGGTTGGAGTCGACACCGATCGAAAGCTTCTTGTTGTCGGCCGCCGTCTGCAGCACGCCGAGGCCTGTCGCACCGGCTGCCGCATAGATCACGTCGGCGCCCTGGTCGATCTGGTTCTTGGTGAGCTCGCCGCCGCGGACCGGGTCATTCCAGGCCGCACCCGTCGTGCCGGTCATATTCTGGAAGACCTGAGCATCGGCCTTGGCAGCCTTGACGCCCTGGACATAGCCGCAGCCGAACTTGCGGATCAGCGGGATGTCCATGCCGCCGATAAAGCCGACCTTGCCGGTCTTGGAGGCCATGCCGGCGAGAAGGCCGACGAGATAGGAGCCCTCTTCTTCCTTATAAAGGACGGAGCGGACGTTCGGCAGGTCGACGACGGAATCGACGATCGCGAACTTGGTGTCAGGATATTCGGCTGCGACCTTTTCCATGGCCGAGGTCCACGCAAACGAGACGGCCACGACCGGATTGAAACCACGGCTTGCAAAGTTGCGGATGGCCTGTTCGCCCTGGGTGTCATTGGTGGGCTCGAAATCCCGGAACTCGATGCCCGTTTCCTTCTTGAACTGTTCGGCGCCCGCAAAGGCGGCCTCGTTGAAGGATTTGTCGAACTTGCCGCCGGTACCGTAGACCAGTGCCGGCTTGACCTCTGCGGCAAGCGCCGTTGCCGACATGGCAGCCAAGGCAATGAGGCTCAAAAGGGTTTTCTTCATTGTGCAGCCCTGTTTTTTAGCTGTTTGGATCCTCCCGCAAGCCCGTTCCCCGGGTACATCTGCGGCCACCTGCCCTCTTTTCCAAGGGTCCGGCTCCGGCCACTCTTGCACGGGTTTCGGAAAAATTCACGAGATTTTTTTCAACTGGTAAAAAACGAACGAATTGCCGAAAACTTATCCAAAGAGTTGACGAAACTGCATAAATTCGCAGCTCCGGGCGACTTTCATGGACCATCGATAGGCAGGGCGTTATCCCCGTCAGGCGGAAAACCGCCCGGCGAAGCGCGGCTTGCGATATCCGGCCATCCAGAAAAGAAGCGCCAGCACCAGGAACACGGCAAAAGCCGGCTGGGCCAGCACCGGTGTCACGAAGGGCCGCCAGATATCGGGGCTGACATAGGTCTCGGCGGAGATCTCGGCGAGCGTCAGGCTTTCCGGATCAAGATTGAGCCAGGCGTTGCCGAGGCTCGTCACCACGACCGACGAAGCTGAAACCGACTGGATCGAATCCAGCACGCCGGCAACGATCGCGGCCAGAAGCGCAAAAGCACTCAACAGATGGAAGATACCCCGGACGATTCTCATTCCAGACAAAGCCGTTCGTTATCTGCGGCCCACCCGATACTGTCCGGCCGCAATCCGCCCCGCAGAAATAAGGCAGGTTCGGCGGGCTTGGCAACGAGGCGGCGAAGCTTTTGTGGGCCGGTGTCAAAAATCGTTCAGATTCCGGTTGATCCCTGAGAATTCATCGGTATATATCGCGCCCGACCGCTGCGTTGCCCCGATTTCAATGCAGCCCTTACTCCAAGGACAGGTGGCCGAGTGGTTGAAGGCGCACGCCTGGAACGCGTGTATACGTGAAAGCGTATCGAGGGTTCGAATCCCTCTCTGTCCGCCATTCTCCCTTTATCCGCTACTGAAGATCCGGGCGCCCGGGAGTCCTCGGCGCGGTCTAACGCGTCATCGAAAAGCCGGCCTGCTGCCATCGGCGCGCTTGCGGATCGAAAGCCACCAAGAGTTCGAAACCCAGGCGGTCCGGACCTGCGCCGGTCTCGACATCTGCATAACCATTCATGGCGAAACGGCAATCGTCCACCCACCGAAAGCCTTTCAAGGACATGTCGATCACCTCCGGGCGGTCTTCCATAAGCTGCCGTGCCTTCTCGAAGGCAAGAGTTCCGGAGCAGGCACTCTCATCCGTCTTCTCTCCGAACTCCATGAGAAACGCTAGGCCGGCAAGCGGGACGACGAAGGCGACAGACTTGAAGACATTCAGTCCCATAGGGTTCCATCCCTGGAAAGCCGAAGCAGTGCATTCGGCCGACATCAATCAGTCAGGCAATCCTGATAGGCTTATTTACAAAAACAAGATAACACCATTATCCGAATCCGGCCAAGCGCTGCGGGAGAGGGAAGACTGATTGGCACTCATGACGGTATATATAATGATTTCAAAGACAATCCTGGTATAGATTAGGTCAGTAATGACAGTTTACGGCGTCGCGAGTTTCGGCTTTATTTCCATGCGAAACGAACCCTGGAATGATGAGGGCTGTAATTTTCATATGGGTACTTCATGAAGTTCGGCACAAGTGGTCTTCGTGGACTTGTGACGGCCCTGGAGGGCCGGGCGTCGTCGCTCTATACGCAGGCGTTTGCGCGGCGCTTGATCGAAACAGGTGCGGCAAAGGCGGGTGACGTCGTGCTGGTCGGTCGTGATTTCCGGGCATCGAGTCCGGGGATTGCTCAGACCGTTATTGGCGCCCTGCAGCGTGCCGGCCTGTCGCCGGTCGATTGCGGCGCAGTGCCGACGCCTGCACTGGCGCTTTACGGGTTGAAGCTCGGCGCCGCCGCGCTGATGGTCACCGGTTCGCATATCCCGGCCGACCGCAACGGCATCAAGTTCTACCGCCCCGACGGCGAGATCGATAAGCAGGACGAGGTCCGCATCGGCGCGATCGCCGCCCGGCTCGACGGGCAGGAGATCGATGCGACACCCGGCGCGGCACCGGATCGCTCGGCGGAGGCCGAGGCGCTTTTCCTCGCCCGTTATGCCGGGCTCTTGCCGCAGCGCGAGCTCGCCGGCCTCAGGATCGGCGTCTACCAGCATTCCACCGTCGCCCGCGACCTGCTCGTGACGATGCTTGAAGGTCATGGCGCCGATGTCGTGCCGCTTGGCCGCTCCGCGGAGTTCATCCCCGTCGACACGGAAGCGGTCTCGACTGAGACCGCCGTCCTCCTGAAGGGCTGGGCGGCGGAACACAAGCTCGATGCGATCGTCTCGGCCGACGGCGACGGCGACCGACCGCTGATGGCCGACGAGACGGGAGAGGTGCTGCGCGGCGATCTTCTCGGCCTGATCGCCGCCAGGTTCCTGGAGGCGAAGGTGGTGGTGACGCCGATCACCTCCAATTCCGGCATCGAGGCGGCGGGGGATTTTGCCGTCATCCGCACGAAAGTCGGCTCGCCCTTCGTGATCGCCGGCATGCTGGAAGCGCTGCGGGCCGGGAAGACGGGCATCATGGGCTTCGAAGCCAATGGCGGCCTTTTGACCGCCTCGCCGTTCGTGGTCGATGGCGCATCGCTCCATCCGCTGCCGACCCGCGACAGTTTCCTGCCGCTGCTCGCCGCACTTTCGCTTGCCGCAGCGGAGAAGAAACCGCTGTCTGAGATCGCCGCCTCTTTCCGGCTACCGTTTGCGGCCGCCGACCGGCTGGAGGATTTTCCGGTCGAGACGAGCGCGGCGCTGATGGCACATCTGCGCGCCTCCGACGATAATCTCGCCGCCTTCCTTCGGCCGCTCGGCGCGATCGCGGACAAAAGCGATATCGACGGCCTGAGGGTGAGGCTGGACGACGGGCGGATCATCCATTTCCGACCGTCCGGCAATGCCCCGGAGATGCGCTGCTACGTGGAAGCCCGGACGGAAGACGCAGCGAAGGCCCTGCTCGACCAGGGCCTTTCATTGATCCGCGAATGGGCCGGGCAGCGGACGCTGCGCCCGACGACGAACGAATGAACCGGAGATCGTTTCGATGAAGACCAAGATCATCCCCGTCATCATGGCCGGTGGCAAGGGGACGCGGCTGTGGCCGCTGTCGCGTGCGAGTGCGCCCAAACAGTTCATCCAGTTCGTCGGCGACCGGACGCTGTTCCAGGCCACCCTGTCGCGCGTTTCGGATCCGACGCTGTACGAGGCCCCGGTGGTCATCACCAACGAGGATTTCCGCTTCCTGGTCGCCGAACAGGCCCGCGAGCTCGGCATCAGGCTTTCCGGCATCCTGCTCGAGCCGGTGGCCCGCAACACTGCGCCTGCGGTGGCCGCGGCGGCCGCCTTTACGGCAAGCCGGTTCGGCGAGGACGCCATCCTGCAGGTGCTGGCCTCCGACCACGAGATCGTCGCCGATGAAGGGTATTTCGGGGCGATCCGCATCGCACGGGAGACCGCCCTTGCCGGCAAGCTCGTCACTTTTGGCATCACACCGACGGAACCGGCCACGGGCTACGGCTATATCGAGATCGGTGAAGCGCTGGAAACCGGCGCCTGCAAGGTGAGGCGCTTCGTCGAGAAGCCGGCCCTGGCGGAGGCGGAGCACATGCTGGCGGCCGGCGGGTTCGCCTGGAACTCCGGCATCTTCATGTTTACCGCCGGACAGGTACTGAAGGAGATGGCCGCCTTTGCCCCCGAGGTGGACAGGGCGGCCCGCGTCGCCGTGGCCAAGGCCTCCGGCGACCTCGACTTCACCCGCCTGGACGCGGAGGCGTTTTCGGCCAGCCCGGACATCTCGGTCGACTACGCGATCATGGAGAAGACCGCCAACGCCGCAGTCGTGCCATCCTCCTTCACCTGGTCGGACCTCGGCAGCTGGGATGCGGTCTGGAAGCTCGGCACCCGCGACGCGGCCGGCAATGTCGCCACCGGCAAGGCGACACTGGTCAATACGAAGAATTCGCTCGTCATGTCGCGCACCAGCCATCTCGCCGTCCAGGGGCTCGATGGGGTCGCCGTCATCGCCAGCGAGGATGCCGTCTATGTCGGCCGGCTGGACGACAGCCAGAATGTCGGCGCGCTTGTCAAGCAGCTCGCCGCCGCACGGGCGACCGCCGCACTGACGGAGACCCATCCCACCTCCTATCGTCCCTGGGGCGGCTATACCTCGGTGCTCAACGGCGACCGTTTCCAAGTCAAGCGGCTGTTCGTCTCCCCCGGCAAGAAGCTTTCGCTGCAGAAGCATCACCACCGGTCCGAACACTGGATCTGCGTCAAGGGCACCGCGGAAGTGACGATCGGCGACGAGGTCAGGATCGTGCGTGAGAACGAATCCGTCTACATCCCTCAGGGCGAAGTCCACCGCCTCGCCAACCCCGGTAAGATCACCCTCGAAATGATCGAGGTCCAGACCGGCTCCTATCTCGGAGAAGACGACATCATCCGCATAACTGACGAATTCGGCAGGGGCTGAGGCGATCGCGTCCTCGGGCGGTTCCGGATCATCGGCACCGATCAGTCGATCTCGTGCCGATGATCCAGGTACCACTGAACAAAAGCTCTGACGCCCTCTTCCAGGTTCGTTTCGGGTTTCCTGCCGGTGAGCGCAACAAGCAGATCCGGGCTTGCGAAGGTCCGCGGCACATCACCTTTCTGCATCGGCAGCATCTTGCGATTTGCCGGCTTTCCCATGATCCGTTCGATCGTCTCAACGAAGTCGAGGAGGCCAGCCGGCTGGCCACCGCCGATATTGACGACACGGAACGGCCCCTGACTGGACAGCGTGTCGACCTCGGGGACGCGGTTATCCTCGCCGGGAAGGATGCGCGACAAATCGACGATCGAATCCACCAGATCATCGATATAGGTGAAATCCCGGCTCATCCTGCCTTCGCCGTAGACCTCGATCTCGCGATCCTCGATTATCGCCTTGACGAACTTGAAGAGCGCCATGTCTGGCCGGCCCCACGGGCCGTATACGGTGAAGAAGCGGAATGCGGTGGTCGGCACCTTATAGAGGTGGGCGTAGCTGTGGGCCATCACCTCCATGGCCTTCTTGCTTGCCGCATAGAAAGTAAGGGGCTCATCGGCCTTGTCGGTCTCCCGGAACGGAACCTCGGGATTGGCACCGTAAACCGAAGAGGTCGAGGCGAGCATCAGGTGTCCCACACCATAGGTGCGGGCGATTTCCAGGATGTTCCAGGACCCGACAAGATTGGAATCGAGGTAGGCCTTGGGATTTTCGAGACTGTAACGCACGCCTGCCTGCGCGGCGAGGTGGACCAGGATATCCGGCTTGAAATCGGCCAAGGATCTTTCCAGCAGCATCTTGTCTTCCAGCATGCCCATGACGGGACGGAATGATGGAAACTGCGCCAATCCCGCGTTGCGTGCCTCCTTGAGGCGCAGGCTGTAATAGGGAGTCATGCCATCGAAGCCGAGCACCTCATGCCCTTGTTCAAGCAGGCGCCGCGCCAGATGGAAACCGATGAAGCCTGCCGTTCCGGTGATGAAATAACGCATTGTGAGCCCGCTGCTGCCTGGATGTATCCCAATCCGTTGACTGCCATAGCCTGTCATCAACGGATTGAACAACCTGTTTTGGTCGGGCAGGCAGAATTTAATGGAAAAGCCGCAATCTTGCCGGCGGGGTTCCCGGTCGGCCGTTCTTTCGATCGACCGCGAACTGGATCAGGTCCATGGAGGCCTGGTCGGAGAGTGGCTTCGCCATGACGCCGACCGCACCCGAGACCCCGGACGCGACCAAGCCGGGATTGCCGGTAATCATGATCACGACGATGTCGTATTCGGCAAGCGCCCTTGCGATCTCGGGACCGGTTTCACCATCGGCAAGATGTACATCCACGAAGGCGATATCCGTCTCACGCGTATAGTTCAGCGCGCCCGTCATGTCGGGCGCGATGCCGACGACCTCATGCCCGCTTCGGTGAATCGCATCCTCGATGTCCATGGCCACCAGCGGGCTGTCCTCGACAATCAGGAAACGGTATTCCATGGCCAGATCCTCCCCGGCTTCAAGGAGGCAAATAGATTCCGATCGACCATTGGCAATGGGGCCGGCGAACCGGACGTGTTTTTTTGATCGCAGCTCTCAAGATGAAGAGGCGGCACGCGGTGTCTGCAAGGTACGTCTCACGAGCACGGTATCGACGAAGCGCTCCAGGATCGCGTTGAAAGGCTCCGGCCTCTCCCGAAACAACGCATGTCCGGCGCCTTCGATCACTTCGACATGATGACCGCGAGCGCGATCCTCGAAGCCGGCGACATAACTTTGGCGGATGAACGGATCGTCCCCGCCATTGACGAGGAACACCGGCACATCGGCATCCAGCACGGCACGGCGCTGATTGTGGCCGTCGCCACGCAGCATGCTTCGCGAGAAGACCGCCCGCAACCGGCCATCCGTGCGGATGAGCCCATTGCGGATGTCGGGTGTCGCGCTCCGGCCGAAACAGATGCTTTCGAAGCGATCGATATCCCGTTCGGACCAGTTCGGCTTCGAGGCCAGCATGAGGTCGAATGACGGGTGGAACCCTCGCAGCATCCCGATCAGGCCCGGCGCGACCGGCGGAGTGCCGGCGATGAGTATCCCCTCCACCGCATGGTTGCGGGCCAGCAATTCGATCGCGAGGTGACCGCCGAGCGACCAGCCGAATACCGTGAGCAGATGAATGCCAAGCTTGCCGAGAACGTCCTCTACCGTCTCGACAAGGCCGGTCATCGTATAGGCGATGTCAGGGTCAGCCGCATCGTCGGATTCGCCGTGTCCGGGCAGGTCGAGGGCCAGGATGCGCGTCTTCTCCAGGAGCCTCGGATCATATTGCCGCTCGAAAACCTTCCGTGAGGAGGAAGAGCCATGCAGGAAGAGCAACGGAAGGCCAGCGCCCTGCGTATCGCTTATTCGGATGCGCCCATGCCGGGTCGTGATCGTTCGTTCCGCGGCCTTCACGCCGTCATTCCTGACTTCAGATATAACATCGATAAAGTCTGGGGCTTTTTCACAAAGAAAGCTTTAAACTTTGAAAGCGAGCACCAAACTGCCTTGTAACAGGATGAACGGATCGTTAGTTTCTGCATCGCTCGCGGGGGACAGAGTTATGCAAGGCGTTTTGGATACCCTCATTACCATCACCAGTCTTACGGTCATCGGCTTTTATACGTGGTCGCTGAAGAATCACTTCACGTCGGCTGCCATGACCTGGAGAGCGCGCCTCATATCCGCGGCGGTGATACTGACGACTTTGCTTTTCCTTTACCTGCAATGGACAGGGACGCAGTTGCTCTGGGTGCAGGCCGTTGGCCTGATCATCGAGATCGCCGCCGCCGCCCTCTTCTGGTGGGCGATCTGGGCCTCGCGCCAGGCCCGCCTGCGGTTCGCTTTCGATCCCGCCCTGCCCCACGGCATCGTTTCCGATGGCCCCTACCGCTATCTCCGCCATCCCTTCTACAGTTCCTACCTGATGTTCTGGTCCGGATGGGCGCTGGCTTCCTGGTCGTCGATCTGGTCGCCGGTTCCCGTGATCTTCTTCGCGATCGTCTATATCGCCGCGGCGAAGATGGAGGAGCGCAATTTCGAGACCTCGCAGCTTGCCGACGAATACCGGGAATACAAGCGCAGGACGGGATTTTTCATCCCGCGCATCGGCCGGGACTGATTTTCTCCCGACCTGTTTGGTTTTGACGAATCCTCAAACCAGGACGGCTTGGTCGTGCCGGCCTTCCTGGCCGAAGAACTTCAGGTAGCGTTCCACCTCGGCCGGATCGCCGGTCGCCTTGCGGGGGTTGTCCGAAAGCTTAACCGCCGGGCGGCCGTTCGCCTCGCTGACCTTGCATACCACGGAGATCGGCATCAGACCGGCGATCTCGCGAGGAGCACAGCCGGCGAAGTCGTTCGTGAGATTGGTGCCCCAGCCGAAGCTCATGCGGGCCCGACCCTCGAAATGCTTGTAGGTGTCGATGATCGCATCGACATCGAGTCCGTCGGAAAAGATCAGCAGCTTGTTTTTCGGATCGCGGCCCATCTTCTTCCACCAGGCGATGATCATCTCGCCGCCTTCGATCGGTGGTGCACTGTCCGGCCGGAAGCCGGTCCAATCGGCCACCCAATCCGGTGCATCGCGCAGGAAGGCTGCTGTACCAAAAGCATCCGGCAGCACGATGAGCAGGTTACCGTGATAAAGCCGGTTCCAGTCCTTCAAAACCTGATAGGGTGCATTGCGCAATTCCTCATCGCTCCTGGCGAGTGCCGCGGCGACCATCGGCAGTTCGTGGGCGTTGGTGCCGACCGCTTCGAGGTCGGAATCCATGGCGAGCAGCACATTGCTCGTACCGGTAAAAGCCGGGCCGATACCCTCCTTCAATGCCTCGACACACCAGCGCTGCCAGAGGAAGCTGTGGCGCCGGCGGGTGCCGAAATCGGAGATGCGCAAGCCAGGAAGTTTCCTTAGCCGCTCGACCTTCTCCCACATCTTGGCCTTCGCCCGTGCGTAGAGCACGTCGAGTGTGAAATAGCCGAACGAGCGCATGGCGGCACGTGAACGCAGTTCGTTGATGATGGCCAGCGCGGGAATTTCCCAAAGCGTCGTCTCCATCCATTTCCCGTAGAAATTCAGCTCATACTGACCGTCCCGCTTGGAGAGTTCGTATTCGGGCAGCTTATAGGTGGAGAGCCAGTTCAGGAATTCCGGTTCGAAAATCTGCTTGCGGCCATAGAAGGTGTTACCTGCGAGCCAGATCATCTCCTTCTTGGAAAGGCTCACCGTGCGGGCGTGATCGAGCTGTTCGCGCAGTGCTCCTTCGTCGATCTCCTCGGCCAGTTTGACGCTGGTCGTGCGGTTGATTACGGAAAAGGTCGCGTCGATCTGCGGATAGAGCTTCCAGATCATCTGCAGCATCAGGAGTTTGTAGAAATCCGTATCGATCAAGCTGCGGATGATCGGGTCGAGCTTCCAAGTGTGGTTGTAAACCCTGGTCGCGATATCGGTCTTGGTTGTCATGCCTGCCCTTGCCCCGATCTGTGAGAAGACCGGCTCCACCGCCTGAGATGCATTCGGAGGCAACGGCTGATCAACCTCCGGCAGTTTTATCGAAAAAAATGCCGAGGAAGTCCAGAACACAATTCGGCCGCGAAGATCGCGGCCGAGAGACTCTATCCTGGCTGTCAGTTGTTGGCCGGCGCGTTGCCTGCGGGCGGCGTGGGTGCCGGCGGATTGGCCGGATCGGCAGAGGGTGCTGCGTCCGGATTCTGCGGCGCCGTGCTTCCCGCAGGTGGCGTTGCCGTCTGTTCAGGCGGAGGCGCAGTGGTTTCCCCCCACCATTCGGCACCGCCCCAAGCGAGCATCGCCAGGATGAGACCCGCAATCAGCACCATCAGGACGGGAAAACCCCTTCGCCCCTGGCGGGCTTCGGTCGGGCTCATCGGTTCCTCTACCGGCGAGCCGATGGGGTTCGGATGACGCTTCTCGGGGCCTTTTGGATCGGGACGGGTATCCATGAATTCGCTCCTTGTCCGAGCCGGACTACCCCGGCCCATGGACAAGAAACGGCTGGCGGATGCGAATGTTCCGGCGCGCCTAGTAGCCGGTCCTGCGGTCCACCACGTGCTGAAGCGGTTGACCCGCTTCATGCCGCTCCATCTGGGCCTCGGCATTGCGGAACAGGGCCCTGACATCGGAAGCCGAAGCTGCATGCGGCGTGACGATGACATTTTCCATCGCCCAATAGGGGCTGTCGGTCGGTAAAGGCTCCTGCTCGAAAACGTCAAGCGAAGCGCCGCCGAGGATGCCTTTCCCGAGCGCTGCAGCAAGATCGGCATCTACCTGGCTGCCACCGCGACCGGCATTGATGAAGACGGGCCTGCCAAGCGCGCCGCCTTGCCGAAGCTTTGCGAAAAGCGACGCATCGAAGATGCCGCGGGTATCCGGCGTCAACGGCAGGAGGCCGACGAGAATGTCCGTCCTCGCCAGAAAGGCGTCCAGCTCGCCGCTGTCGAATGTTTCGACACCTTCGATCGTCTTCCTGCTGCGCGACCATCCGATCACGTCGAAGCCCATGACCTTCAGCTTTTTCACGGAATCCTGGCCAAGCACCCCGAGCCCCATGACCCCCACGGTGAGATCCTTCGCCTCCGGCTGCGAAAGCTCGCGCCAGTGGTGTTCGCGCTGCTGTTTCAGATAGGCCGGCGCCTGCCGCAGATGGCTCAGGCATTGCAGCACGACCCACTCGCTCATCCGGGTGGTCAGGCTCTCGTCGACGAAACGAACGATCGGGATGTCCGGCAGGTTCGGCATGGACAGGATGTGATCGACACCCGCACCGCCCGAAAAGAGAACTTCCAGCTTCGGCGCGCGCTCAAAGAGGTTCGGTTCCGGTTTCCAGATGACTGCGTAACGTGCTTCCGAAAGATCGAGGTCTGGATCCGAGGCATGCAGCACCGTCCGGCCGGGAAAGGCACTGGCGAGTGCGGCATCCACCTCGCGGCGTTCGAACTTGAGATCGATGACGACCGGTTTTTTCGCAGACATGAGCTTACCCTTGACGATTATTGGCTGACGGCGCCGGTCTCGACGGCTTCGAGATTGAAGGCGGCCGCCATCAGCGCACGGGTATAATCCTCCTTCGGCGCACGGAAAATCCGCTCCGACGGCCCTGCCTCCACCACCTTGCCGAGTCGCATGACGATGACATGGTTGGCGAGCGCCTTCACGACCTTGAGGTCGTGACTGATGAAGAGATAGGCGAGATCGTGTTTCTTCTGCAGGTCGCGAAGCAGGTCGACCACCTGCGCCTGCACGGTCATATCCAGCGCCGAAGTGGGTTCATCGAGCATCACGAAACGCGGCTTCAGAACCATGGCGCGGGCGATCGCGATGCGCTGCCGCTGACCGCCGGAAAATTCGTGCGGATACCGCCAGCGCGTAGCGGGGTCGAGCCCCACTTCCGTCAGCGCCCAGGCGACACGCTCATCGCGTTCGTCGGCAGAAAGAGCTCGCTCGTGCACCTTCAACCCCTCCGCGACGATATCGCCCACCGACATGCGGGGGCTGAGCGATCCATAGGGGTCCTGGAAGACCACCTGCAGCCGGTCGCGGAACGGCCGCATTTCCTTGAACGAGAACTGATCGATCTGGTTGCCGATGAAGACAATGCGCCCTTGCGAGGAGATAAGGCGGGCAAGCGCCAATCCAAGCGTCGTCTTGCCGGAGCCAGATTCGCCTACGACACCCAGCGTTTCGCCGGCGCGCAGTGTCAGATCGACACCATCCACAGCCTTCACGTGATCGACGACCTTGCGCAACAGCCCTGCCTTGATGGGGAACCAGACGCGGATGTCCTTGCCTTCCATGACCACCGGTTTCGAAGGATCAGCCTGCGGCGGCTCGCCCCTCGGCTCGGAAGCGAGCAGATGGCGCGTATAGGTATGCTGCGGATTAGTGAAAACGTCTTCGACCGCCCCGGCTTCGACGATCTTGCCCTTGGTCATGACGCAGACACGGTCCGCGAACTTGCGAACGATGCCGAGGTCATGGGTGATGAACAGCATGGACATGCCATGCTCACCCTTGAGACCCCGCAGAAGATCGAGAATCTGCGCCTGTACCGTGACGTCGAGCGCCGTCGTCGGTTCATCCGCGATCAGGAGCTTCGGACGGTTGGCGAGCGCCATGGCGATCATCATGCGCTGGCGCTGTCCGCCGGAAAGCTCGTGCGGATAAGCCTTCAGCCGCTTTTCCGGCTCACGGATGCCGACCTGGTTCAGAAGTTCCAGAATGCGGATGCGGGCCGCTTGCCCGGTGATGCCCTGATGCAGTTCGAGGATTTCGCCGATCTGCTTCTCGATCGCGTGTAGCGGATTGAGCGAGGTCATCGGCTCCTGGAAGATCATGGTAACATCGTTGCCGCGCACGCGGCGCAATTCAGGCTCGGAAGCTTTGAGCAGATCCCTGCCCTCGAACAGGATTTCCCCCGAAGGATGGCTGGCGGACGGATAGGGCAGCAGTTTCAGGATGGAGTTTGCCGTCACCGACTTGCCGGAACCGGATTCGCCGACCAGTGCCAGGACTTCCCCCGGCCGGATATCGAAGGAAACCCCATCGACGGCAAGGGTAGCGTCTGTGCCCTGATGAAAGGCGACGGAGAGATTGCGGACGGAGAGCAAAGGATCAGTCATCGGCTCACCCGAACGTCTTTCTGGGATCGAAGGCATCGCGCACCGCTTCCCCGATGAAGATCAGCAGCGACAGCATGATCGACATGGTGAAGAAGGCCGTGAAACCCAGCCATGGCGCCTGGAGGTTGTTCTTGCCCTGCGAGATCATTTCCCCAAGCGAGGGCGAACCGGGCGGCAGGCCAAACCCGAGGAAATCCAGCGAGGTCAGCGTCGCGATCGAACCGGACAGGATGAACGGCAGGAAGGTCAGGGTCGCCACCATGGCATTCGGCAAGAGATGCCGGTACATGATCGTCCAGTTGCCGACGCCGAGCGCCCGCGCAGCCCTGACATATTCGAAATTGCGCGCCCTGAGGAATTCGGCACGCACCACGCCGACCAGGCTGACCCACGAGAAGAGCAGCAGGATGCCAAGCAGGATGAAGAAGCCGGGCGGCAGGATCGAGGCGATGATCAACAGGATGTAGAGAACCGGCATGGCGGACCATATCTCGATGAAACGCTGCATCAAAAGGTCGGTCCAGCCGCCGAAATAGCCCTGCACCGCGCCAGCGGCGACCCCGACGATCGCCGAACAGATGGTGAGCGCCAGCCCGAATAGAACAGAGATGCGGAAGCCGTAGATCATGCGGGCGGTGACATCGCGCGCCTGATCGTCGGTACCGAGCCAGTTGAGGTTGCCGAGAGTGCAATTCGGGTCCTGATCGCCCTGCGGATAGGCCTTGCAGCGATCACCCTTCTCCATCAGCCAGAAGGGCTTGGTCGGAGCTGAATGCGGGATGTTGGAATTGACCGTCTGGTAGGAATAGCGGATGGGGGGCCAGATCATCCAGCCGTTCGCCTCGATTTCCTGCTGGATATAGTCGGAGCGGTAGTCGGTCGTCGCCAAGAAACCGCCGAACTTTTCCTCCGGATAATCGACAAAGACCGGATAGAGGATTTCGCCCTTGTAGGAGGCGATGATCGGCCGGTCGTTCGCAATGAATTCGGCCAGCAAGCTGAGCACGAAAAGGACCATGAATAGCCAGAAGGACCAGAAGCCGCGCTTGTTGGCACGGAAGTTGGCAAGCCGGCGCTTGTTGGTCGGCGACAGGAACGGCCGCTTGCGCGGAGGTGCCAGAGGTGTCGTCGTAACGGCGGACGCTTCCATCACACGTCCCTCCGTTCGAAATCGATACGTGGATCTATCCAGGTATAGATGAGATCGGAAATGAGGTTCACCACCAGACCGATCAGCGAGAAGATGTAGAGCGTGCCGAAGACAATCGGATAGTCGCGATTGATGATCGAGAGGTAGCCGAGCCGCCCGAGTCCATCCAGCGAGAAGATGTTCTCGATTAGCAGCGAACCGGTGAAGAAGGCGGAGATGAAAGCCCCTGGAAAACCGGCAATGACGATCAGCATGGCATTGCGGAATACGTGACCATAAAGCACCTGCCGCTCATTGAGGCCCTTGGCACGCGCGGTCGTCACATATTGTTTCTTGATCTCGTCGATGAAGGAATTCTTGGTCAGAAGCGTCGTGGTGGCGAAGGCCGAGAGCGACAGCGCGATCAGCGGCAGGGTCAGGTGCCAGAAATAGTCGATGATCTTCTGCCACCAGGAAAGCTCGGCAAAATTATCGGACACCAGGCCGCGTAGCGGGAACCAATCCAGGAACGAGCCGCCGGCAAAAAGCACGATCAGCAGGATGCCGAACAGAAAGCTCGGAATCGCATAGCCGATGATGATGATACCGGAAGTCCAGACGTCGAAGGTCGACCCGTCCTTCACCGCCTTGCGGATGCCGAGCGGAATCGAGATCACGTAGGAAATGATCAGAATCCAGAAACCGAGCGAGATCGACACCGGCAACTTGTCGATGATGAGGTCGAGAACGGACGTGTTTCGGAAGAAGCTCTCGCCGAAATCGAAGCGGATATAATTCCACAACATGTCGACGAAGCGCGTCAGCGGCGGCTTGTCGAAACCGAATTGTTGCTCCAGCTTCTTGATGAATTCCGGATCGAGGCCCTGGGCGCCGCGATAGCGGCTTTCTTCACCGCCACCCTGGACCGCGAGGTCATTGCTGCCGCCGGAAAGCCGGTCGCCGGTATCCTGGCCCTGGATCTGCGCAATGATCTGCTCGACAGGACCGCCGGGGGCGAACTGCACGACGAGGAAGGAAATCGCCATGATGCCGACAATGGTCGGGATCATCAGCAGGAGACGGCGGAGGATATAGGCGCCCATCAGAATTCCCTGCCAGACGCTACGAGCTTTGCCTCACCGCGTATCTCAGCGCAAATCAAATGGCTTTTCCCTCGTTCTCTCTTGCGAATCATCGGGCTCATTTGGAACAGGTGCCGGTGGCCGGCGCAAGCCCGCGCTCCATACCTTCACTTCGCGGCGGCTTTGGACGACCAAATATCGGGAAAGCCGATGCCGTATTCCGGCAGCTTTTCCGGATGCGTTATGCGGTTCCAATAGGCAATTTTCGCCTCGCCGGAATAGAAGAGCGGAATGACATAGTGGTTGGCCAGGAGTACGCGGTCCATCGCCCTGACGGCGGCAACCTGTTCTTCCCGGTCGGTCGTGAAGACGATCTTGCGGATCAACGTGTCGACCGCCGGATCGGCAATGCCCGCATAGTTGCGCGAGCCCTGACGATCCACGGATTCTGAACCCCAATATTCCGACTGTTCATTGCCGGGGTTCATGGTCTGCGCCCAAATGCCCCATATCATGTCGTAATCGAAGCTCCTGACGCGATTGATATATTGCGAGGCATCGACCGTGCGGATGCGGGCCTCGACACCGATCTTCTTCAGGCTGGCTACGTACGGGTTGACGGATCGCTCGAACGACGGGCTGTTGAGCAATATCTCGAAGCTCATCGGTCGGCCTGTCTTCACATTGACCATGCGATTGCCCTTCAGCTCCCAGCCGGCCTCCTTGAACAGGTTGACGGCGGTGCGGAGGTTGTCGCGCACCTTGTTCGGATCGCCACCGACGGGATTGGTATAGGGCGTGGTGAAGACTTCCGGCGGAACCTTGTCTTTCAGCTCCTGCAGGATCGCCAGCTCGCGGCCTTGCGGCAGACCCGAGGAGGCGAGTTCGGTGCCCCAGAAGAAGCTATCGACGCGCTTCAAGCCACCATAAGCGAGGTTTTTGTTCATATCCTCGAAGTCGAAGGCGTAATTCAGCGCTTCGCGCACCCGCGCGTCCTTGAAGATTTCGCGGCGCATGTTCGGCACCATCGCCTGCATGACGCCGGTGGCCTTGAAGGGATTGGTCAGCGCTTCCTTCGTGATCCGGCCGTCCTTCACCGCGTCGAAATCATAACGGGTCGCCCAGCGGCTCGAACTGTTCTCCTGACGGTAATCGATCGTGCCGGCGCGGAAGGCTTCGAATTCCACGTCGGAGTCGGCGAAATAGGTGTAGCTGACCGTCCGGAAATTGTACTGGCCGATATTGATCGGCAGGTTCTTGCCCCAGTAATCATCCCGCAACTCATAGCGGATGGTCGAACCGGGCTGGATGGATGCAATCTTGTAAGGCCCCGACCCCATCGGCGGCTCGAGCGTGGTGCGGGAAATATCGCGCTGTTTGCCCTGCGCATCCTTGCCCTCCCACCAGTGCTTCGGCAGAACCGGAAAATCGCCGACGATGGAGGGCAGTTCGCGGTTGTTCTTTTCGTCGAAACGGAAGGTCACCTCGCGCTCGCCGGTCTTTTCCACGCCGGTGACGTGGCGGTAATAGCCGGAATAAAAGGCACTATGCTCCTTCAGCTTCTCCATGCTGAAGATCACGTCTTCCGGCGTGACCGGCTGGCCATCCGCCCATTTTGCCTCCTGCCTCAGCCGGAAGGTGACCGAAGACATGTCGTCCGGATAGGACACAGCCTCGGCCAGAAGACCATAGGTACCGAAAACCTCGTCCTCCGACCGCTTCATGAGCGTGTCGTAAATTATGCCGGCGCCCGCAGCCACTGCGCCACGGTCGATCACGGGATTGAGGTTGTCGAAAGTGCCTTCGTCGCCGAGGCGCAATTCGCCGGCCTTCGGCGCATTCGCGTCGACATAGGGGAGTTGCTTGAAGTCTTCCGGCAGTTCCAGGTCGCCGATGACAGCCATGCCGTGGCGCCATTTCGGTTCCTGGGCCGTCGTTGCCGATGCCACAAGAACAGTCGTCGCGAGAACGACTGCAAACCCCATCTTCAGCCGGGCGAAGCTCATCCATAACCCCTTATTGGTTTGTTTGTTGCGGTGAAGCATAGGGCAAAAGCAGGCAAAAAACAGGAGTTGACCACTCACATCCATTTTATCCGCTTCGGAAATCGCGTGAAATTGCCGCTTCCGGCCTGATCTCCATTTCACCAAAATCTTGTTTCACGGTAGATTCGAAGCCATCGGGTGATTTGCGGCGGACGGGCATGACTTTGATTTCGGGTACAATTCTGCGGCTGACCATGGCCGCTTTCCTTTGCGGTACATTCACCGGGCCCACGACGGCTCAGGAAGCGACACCGGCAAAGCAGCTTTTCGGCGCCGCGAAACTTCCAAGCGCCGCCGACGCCGAGCCGCTCGGTTTCTACGCCAAGGGCTGCATGTCCGGCGCGGTTGCGCTGCCCACCGACGGGCCGACCTGGCAGGCCATGCGCCTTTCGCGCAACCGCCGCTGGGGCAATCCCGAAATGATCGCGCTTCTGGAGCAATTCTCCCGCGATGCCGCGAAGCTCGGCTGGGGATCGGGCATCCTCGTGGGCGACATTTCGCAACCTCGCGGCGGCCCGATGCTTTCCGGCCATTCCTCGCACCAGATCGGCCTCGATGCGGATGTCTGGTTCACCCCGAAGCCGGCGCAGCCGCTTTCGCCGCAGGAGCGCGAAAGCATGCCCTTCACCTCCATGCTCGACAAGAGCAAGTTCCTCACCGTCGATCCGAAGAAATGGACGAACACCCATGCGCGGGTGGTCATGCAGGCGGCAAGCTATCCGCAGGTGGAACGCGTCTTCGTCAATCCGGCGATCAAGAAGAAGCTCTGCGAGACCTGGGCCGGCGATCGCAGCCTGCTCGGCAAGGTGCGGCCGATCTACGGCCACGACGAACATTTCCACATCCGCATTTCCTGCCCGCCGGGTTCCGCGAGCTGCCGGAAGCAGGCCGCGGTACCGAAGGACGACGACTGCAGCAGCAAGGCGTTTGCCTGGTGGTTCACCAAGGAGCCATGGGCGCCGCCGAAGCCCGATCCGAACAAGAAGCCGGTCAAACCGCGCCCGGTCACCCTGTCCGACCTTCCGAAAGCCTGTGCGGCCGTGCTTGCCTCCTCCTCGCGTTCCGAAGACGAAGCGACCTTCGGCGGCAGCGCCATGGCCTACACCGATCAGCCGGCCGCACCCTCGCCCGTGAAAAACATCGAGGCGATCATCAACGATCCGCCCGTCGCCGCCGCCAATGTGCCGATTCCTGTGCCGCGCCCGCTACAATAATCATCGAACTGGCCGGCGGTTGAAAGCGCCGGCCCCTCCTCCACCTTCCCAAGGATGAGTTGGCGCGCTAGAACGCGTTGCAAATCGATTGAAAGTCGCTTTCGGGAAGGATCCCCCTCATGTCGGCCACAGCCTGCATCGCACTGATCGCGCACGATCAGAAGAAGGACGACATGGCCGATTTTGCCCGCCATCATCAGGACGCGCTCGCCCGTTTCCGCATCGTCGCGACCGGCACGACGGGCGGGCGGGTCCAGGACGCCTGCCCCGAGCTTGAGGTCACCAGGCTGAAGAGCGGCCCGCTCGGCGGCGATCAGCAGATCGGCGCGATGATCGCCACCGGCGAGGTCGATATGCTGATCTTCTTCATCGACCCCTTGAGCGCGCTGCCCCATGACGTCGACGTGAAAGCGCTGACGCGACTTGCGACCGTCTACGATATACCCATGGCACTCAACCGTGCTACAGCCGAAAAACTCATCGACTTTCAGAAGGACTGAGCTCCCCGATGGCCGATAGCATGAAGACCGACAAACTGCCCTTTCCGATCCTGATCGGCGACATCGGAGGGACGAACGCCCGCTTTTCGATCCTGATCGACGCCTATGCCGAGCCGAAGCCCTTCCCGCATGTCCGCACCGCCGATTATGCCACGATCGATGACGCGATCCAGACGGTCGTGCTGGACAAGACTTCGGTGCAGCCGCGTTCGGCAATCCTTGCCGTTGCCGGGCCGATCGACGGTGACGAGATCGACCTGACCAATTGCGACTGGATCGTCCGCCCGAAGATGATGATCGCCAATCTCGGCTTCGAGGACGTGCTGGTCGTCAACGACTTCGAGGCGCAGGCGCTCGCGATCGCCGCGCTGCCGGAGGAATATCGCGAAGCGCTAGGCCCCAATGACGAGCCGCATCTCGCCTCCCGCGTCGTGCTAGGCCCCGGAACAGGACTCGGCGTCGCAGGCCTCGTCTACGCCCGGCACATGTGGTTTCCGGTTCCCGGCGAGGGAGGGCATGTGGATGTCGGGCCCCGTTCGGAGCGTGATTTCGAGATCTTTCCGCATCTCAGGAGGATCGAAGGCCGCGTTTCCGCCGAAGAGATATTGAGCGGCCGCGGCGTCGTGAACATCTATCAAGCTGTCTGTGCGGCCGATGGGCTGGAGCCGGCGTTTTCCGATCCGGCCGACATCACGGCGCATGGCCTCAACGGCGAGAACCCGCAGGCGGTCGAAACGCTTGCGCTTTTTGCCACCTATCTCGGTCGCGTGGCGGGCGACATGGCGCTCATCTTCATGGCGCGCGGCGGCGTCTATCTCGCCGGCGGCATCTCGCAGAAGATCATCCCGGCGCTGAAAGGCCCGGAATTCCGCACAGCATTCGAGGACAAGGCACCGCATACCGAGCTGATGCGCACGATCCCCACCTTCGTGGTCACCCATCCGCAGGCGGCTCTCGCCGGGCTTGCAAGCTTTGCCCGCACGCCCTCCGCCTATGGGATCTCCATGGATGGCCGCCGCTGGCTTAAATGACCTCTTGCCTTCCCTCCGATTTTGATGGAGACGGTATCCACTTTTTGGGGGCATTATCTTCATGTTTTCTAATATTTTTCGTAATTTGGGCGTTGTCGTCATTTGCATAGGTCTCGCGAGTTGCACGACCGAAAAGGAGTTCAAGGAGCTTGCGGCAGCGCTGAAATCGAATCCGGGATTGCGGGCGAAAGCTGTCGAAAAATGCGTCGGCAAACCGATCGATTGGAATGCCGAAATGCGTGAAGCACTCGGATGGTTCGCCAATAGTGCCGATGCGAAGACCCCTCGGATCGTCTGCCAGCGGTACGTCAATGCCATCGCTTCCGGTCGGCTAAGCTACAAAGACGTGCAGAGCTTCAGCCAAGGCGAACTCACTCCCACCATGGCCCGGGTTCTTCGCGGTTCGTAAGGAACAACGCGGAACCAAACCCGCCTGCAAGGATCATAATTACACAAGCCGCCGATTTTGGTCTCGGCCCATGCCGGAATGCAACAGCACACTCGAATCTGGGACCTGCCGCTTTCAAAAGCGTTCCTGAGCGTTTAATACGCCCCGCACGGATATCGCATCTTTAAAGCCGGTACGGGAAAACCTTTGAAAGCTGCCAAGGACAAAAGACACCATATCGATTCGGGCACAGCCGCCAGCGTTCTAAAACGCGTCATCGCTGAGAATGGCAAGGATCACGTTCGTGGCTACATCTTTGCGATTCTGTGTCTCGTGGCGATGTCGCTTTCCACCGCTTTCACCGCCTGGATCATGGAGTCGGTCGTCAACGAGGCCTTCGCCAACAAGCGAGCCGATATCGTATGGTGGATCTGCGGCTCGATTTTCCTGGCGTTTCTGCTTCGCGGCTTTGCGACTTATGGTCAGGCCGTTACTCTCTCGAAAATCGGCAACAACATCGTCGCCAGATATCAGCAGCGCATTTATAGACACCTCATGGCGCTCTCGGTCGGCTTTTTCGCCGAAAAGCGCTCGGCCCAGCTTGCAGCTCAGCTCAACCAGAATATCTCCGGCATCCGCGACGTGCTGAACCTGACGGTTACGTCTACGGCGCGCGACCTGCTAACGCTCATTGCCTTGATCGCTGTCATGGTTTCCAAGGATTGGGTTCTGTCGCTGATCGTGTTCGCCGTTGCTCCGCCGCTTCTTTATGCCCTGCGCTATGTTTCACGACGTCTTCGCGCAGCAACGCGGGAGTCGGTGGAAGTCAACAGCCAGGTGCTCGGCGCCATGCAGGAGACAATCCAGGGAATTACCGTCGTCAAGGCGTTTACCATGGAGGATGAGCTCAACCGCAAGGTCAATCGCATCATCGACACGGCGGAACGTCGCAGCAACCGCATAGCCCGGCTTTCGGAGCGCACGTCGCCATTGACCGAGACTTTTGCAGGTCTCGCTATTTCCAGCGTAGTCGCCTATGCGGCCTTCCGCTCGATCTATGACAATATTCCGCCCGGAGCTTTCTTCGCCTTTGTGGCGGCGCTCCTGATGGCCTACGACCCGGCCCGGCGGCTTGCCAAAATGCAAGTCCAGATCGAGCGCGCGGTTGTAAACGCTCGAATGATCTATGATTTGCTCGACATGCAACCGCACCAGCGGGAAAAGCCGGGCGCCAGGGATCTCGTCGTTAAAGATGCCCGCGTCGAACTGCAAGGCGTCACCTTCTCCTATGCCAATGGCGGCCCGATTCTTCAGGGTGTCGATATCGTCGCCGAGGGCGGAAAGACGACCGCGCTGGTCGGTCAATCGGGAGCCGGCAAATCGACGATCATCAACCTCATCCCGCGCTTCTACGACCCGACGGAAGGCCGCATCCTGATCGACGGACAGGACATCGCCGACGTCACCAGGCAATCGCTACGCCGCCAGCTCGCCTATGTCTCGCAGCAGCCCTATCTCTTCGAGGGCTCGATCCGCGACAATATCCGCTACGGTCGGCCGGATGCGACCGATCAGGAAGTCGAGGAAGCCGCGCGGCTTGCCTATGCGCATGACTTCATCCTCGCGCAGCCCATGGGCTATGAAACGCCGGTCGGCGAAAATGGCATGACGCTTTCCGGCGGCCAGCGGCAGCGCCTTTCGATCGCCCGGGCACTGGTGCGCAACGCGCCGATCCTGCTTCTCGACGAGGCCACGTCCGCGCTCGACAACGAATCCGAAGCGGCCGTCCAGAAAGCGCTCGACACGGCCATGCGCGGCCGCACCGTGATCGTCATCGCCCATCGTCTCTCGACCGTTGTCAAGGCCGACAAGATCATCGTCATGCATGAAGGCCGCGTCGTGGAGGAAGGTACCCACGATGTGCTTGCACAGCGCAAGGACGGTCTTTACGCTCGGCTCAACAATCTGCAATCGCCTGAAAAGCGCATCTGACGAAACTAGGGACTACGTCGCACATGGCCGCAAATGACATGAGACTGGTGGTGGTCGGCGCGGCGGGCCGGATGGGCCAAGCCCTGATTCGGGTTATCCATGAAACCGAGGGCGTGATGCTGCATGCGGCGGTGGGACGCGAGGGGTCGGCATTCATCGGCAAGGACGCGGGCGAGATCGCGGGTGTCGGCCCGCTCGGCGTGCCCGTGAGCACCGATCCGCTGCAGGCCTTTCTCGATGCCGAAGGCGTGCTCGATTTCACCACCCCGGCAACAAGCGTCACATTCGCCGGCCTCGCCGCCCAGGCCCGTATCGTCCATATCATCGGCACGACCGGCTGCTCGGTAGAGGACGAGGAGAAATTCAAGGCCGCCGCCCGTCATGCGCGCGTCGTCAAGTCCGGCAATATGAGCCTCGGGGTCAACCTGCTTGGCGTGCTTACCGAACAGGCGGCGAGAGCCCTTCCCGCAACGGGATGGGATATCGAGGTTATGGAAATGCATCACAAGCACAAGGTCGATGCACCGTCCGGGACGGCGCTGCTGCTCGGCGAAGCGGCGGCCAAGGGGCGCGGGATCGATCTGGCAAGCCAGTCTGTCAGGGTCCGCGATGGCCATACGGGCCCACGCCCTGTCGGCACGATCGGCTTTGCGACGCTTCGCGGTGGTTCGGTCGTCGGCGACCATTCCATCATCCTTGCCGGCGAAGGCGAACTCGTCACGCTGTCGCACAGCGCGCGCGACCGCTCCATCTTCGCGCGCGGCGCGGTTGCGGCGGCGCTCTGGGCGCGCGACAAGAAGCCCGGCTTTTATTCCATGCTCGACGTGCTCGGGCTTTCCCGCTGAACTTTCCGGAGGATTTCTTTTCATGAGCGGCACCCTCGTCCTTGTCCGTCACGGCCAGAGCGACTGGAATCTCAAAAACCTGTTCACCGGCTGGCGTGACGTCGATCTCACCCCGCTCGGCATCCAGGAAGCCGAGACGGGCGGGCAGGCGCTCGCCGACACTGGCATCAAGTTCGATATCGCCTTCACGTCAGCGCTGAAGCGCGCCCAGGAAACCTGCCGCATCGTGCTTGAAAAGGTCGGCCAGCCTGACCTCGAAACGATCCGCGACCAGGCGCTCAACGAACGCGACTACGGCGATCTTTCCGGCCTCAACAAGGATGACGCCCGCGCCAAATGGGGCGAGGAACAGGTGCATGTCTGGCGCCGTTCCTATGACGTGCCGCCGCCGGGCGGCGAGAGCCTGCGGGACACCGGCGCCCGCGTCTGGCCCTATTACATGACGGAGATCCTGCCGCGCGTACTGCGAGGAGAGACGGTTCTCGTCGCCGCACACGGCAATTCCCTGCGTGCGCTGGTAATGGTGCTCGATCGGCTCAGCAAGGAAGAGATCCTGAAGCTCAACCTCGCGACCGGCGTACCGATGGTCTACAAGCTCAACCCCGACTCGACAGTCGCCTCCAAGCAGGTTCTAGGCGACATGTCCGGCGCGCACTGACATCGAGCGCCGCTTCTTCTATTCTGGATGCCGGCCTTTGTTTCGTACAGGGGCCGGCGTTTTCAATTCGCGATCGTGAACTGGACCATATCCGCCGGAAAACGGCTGACGGCATACTGCACGGGCACCCCGTCCGGATCGACGTTCAACGCCCGGGCGACGAGGATGATGGCCCCGGGCGACAATTGCAGGTCGGCAAGGTCTGCCCCATCGGCATGGGTTGCGGTGATCTCCGTCGAAAAGCGCCAGTAATCGGAAAGGCCGAGTGCCTGAAAGGCCGCAGTGATCGAACCACTGGCCTCATAAGCCTCCTTCATTCCGGCGAAACGGCCGGCCGGGAACCAGTTGGTCGAGCGCGAGACCGGTCGCCGGTCGGCCTTTCTCAGCGTTTCCAGCCGGATGACCGGAGCACCCTCTGCAATGCGCAGGCTTGCGGCAAGAGCGGCCGATGCCGGCTCCTCCGCCGAGCTCAACAGCAAGCCTTCCTTTTTCCGCGCCTGATCGCCGATACCCTCCGTGAAACGGGTACGCTGGGAGATCGGGAAATTCAAACGCTCCTTGCGCTCGATCAGCGTGCCGCGTCCCTGCATGGCACGGACGATGCCCTCCTGGGCCAGCGCCGCAAGCGCGCTCCTCACCGTATGGCGGTTTACGCCGAACTGGGCGGCCAGCACCATCTCGGGCGGCACCATGCCGGTCGCGTCGTATTCACCGTTGGCGATCGAAGCCCGGATGCGATCGGCGATCTGCCGCCAAAGCGCCACGCCATTCTGCCGTTGGACGTTTATCTGTCCCACATCCATGTCACACGCTTGTTATATCCGAGAGTTATGAATAATATGATTTGTATGGTTGTCTATATTAATAGACATTTGAGGGCTTGGCAATGGACCTAGCAAAACAAATCGAGGCGAGTGAAGAAATGGCCGGACGCCGCCGCGCGGCCAACCTCCTCGCGCGCGCAAAGACGGTCGAACTGAACACCGCCTGGGAGGAGCTTCCGACAAAACCGGATGTGAAGCCCGTGCGAGGGCCGGAGACCGGGCTCGTCATGGTGCGCGGGCGCATCGGCGGCGGCGGCGCCCCCTTCAACCTCGGCGAGGCGACGGTGACCCGCGCAACGGTGCTGCTCGCATCCGGCACGGCGGGCCACGCGCAAGCGCTCGGGACCGATAAGGAAAAGGCGCGGCTTGCCGCCGTGTTCGACGCGCTCTGGCAGGAAGCGGAGACGCGCGCTTTCGTGGAGGCCGCTTTGCTTGCCCCCATAGAGACACGCATTGCCGCGGAGGACCGGCAAAAGGCGGAGGAGACCGCAGCAACCCGGGTCGATTTCTTCACAATGGTACGGGGGGAGGATTGATGAGCATCAAGCCGCAAGCGTTTTCCGGCGGGTTCGGTGAACCGGTATTCGAATCCCAGAGCATGTTCCGCCTGCTGATGGACGGCATGGCGCGGCCGGGGATGATCCGCACCGTGAGCTCCGATGTCGGCCAGCCTGAACCTCTGGGAGGAGCGGCAGGCGCAATCGCGCTGACCCTCTGCGACCACGAGACGCCGGTCTGGCTGAGCGCCGGCCTTGCAAAATCCTCCGTCGGCGAATGGATGGTGTTCCACACTGGCGCGCCGGTTACCCGCGAGAAAGCGGAGGCCCGGTTCGCGTTCGTCGAGGCTGGCGCAACGCTCGCCTCCTTCGGCCTGTTTGCCGCCGGCACTCAGGAATATCCGGACCGTTCCACGACGCTGATGATCGAGGTCGCAGCTCTCGACGAGGGCCAGCAGCTTACACTGACCGGCCCCGGCATCCAGGACGCCACGACCGCCAGGGTCAGAGGACTTCCCGACGTTTTTCCGAGACTGTGGGCCGAGAACCGGGCGCTCTTCCCGCGCGGCATCGACGTCATCCTGACGGCCGGCAAGACCCTGTTGTGCCTGCCGCGAACGACCAAGATCGCAGTCCAGTGAACGGGTGTCTGATTTTTCAGCCCCTGAGGCAGAGTGACCAACCCTTTCCGGCATCTAGCGGGGATGCCGGACGATGGGCAGGAGAGTGAAACCATGTATGTTGCTGTCAAGGGTGGCGAGGCCGCCATCAATAACGCTCACGAGTTGCTGGCCGACCGGCGCCGGGGCGACCGCTCCCTTCCTTCCGTCACCATCGGTCAGATCATCGAGCAACTCGGGCTTGCCGTCGACCGGGTGATGGCAGAAGCTTCGCTCTATGATCGGGCGCTCGCAGCCCTTGCCGTCCGGCAGTCACGCGGTGACCTGATCGAGGCGATCTTCCTCCTGCGTGCCTATCGCACGACACTGCCTCGTTTCGGCGCTTCTGTTCCTCTCGATACCGCAACCATGAAAGTCGAGCGACGCATCTCGGCGACCTACAAGGATCTGCCGGGCGGCCAGCTTCTCGGGCCTACCTTCGATTACACGCACCGCCTGCTCGACCCCTCGCTGCTCGCCGACGAGCCGGTCGATGAGCCGAAGCGGAAGGATGCTTCGGATGAACGCATCATGCGGGTTTCCGACATCCTTGCCCATGAAGGCCTGATCGAGCCGGACGGTGAGTTTCCCGCGGATCATCAGGCCGGTGACCTGACGCGGGAACCGATGGAATTTCCGATGAGCCGGGACCTGCGCCTGCAGGCGCTTGCCCGCGGCGACGAGGGTTTTCTGCTCGCCCTCGGCTATTCCACCCAGCGCGGCTACGGCCGAAACCACCCGTTCGTCGGCGAAATCCGCATCGGCGAAGTGGAGGTGGAAATGGAGGTCGCGGAACTCGGCTTTGCCGTCTCGCTCGGGCGCATCCGCGTCACCGAATGCCAGATGGTCAACCAGTTCAAGGGCTCCTCCAAGGCGCCGCCGCAGTTCACCCGCGGCTACGGCCTGGTCTTCGGCCAGAGCGAACGCAAGGCGATGTCTATGTCGCTGGTCGACCGCGCGTTGCGTGCCGAGGAGCTTGGCGAAGACATCACCGCGCCGGCCCAGGACGAGGAATTCGTCATCTCCCATTCGGACAACGTGCAGGCCACCGGCTTTGTCGAACACCTGAAGCTTCCGCACTACGTCGACTTCCAGGCGGAACTCGCTCTGGTGCGCAAGATGCGCGCCGATATCGAAGCCGCCCGCAACAGCGGCAAGGACCTGCAGGAGGCTGCCGAGTGACCGACCTCGCCACCTATAACTTCGCCTATCTCGACGAGCAGACGAAGCGGATGATCCGCCGCGCGATCCTGAAGGCAATCGCCATCCCCGGCTACCAGGTGCCCTTCGCCTCCCGCGAAATGCCGATGCCGTATGGCTGGGGTACCGGCGGCGTGCAGGTGACCGCCTCGATCATCGGCCCCGACGACGTCTTGAAGGTGATCGACCAGGGCGCCGACGACACGACCAACGCGGTTTCGATCCGTGCCTTCTTCCAGAAGGTCGCGAACGTCGCCGTCACCACCCATACCAAGGATGCGACGATCATCCAGACGCGCCACCGCATTCCCGAGCAGAAGCTCGCCGAAGGCCAAATCCTCGTCTACCAGGTGCCGATCCCGGAGCCGCTGCGCTTCCTCGAACCGCGCGAGACCGAGACGCGCAAGATGCACGCGCTGGAGGAATACGGGCTCATGCATGTGAAGCTCTACGAGGACATCGCGCATAACGGCCGCATCTCGAAGACCTATGCCTATCCGGTGAAGGTCGCCGGGCGCTACGTCATGGACCCGTCGCCAACGCCGAAATTCGACAATCCGAAAATGCATCTGTCGGAAGCGTTGCAGCTTTTCGGCGCCGGCCGCGAGAAGCGCATTTATGCCGTGCCGCCCTATACCGACGTAGTGAGCCTTGATTTCGAAGACTATCCGTTCGAGATCCAGAAATTCGAACAGCCCTGTGCGCTCTGCGGCGCCGAGGGCGTCTATCTCGACGAGGTGGTGCTCGACGACAAGGGCGGCCGCATGTTCGTCTGCTCCGACACCGACCATTGCGAAGAGCGCCGCGAACACCGCCATGCCGGCGCGATGCTGGCGCCCAACAAAGAGGCAGCAGAATGACCGGATGGGTGATTTACCCCCCTCTGTCCTGCCGGACATCTCCCCCTCAAGGGGGGAGATCGGATAGGCGCACTCGCTCGACAGCTCTCGAAAACATCGTTTGCCAGAAAGCCCGACCTCATTTGAGACTAAGGCTTCCCCGCTTGTCGATCTCCCCCCCTGAGGGGGAGATGTCCGGCAGGACAGAGGGGGGTGAATTTTGCGCATCGGCATTCAAGGACAATACGCCATGACCGATACCCCCCTCCTCAAAGTCAGCGGCGTTTCGAAATTCTATGGCAGCCGCATCGGCTGCAAGGATGTTTCCTTCGAGCTCTGGCCGGGCGAAGTGCTCGCCATCGTCGGAGAATCCGGCTCGGGCAAGACGACGCTCCTGAATTGCCTTTCGACCCGGCTGATCCCGACGACCGGCAGCGTCGAATACCGCATGCGCGACGGCAATTTCCGCGACCTCTACCACATGGGCGAGGCGGAGCGCCGCTTCCTGATGCGCACGGATTGGGGCTTCGTGCACCAGAACCCGGCCGACGGGCTGCGCATGACGGTCTCCGCCGGTGCCAATGTCGGCGAGCGGCTGATGGCGGTCGGCGACCGGCATTACGGCAAGATCCGCGAGACGGCGAGCGACTGGCTCGCCCGCGTCGAAATTTCGACCGACCGCATCGACGACCAGCCGCGCGCTTTTTCCGGCGGCATGCGCCAGCGCCTGCAGATCGCCCGCAATCTCGTCACCCATCCCCGCCTCGTCTTCATGGACGAGCCGACCGGAGGGCTCGATGTTTCCGTGCAGGCCCGCCTGCTCGACCTGGTGCGCGGCCTCGTCAACGACCTTGGCCTGTCGGCGATCGTCGTCACCCATGATCTTGCAGTTGCACGCCTGCTGTCGCACCGGATGATGGTGATGAAGGACGGCCACGTGATCGAGCATGGGCTGACCGACCGGGTGCTCGACGACCCGCGCGAGCCCTATACGCAGTTGCTCGTCTCTTCCATTCTTCAGGTCTGAGGAGAAGATCAATGGCAACTCCCCTCGTCGTTTCGGAAGTCTTCAAGAGCTTCACCATGCACCTGCGCGACGGCATCAAGCTGCCGGTCGTCAACGACGTGAGCTTTTCCGTCGCAAGCGGCGAGTGCGTCGTGCTCGGCGGTCCCTCGGGCATCGGCAAGAGCTCGATCCTGAAGATGCTCTACGGCAACTACGCCGTCGACTCCGGACAGATTCTCGTGGACCACAAGGACCGGCTCATCGATATCGCCCGTGCCGATCCACGCACAGTTCTCGATGTCCGCCGGCATACAATGGGCTATGTCAGCCAGTTCCTGCGCACCGTGCCGCGCGTGGCGGCGATCGATGTCGTCGCCGAACCACTCGTCGCACGCGGCGTTGCGGCAGCCGAAGCCCGGGAGAAAGCCGCGGAACTGCTCGCCAAGCTCAACCTGCCGCAGGAGCTCTGGTCGCTGCCGCCCGCCACGTTCTCCGGTGGCGAACAGCAGCGCGTCAACATCGCGCGCGGTTTCATCACCAGCCACCGCATCCTGCTCCTCGACGAGCCGACCGCCTCGCTCGATGCCGTCAACCGGCAGGTCGTGGTCGAGATGATCGCAGGGAAGAAGCGGGAGGGCGTGGCCCTTCTCGGCATCTTCCACGACGAGGAAGTGCGCGAGGCGGTGGCAGACCGCATTCTCGACGTCACGCAATTCTCTCCCCGAAAGGCAGTCGCAGCATGAGCAAGAAGCTTGGTCTTGAGCCGGCTATCCATCCAAGCGCCCGCGTCAACAATTCCACGCTAGGCCGCTATACGGAAGTCTCCGAACGCTGCCGCATCGACGAGGCCGAGATCGGCGACTATTCCTACATCATGCAGGACGGGTCGATCTGGTGCGCGACGATCGGCAAGTTCGTCAACATGGCCGCTTCCGTGCGCATCAACGCCACCAATCACCCCACCTGGCGGGCGACGCTGCATCACTTCACCTACCGCGCTGCAAATTACTGGGACGACGCGGAAAACGAACAAAGCTTCTTTGAATGGCGGCGCGACCATCGCGTCGTGATCGGGCATGACGTCTGGATCGGCCATGGCGCAACCGTCCTGCCCGGCGTCACCGTCGGCAACGGCGCGGTGATCGGCGCCGGTGCGGTCGTCTCGAAGGATGTCGCGCCCTACACGATCGTCGGCGGCGTGCCAGCTAAACTCATTCGCGAGCGCTTTACAAAAGCGGTCGGCGAGGCCATGGACAGGCTCGCCTGGTGGGATTGGGACCACCTGAAATTGAGAGCCGCACTTGAGGATTTCCGGGCACTTTCAGCGGAAGAATTCCTGTCCCGCCATGCGGCGTAACACAACCGTTACAAACACCGGGGGATTGTAACAATACCGACATAAAACCGACATTCAGGCTTCATGAACCCCCGCTAATCGAAACTGTATAACAGGGTTGGACGGGCAAGAGAGCATGAAGTTCGAACTGAGGAAGGTCACCCGCCGTTTTGGCGATCGTATCGCGGTCAATGCCGTGAGCGTGGAAATTCCCCAGGGCCAGATGGTCGGCGTCATCGGCCGCTCCGGCGCCGGCAAATCCACCCTCCTGCGCATGATCAACCGCCTTCAGGACCCAAGCTCCGGCTCCATCCATTTTGGTGGGATCGAGGTGTCCTCGCTCAAGGGTGCGGCGCTCCGCAACTGGCAGCGTGACTGCGCGATGATCTTCCAGCAGTTCAACCTGGTGCCGCGCCTGGATGTGCTCACCAATGTGCTGCTCGGCCGACTGAATCACCGTTCGACGGTGACGAGCCTTCTCAACATCTTCAGCCGGGAAGAGCGGCTCATGGCGATCGCCGCCCTGGAGCGTCTCGGCATCGAACAGACGGCGCTGCAACGGGCCGGAACTCTGTCGGGCGGGCAGCAGCAGCGGGTCGCGATCGCCCGTGCACTCATGCAGGATCCCAAAATGGTGCTCGCCGACGAGCCGATCGCATCGCTCGATCCGCTCAACGCCAAGATCGTGATGGATGCGCTTCGCGACATCAACGAGCGCGAAGGCATTACCGTCATCACCAACCTGCATACGCTCGATACGGCGCGAAACTATTGCGAACGCATCATCGGCATGGCAGCGGGCCATGTCGTTTTCGACGGTCCGCCGCAGGAGCTGACGGCAGCGGCAGTGCGCGAAATCTACGGCTCCGACAGGGACGGTGCCGGCATCGATGAAACCATGACATCCACCAGCATCGACATTTCCGGCGCAGCAAGCCCCGCCGGCAAGCCGCTATCTGCCGGCATCGAGGCACTGGCGACCGCCAGGGCCTGAGCCGCACCAGGATCGTCTGCCCGCGTCAAGGGCACCCTTTCTGAACCAAGCTTCCGGTAATCCCGGAAAACCAGGAGATGAACTCATGTTGAAGAAAGCCCTTCTCACAGCGGCCGCACTCATCGCGGTCGCCGGTTCCGCCGCGGCCGAAGACCTCAAGGAATTCCGCATCGGCATCCTCGGCGGCGAGAATGAAGCCGACCGCCTGCGCAATTTCCAGTGCATGGTCGACAAGCTGCCGGCCGCTCTGGGCGTCGAAAAAGTCTCGCTCTTCCCGGCCGCCGACTATGACGGCGTCGTTCAGGGCCTGCTCGGCGGCACGCTCGACTATGCCGAGCTTGGCGCCTCAGCCTATGCCAAGGTCTACCTTGCCAATCCGGCCGCCGTCGAGCCGATCCTGACCACGGTCCAGACCGACGGATCGATGGGCTACTACTCCATCATGGTCGCCCGGAAGGATTCGGGCATGACCAAGCTCTCCGACATGAAGGGCAAGAAGCTCGGCTTTGCCGATCCGGACTCCACGTCCGGCTTCCTCATCCCGACCGTTACCCTTCCGGAAGCCATCGGCGCACCGGTCAAGGAATATTTCAGCGAAACCGGCTTTGGCGGCGGTCACGAGAACCTCGTTCTCGAAGTCGTCAAGGGCACGTTTGCTGCCGGCACGACCTGGGGCTCGGGCGTCGGCGAATTCAAGGACGGCTATTCGTCCGGCAACCTGCGCAAGATGGTCGACAAGGGCATCCTCAACATGGACGACCTCGTCGAGCTCTGGAAATCGCCGCTCATCCCGAACGGCCCGGTCGTCGTCCGCACGTCGATGAACACCGACATGAAGGCCAAGTTCAAGCAGTTCATGATGGATTTGCCGAAGGCCGATCCGGCCTGCTTCTCCGCCGTTCAGGGCGGTGACTTTACCGGCTTCGCCGAAGTGAATGCCGACTTCTACAAGCCTATCGTCGACGCCCGCAAGGCAACGATCGGCGGCTGATAAAGCCCGATGAAGCGGCCGTCGAACGGATATCCGCTCGACGGCCTTATCTTGCCTGCCGGGATCAGGGAAAGCATATGCCGACTTCCGTATCGCAGCCGCGATTGACCGACAACGGGCTGATGGTCGAGCGCCACTGGCAGCAGCTTGCGGGCCAGCGCCGCCTCTATACCGTGCTGACCGCAGTCATCCTGCTGATCACGGTTTCAGGCTCGCTGTGGTTCGCCAACGAGACCAATGCCGGCAAGTTCTTCGACCGGCTGCCGCATTTCTTCGACTTCGTCGGCGAGCTCGTACCGCGGGACGGGATGGAAATCTGGCGGGCGCTATTCGACCTTCCATCGCCCTATTACGACGGCAGCATGAAATACGACTATGTGGAGGGCCGCCAATATGTGACCGGCAGCATCTACATACCCGAATATTTCTACAAGATGGCGGAAACGCTCAACATCGCGCTTCTGGCCACGCTGATCGGGCTGGTTTTCGGATTTCTCCTGTCATTTCTCGCCGCCCGCAACATGACCACCAATGTCTGGATACGCGGTACGGCACGCCGGTTCATGGAAATCCTGCGCGCCTTCCCGGAAGTGGTGCTCGCCGGCTTCTTCCTGGCGATCCTGTCTCTCGGGCCGCTGCCGGCGGTGATCGCTGTTGCGATCCACACCATCGGTGCGCTTGGCAAGCTGTTCTTCGAAGTGATCGAAAACGCCGACATGAAGCCGGAGGAAGGCCTGAAGGCCGTGGGCGCGAACTGGGTGGAGCGGGCCTGGTTCGGCATGGTGCCGCAGGTCATGCCGAATTTCATGAGCTACTTCCTGCTGCGCCTGGAGATCAACGTCCGGGCCTCGACCATCATCGGCGCCGTCGGCGGCGGCGGCATCGGCGAACAACTCCGCCTGTCGATCGGACGCGGTCACGAGGCGAAGACGCTCGCGATCATCCTCCTGCTGCTTCTGACGATCATCGCCGTCGACCAGTTTTCCGCCTGGCTCCGCCGCAGACTGGTCGGCGAGCAGGCCTTCCACGTGATCTGACCGGGTGCCACCATGACTCTTCTCAATACCGCCGAGATGGAAATGCTGGCGAAGCGCCACCCCGAGATATTCAGGCGCACCCTGTGGCAACGGTTTCACATTCCCATCATCGTGTTCTCGTTTGCCGTCTATCTGGTTTTCTCCTGGTGGTTCTTCGCGGTCGGCAAGGTCATCAACGATGCCAACTGGGGGATTGCCGGCAGCTATCTGGCCGACTGGATTTCCTACGAAATCCGCCCGGATATCGAGATCGACGCGGACGGCGCCATGCGGATCAGCTATCCCCGTTTCGACCCGATTGGCCCCAATCCGAACCCTGACTGGCTCGAGGCCACGCGCGAAACGGTAACCCGCACGATCGAGGCTCCGGCGGCACCCTCCACCCAGTCCGCGGCCCCCTCATCCAGCTTCAGCTTCATGGCGCAGGCACAGAAGCCGGGGCAGGCCGCCCCGCAAGCGGCGACCGCCAGCCAGACACGCAAGGAAGAGATCGTGACGCATGCGTTCGTCACACTGGGGACATCGCGCACGATCGACGTGAAACCGGACGAGGTCGTTCTCACACGCGGCACGGAAACCGTCACCCTCATTCTCGACCGCACGTCCGGCGAGGTGCGCGCGGACGGCCCCCTGCCCGAATGGGCCGAGCAACGGTCTCCGGGCGCTCGCGTGGTCGCCTATTTCGGCTTCTCCGGCTGGGCGGAAATATCCGCGGAGCGGGTGCGCGTGCGCAAGCGGTTCCTCGGCTGGGAGAACTTCTTCTTCGACACCAATTCCGTCTTCTTCGGGAAATCCGCCGGCGAGGTGGCGGGCCTCGTCATCTCCGGCGAACGGCTCGATCCGTCGCGCAGCAACCTGTCGCTCGCCTGGAACGACATCCTCTACAATCCGTCCTGGCAGCACCTGGACGTGTGGACCAAGCTTTTGCAGACGGTCGTCATGGCTTTCATCGGCACGCTGTTCGCCACGATGCTCGCCTTTCCGCTGTCGTTCATCGCCGCCCGTAACATCCTGCGCAACCGGCCGGTGAACCAGATCACCAAGCGCTTCTTCGACTTCCTGCGCTCGGTGGACATGCTGATCTGGGCGCTGTTCTTTACCCGCGCCTTCGGTCCCGGGCCGCTTGCCGGCATCTCGGCGATCTTCTTCACCGATACGGGCACGTTCGGCAAACTCTATTCGGAAGCGCTGGAGAATATCGATGACAAGCAACGCGAGGGCGTGCGCTCCGTCGGGGCGCCGCCGTCCGCCGTGCAGCGCTTCGGCGTCGTGCCGCAGGTCATGCCGGTCTTCATGTCGCAGGCGCTCTATTTCTGGGAGTCCAATATCCGGTCCGCCACCGTCATCGGCGCGGTCGGAGCCGGCGGCATCGGCCTCAAGCTCTGGGAGGCGATGCGCACCAATTCCGACTGGGAGAACGTCGCCTATATGGTGGTGCTGATCCTGATCGTCGTCTTCCTGTTCGACAATATTTCGAATGCCCTGCGCTCCCGGCTCATCGGTAAAACGAACCATTGAACAGCCGGCATCATCATTCTGTCATGGAAATCTTTTAGCCGGAGGTCCTGTTTTGACGTGAGGCGGCGGGGTAGTCTTCCGCCGGCTTCTTCTGATTCCGGAATCCTGTCTTGCGCTATGCTCTTTACTTTTCGCCCGCCGAAACCAATCCGCTGACGAAAGCGGCGACGCAGTGGCTCGGCCGCGACGCCTTTACCGGCGAGACGTTCCCGACGCCGGAGGCGGACGGTTTGGCCAGGGACACTATCCATGAGCTGACCGCCGATCCGCGCCGCTACGGCTTCCATGCGACGCTCAAGGCGCCGTTCGAGCTGCATCCGGACCAGACCGAGGCGCAACTGGTCGCCGCCGTCGAGCGCTTCGCCGCAGACACTCCGGCATTCGACATTCCGAACGTCATCGTCGGGCAGCTCGGGCGTTTCTTCGCGCTCGTTCCCGACACGGTCTATCCCGATCTCCAGCATTTCGCCGCCCGTGTCGTCGAGGAATTCGAATCTTTCCGCGCTCCGCTTTCGGATGCGGATATCGCGCGGCGCAAACCGGAGACCATGAGCGCCACGCACCGCGCCAACCTCGACCGCTGGGGTTATCCTTACGTCATGGACGAATTCCGCTTCCACATGACGCTGACCGGTCAGGTGCCGCCCGAATATGCACCGGCCATGCGGGAAGAGCTGGACCGCCGCTTTTCCGAGTTTGCAAACGCGCCGCTCACGATCGACGGGCTTGCGCTCTTCATCGAGACCGAGAGGGGCGCGCCCTTCACCGTCCATCGCTGGCTTCCGCTCGCACCCGTTTCCGAGAATAGAAAGATCGCATCATGACCGCCGAACTCGTTCTCACCAATGCCTGTATCGTGCTGGAGGACGGCACGATGCACGGCACCATCCAGATCCGTGACGGCAGGATCGCAGACATTTCCGAAGGCAGTGTCCGGGTCGGCGAGGATTTCGAGGGCGATTACCTGATCCCCGGCCTTGTCGAGCTGCATACCGACCATCTGGAACAGCACTATTCGCCCCGTCCGGGCGTGCGCTGGAACACGACGGCCGCAATCCAGGCGCATGACGCTCAGGTCGCGACCTCCGGCATCACCACCGTTTTCGACTGCCTGCGCATGGGCGCGGATGAAGACGGCGGCTTTGTCAGGGGCGAGATGCGCGAAATGGCCGATGCCATCCAGGCTGCCGGCCGGCAAGGCCGGCTGCGTTCGGAACACTTCATCCACCTGCGCTGCGAGGTCTCGGCCGACAACTGCATGGAGCATTTTGTCGATTTCGAGAACGATCCGCATGTCCGGCTTGTTTCGCTGATGGATCATGCGCCGGGCCAGCGGCAATTCCAGACGATGGACCAGTATACCCTCTATTACCAGACGAAGCGGGGTCTCAGCGACGAGGCCTTTGCCGCCTTCGTGGCCAAGCGCCAGGGGGAGTCGGCCCGCAATTCGGGGCCGCACCGTAGCGCCATCTCCAAAGTCTGCGCCGAGCGCGGCATCACGGTCGCAAGCCATGACGATGCAACGCTCACCCATGTGGACGAGGCGATCGAAAACGGCGTCAGGCTCGCTGAATTCCCGACCAGCTTCGATGCGGCCAAGGCATCGCACGAGGCCGGCATGAGCGTGCTGATGGGCGCCCCGAACATCGTGCGCGGCAAGTCCCACTCCGGCAATATCGCTGCCCGCGATCTCGCCGAACGGGGCGTGCTCGACGTGCTTTCCTCCGATTACGTGCCGCTCAGCCTGCTGCACGCACCCTTCGTGCTGGCTGACGAAGTGGGAGGCATTTCCCTGCCGAAGGCGCTTGCGATGGTGACCGCGACGCCGGCCCGCACCGTCGGCCTCGATGATCGCGGCCGGATCGCGACCGGGCTGCGCGCCGATGTCGTGCGCGTCCACCGCATGGAGGGTGTTCCGGTCGCCCGAGCGGTCTGGCGGGAAGGACGGCGGGTAGCCTGATGGACGCGAGGCCGACAGGGGCCGAACCGGTCTCACGTGGCTGCATGGTCGCCGTCGTCGGTCCGAGCGGCGCCGGCAAGGACACGTTGATGGCCTATGCCGCCCGGTTCTTCGAGGGGCGCGACGAAGTCATCTTCGTGCGGCGGGTCATCACCCGCGATGCAGCCGCCGGCGGCGAGGACCATGACAGCGTGTCGGAAGCCGAATTCGAAGCGCTTGAAAAGGCCGGCCGTTTTGCCGTGTCCTGGGGTGCGCATGGCTTACGCTACGGCATCCCCGTCGAGACGAAGGAGGCAGTCGACCAGGGATGGCTCGTCGTTGCCAATGGTTCCCGCTCCGCCCTCGGCCGTTTCAAGGCGGCATATTCACGGCTCATCGTGATCAACGTGACAGCGAACCTCGATGTGCTTGCCGCCCGTCTGGAGGGACGTGGCCGGGAGACGCGGGAAGAAATCCTTCGCCGGCTTGAGCGTAGCTCGCTTTCGGTCGAAGGCGATTATGAGGTCATGACGGTCGATAACAGCTGCTCGATCGAAATGGCAGGCAAGGCCATGGTCGAGGCGCTCCATCGTTGTGTTGCGTTCGGAAGATAATTCGCGAAAACCCTCCCAACAATGCTTTAAAGTCCTCCGCATGGCTCTATTTGCTTTCCCGTGGGCGAAAGGGCAAAGCATGGATCAGACCAAACCGATTGACGGACAGCGACGTGCCGGAGCGGCAACCGACCTTGAGGCGCGTGTCGTCGTTCTCGAAATCCTCTCCATGACCGCGCTGGCATTGGCCATGGACACGTCTGAAGATGCCGATGTCGGGCATGCCCGCGGCATTGCCAGTCTGGTGCTGGAGACCGTGCGCCAGAGGTGCGACGAAATGGGAATGACAGCGGACGCACGGCTTTCCGCCCGTTCCTATGCCGACCAACTGCTTTCGACGGCACTCCTCTCCCTCTACCCGGATTCTCCGCGCGAGCACTGAGCCCAATCGTCTCAGTGCGCCTCGTCCCAATTGCTCGCCGCGCGCGCATCCACCTTCAGCGGCACTTTCATGGCAATCGCCGGCATGGCCGCCTGCTCCATGGTCGAAATGATCACCGGCAATGTCCGTTCAATCTCCTCATCCTCGACTTCGAAGATCAATTCGTCGTGCACCTGCAGGAGCATGCGCGCCGACAGGCCCGCTTTCGCGAGCGCGGGCTCCATCTTCACCATGGCGCGGCGGATGATATCCGCTGCCGAACCCTGGATCGGAGCGTTGATCGATGCCCGTTCGTTGAATGCCCGCACGGAGGGATTGGAGGACTTGATCTCCGGATAATGCGCTCTGCGGCCGAAGATCGTCTCCACATAGCCGTTCTCTCGCGCAAAACTCTTGGTGCTCTCCATATAGTCGCGGATGCCCGGGAAGCGCTCGAAATATTTCTTGATGTAGTCGCCCGCTTCCGAACGTTCGATGCCGAGCTGGTTGGCAAGCCCGAAGGCGGAAATGCCATAGATGATGCCGAAATTGATCGCCTTGGCGCGGCGGCGAACCTCGCTCGGCATGCCTTCCACCGGCACGCCGAACATTTCGGACGCGGTCATGGCATGGATGTCGATACCGTCCGAAAAGGCTTGCCGCAGTTGCGGAATATCGGCGACATGGGCGAGCACGCGCAGCTCGATCTGGCTGTAGTCGGCCGAGACGAGCTTGTGGCCGGGCGTCGAGATGAACGCCGTGCGGATTTTTCGTCCTTCCGCCGTGCGTACCGGGATGTTCTGCAGGTTCGGCTCGGAGGACGAAAGGCGCCCGGTCGTGGTGGACGCCAGCGAATAACAGGTATGGACCCGTTTCGTCTCGGGATGGACATAGCCCGGCAGCGCATCCGTATAGGTGGACTTCAGCTTGGTGAGCTGCCGCCAGTCGACGATCTTGCGCGGCAGTTCATGGCCTGTAGCCGCAAGGTCTTCCAACACGCTCGCCGATGTCGACCATTGGCCGGTCTTGGTCTTGGCTCCGCCCGGCAGGCCCATCTTGCCGAACAGGATATCACCGAGTTGCTTCGGCGAGCCGATGGTGAACTTCTCGCCCGCGAGCTGATAGATTTCGTCTTCGAAAGCAGCCGCCTTCTGGGCAAGCTCGCCGGAAAGGCGCGAGAGGATCTGCCGGTCGATCGTGATGCCGCGCTCTTCCATGCGCGCCAGGACTTCGACCAGCGGCCGTTCCAGCCGTTCGTAGACGGTGGTCAGACCCATGGCAGCCAGTTGCGGCTTCAAGACCATCCAGAGGCGCAGCGTCACATCGGCATCTTCCGCCGCATAGGCTGTCGCCTTGTCGATGTCGACATAGTCAAAAGTCACGCCCGACTTGCCGCTGCCGGCGACATCCTTGAAGGCAATCGGCTTGTGGTTCAGCCAGCGTTCCGAAAGCGCGTCCATGCCGTGGTTGGCCTTGCCGGCCTCCAGGACATAGGACATCAGCATCGTGTCGTCGTAGCTTTCGACCGTGATGCCGTGGCGCTTCATCACCAGATAATCGAACTTCAGGTTCTGGGCAACTTTGAGGACCGATGGATCTTCAAGCAGCGGTTTCAGGCGGGCAAGCGCCTCGGATGTCGGAATCTGGTTCTCCGCAAGTCCTCCGCCGAGCAGGTCACCCACTCCCGTCTTGTGGATCAGCGGCACATAGGCCGCACGAACGGCAAGGCCGGTCGGATTATCGGTATTGTCGGCGATTGCCAGCGAGAAGCCGACGAGTTCCGCCTGCATCGGATCAAGGGAAGTGGTTTCCGTATCGAAGCCGACAAGGCCGGTCTCCTGCGCCGCCCTGATCCAGTCGTCGAGCACCTCGACATCGCGGACCGTCACATAGCAACTCGGGTCGAGCTTGGCCTTGGCAAAAGCCTCGATGCGGGCCTGCGCCAGTTCGGCGGGCGTTGCGCCCCCGACACCCTTTGCGACGGCCGCCTTGGGGAGACTCGCCGGCGCTTCGGCCGCGGCCTCGCCGGTATCGATCGGCGCTTTCGCCGGAACCCCGGCATCGAGATCCGGTCCGTGGGCCCTCTCTCCCCATTCGATCTTCAGGACGGCCGGTTCGATCTCCTCGGCATTGCAATCGCAGGCCGCCGCCACGCGCCGGGTCAGCGTGGTGAACTCCATGGCCTTCAGGAAGGCGATCAGCTTCGGGCCGTTCTGCGGCTCCAGCACCAGCGCATCGAGGGCCAGGTCGAGCGGCACGTCGGTCCTGAGTGACACGAGCTGGCGCGACAAGCGCGCCTGGTCGGCATTGGCAACGATGTTTTCCCGCCGCTTCACCTGCTTGATCTCGCCGGCACGGGCAAGCAGCGTATCGAGATCACCGAATTCCTCGAGAAGCTGTGCAGCCGTCTTCGGACCGATGCCCGGAATACCCGGCACATTGTCCACCGAATCGCCGACCAGGGCCTGGAGGTCGATCATCTTTTCCGGCGGCACACCCCATTTCTCGATGACGTCCGGAATGCCGATCTGCTTGTCCTTCATGCTGTCATACATGTGGACCATCGGCGTCACGAGCTGCATCAGGTCCTTGTCTGAGGAGACGACCGTCACGTCGGCTCCGATCGCCTCGGCCTGACGCGCGTAGGTGGCGATGATGTCGTCCGCCTCGAAACCTTCCGTCTCGATGCAAGGCAGGTTGAAGGCGCGGGTGGCCTCGCGAATCAGCCCGAATTGCGGGATGAGCTCTTCGGGCGGCGCCTGCCGGTTGGCTTTATAAGCGTCATAGATGTCCTTGCGGAAGGTCTTCGCTGAATAATCGAAGATGACCGCGAAGTGCGTCGGCGTCACACCGACGGATGTGTCACGCGCATCGGTCAGCAGCTTCCAGAGCATGTTGCAGAAGCCGGAGACGGCGCCGACCGGCAGGCCGTCGGATTTACGAGTGAGCGGCGGCAACGCGTGGAACGCACGGAAGATGAAGCCGGAACCGTCGACAAGGAAAAGATGATCGCCTTTTTTCATGGGCCAAAGGAATAGCGTGAGGCATTTCATCCGTCCATGAAAACTTCGCCTGTCGCCCGGCTTCCGATCCTCACCCGAACGTTACTGATTTGTAATAGACGGTTCCCTTGAAAAGCCGCATTCAGCCTCACATCTCATGTGTACCGGCGATTGATCACGCCGCAGTCTGGCAGCCGGCCTGTCCCCCGCCGCACCAGACCGGGCAAAGACCTATCCCCCTCTCCGGGTCTTTGCCCCTCCATCAGAACCGCCATGGCTGTCCCCTCCCGGCCATGGCGGTTTTTCATTTTCCTGAGAACGAAAAACTTGTCATCCTGCATGTCTTCGCACAGGCTTGGCGAAAGCATGGCGTGCGATATATCTGCTGGATTCACATCTCGAAGGGCGCATCAAGGGAGGGGATGGAGACCTAGATCATGACATTCGACCGTCGGCATTCTGCCACCTATCTGGCCAGTCAATTGGCCAAGGGTTTTGCACGCTCCCTGCAGAGCCGGTCGATGGCACTGGGGTTCTCCCCGGGCCAATTCCCCGTCCTGCTCGAACTCTGGCAGGAGGACGGGCTTACCCAGAAGCAACTCCTTGACAGGCTGGACGTGGAGCAGGCGACGCTTGCGAATACGCTTTCGCGGATGGAACGGGATAGGCTCATCCAGCGCGCGCCCCACCCCGGTGACCGCCGGGCGCAGATCATCACACTCACCCAGCTTGGCCGCGATCTCGAGGTCCAGGCCGTGGAAGCCGCAGCCGAAGCGGATGCCGCCCTTTTTTCGGGCTTCAAGCGCTTCGAACGGGAGTTGATGATCGAGTACATGCGAATGATCGTCGAGAACGCGCGGAAACTTTAGCCTCTCCCGGCAGGCCTCCCATCTGCGGCCGCAGTTTTCCTCTTTGCCATTGTGCCGACCCGCGGAGGCTTGCTAACACAGTCGGACGCCGTAACGATTGACACGTTTTTCCAAGAGACCCGCTTCCGAGAGGCTTCAGGGTCTCGCATTTCAAAGACAGGATCTCTTCATGACTGATCTTTCCTCCGTTCTCGACCGCGCCGACCAGAACCTTACAGCCAGCCTCCAACGCCTGTTCGGCCTTGTCCGCATCCGGTCGATCTCCACCGATCCCGCTTTCAAGGACGATTGCCGCAAGGCGGCCGAATGGCTGGTGGCGGAGCTTGAAAATATCGGTTTCGAAGCCTCTGTGCGCGATACGAGCGGTCATCCCATGGTCGTCGGCCATCATCCCGGCGCGAGGACCGATGCGCCGCACGTGCTCTTCTACGGCCATTACGACGTGCAGCCGGTCGACCCGATCGAGCTGTGGGAAGACGACCCCTTCGACCCTAAGGTCAAGGACCTCGGCAACGGCCGCAAGATCGTCACCGGTCGCGGCGTTTCCGATGACAAAGGCCAGCTCCTGACCTTCGTGGAGGCCTGCCGCGCCTACAAGGACGTGCACGGCAACCTGCCGGTGCGGGTTACCGTGCTTTTCGAAGGGGAAGAAGAATCGGGCTCGCCCTCATTGAAGCCTTTCCTCGAAGCTCATGCCGACGAGCTGAAGGCCGACTACGCGCTCGTCTGTGATACCGGTATGTGGGACGCGGATACACCGGCAATTACAGCCTCACTGCGCGGCCTGGTCGGCGAGGAAGTCATCATCACCGCCGCCAATCGCGACCTGCATTCCGGTATGTATGGCGGTGCAGCAGCCAACCCCATCCAGATTCTCTCGAAGATCCTCGGCGGCCTCCATGACGAAACCGGTCGCGTGACGCTCGAAGGCTTCTACGACGGCGTCGAAGAAACTCCCTCCAACATCAAGTCGTCATGGGAAGCGCTGGGCAACAGCCGCAGCGATTTCCTCGGCGAAGTCGGTCTTTCCGAACTCGCCGGCGAAAAGGGTCGTTCGCTGCTCGAGCTCCTCTGGGCGCGGCCGACCTGCGAGATCAACGGCATCAGCGGGGGCTACGAGGGTCAGGGGTTCAAGACCGTCATCGCCTCGAAGGCATCGGCAAAGGTCTCCTGCCGCCTCGTCAGTGGACAGGACCCGGAAAAGATCCGCGAGAGCTTCCGCGCTTATGTGCGCTCGAAGATCCCGGCCGATTGCTCGGTGGAATTCCTGAAACATGGCGGTTCGCCGGCAATCCAGCTCGCCTATGATTCTCCTGTGCTGACCAAGGCCAAAACCGCCCTTACGGAAGAATGGCCGAAGCCGGCGCTCGTCGTCGGCGTCGGCGGCTCGATCCCGATCGTCGGAGATTTCCAGAAGATGCTCGGCATGGAGTCGCTGCTCGTCGGCTTCGGCCTCAGCGACGACCGAATTCATTCGCCGAACGAGAAATACGACCTGAAGTCCTTCCACAAGGGCATCCGCTCCTGGGCGCGCATCATCGAAGCGCTTGCGAAGTAACTCCGAAGACATGAAAAGACCCTGCCGCGGAAGCGGCAGGGTCTGAAAAACAAAAAGGCCGGGCGAGCCCGACCTTTCCACCCCATTCACCGGTGCCAGTACATCCGTGGTCACTCGAAATGGGGGCAAGCATTTCCGACGCGGCCGCTTGCGATCTTCAGTAAGATCACTCCGGCTCCAGCGGTCATCGTCTCGCCAAATGGAAAACATTCCGTTAACGCGGACATGAAAACCATTTTAGAGACGGCACGGTCGCCCGTATTTGCCGTTACACACATCATCGCCAGGCCTTCTCAAGCCCCGACCATGCGGTGCGTCGGAAATGCTGTTGAGCAACAGATGGGGATGATCATCAGCTTCTGCAAGAGACGAACTGGAAACATCAAAAAAGGCCGGACAAGCCGGCCTTTCGAAAAGCGTCGGTTGTCGCGCTGATCAGGCCGCCTGGAGGCGATCCGCCGAAACCTTGCCCGAACGCTTGTCGCTGACGAGTTCGTAGGAGAGCTTCTGCCCGTCCTTGAGCTGACCGAGGCCAGCGCGCTCCACAGCGGAGATATGAACGAAGACGTCCTGCGAACCGTCGTCCGGCTGAATGAAGCCATAGCCCTTGGTTGCGTTGAACCACTTTACAGTACCGGTCGCCATAACGATGCCTTTCTCTTGCAAATGACCGACTATTCCGCGCCTAGGCGCATAGGAACGTTGAAAGTTTCGTATTTGAAGGAGAGATCGTCGCAGGCGAGGCAAATGAGCCAAGTGCTGGCTATCAAACAAATATCGATAGTCGAGGATTTAGTGCCCGCAGCGGCACGCGTCAAGGCCGGCTGACACTTGCAGATGTCTTGAAATAACAAGCCGTCAGCTTCGCCAAAAGCAGAAAGCCCGGCGCGGGAGGAGGTGCGCCGGGCTTCTGAAACTGACCAACAACCGGGAGGAGGAGGTGTTGCTGGTCCCATCGTGGGCGCTTGGGAGGAGGAGTGCGCCCGTCGATGATTTGGTTATACAGGATTGAAGCTCAAAAAACAGCCAAAATTTTGCACCGCAGCAATGCAAGAATTGCATAGCTTTCTTCCTTGCTTGCGATACGCCTTTTCCTGGGCCATGTTTCGCTCATGAGTCTCGAATCCGTCCGCGCCTTCTTCGCCACCCGCGCTCCCGATATCGAAGTCATCGTCACCGAGGAAAGTTCCGCCACGGTGGCGCTTGCTGCCGAAGCCCATGGCGTGGCACCTGAACAGATCGCCAAGACGATCTGCGTGCGCGCGGGCGAATCGACGGCGCTTGTCGTCATGTCAGGCACAAGCCGGCTCGACAACCGGAAATTCCGGGATCGTTTCGGCGCAAAGCCGCGGATGCTCGGCAGCGAAGAGGTCATGGCGATCACCAGCCATCCGGTCGGCGGCGTCTGCCCGTTCGGACTTGCAACGCCGGTGCCGGTCTATTGCGACGTCTCGCTCCGAAAATTTTCCGAAGTCGTGCCGGCGGCGGGCGCGATCAACGCCGCCGTCTGTATCAGCCCGGACCGAATGGCGGACCTGACCGGAGCAATCTGGGTCGATGTCAGCCAGGACCCGGCATCGAACGGCGAAGCAACCTCCTGAAAGCGCGCCGCGTCACGGGCCACGCTTTCAGTTTCCGGTCTTTCCGCACCTGCCATCCGGAAACGACTTCCTCTTTTGCTAGAAGCGGTCGTTGATATAACGACGGTACCACGCCTGTTTGCTGTCGGCCGCGGCGGTCGCGACGACATAACCGATCGCAAAGCCGATCGCGCCGATCAGAGTAAAGAGGGTGGTCGTGGCGGCAGGATGTTCCCTGATCGTGCCTGCGACCGAAGAGGCCTCGTGCTGGACGTAACTTGCCGCACCGCTGGCACGTTCTGCGATCTTGCCGTAGGCCATGCCGGTCTTTTCAGCGAAAAGCTCGCGCAGGCTGGCGATCTCGGAGCGCAGGGTTGCAATCTCGTTGCCGAAGTCTTCGCTGGGCTCGTGGTCGAAAGACGACCTATTTCTGACTGGCTCTGCCATACCGGCCTCCTTGTGGGTTGATCGAGAGATCGGTCAACTGCGGAAGGCCGGATAGGTTCCTCTTTTCAGGAAAAGAGCCTACCGGCTTTTGGCCAGGGCCTCGGCTAATGCCGCCAGCTTTTCCTTGTCATCCGAGCCTTTTTGCAGGGAGTTCACGAGGATCAGCGCGAGCGCTTCGGCGTCGGGGCTGGTCTTGTCGATCCGGTGCTCAGCGCAGGCCTGGTCAAAAACCTGCTGCAGCAGGTTGAGCTGATCCGGATTGACAGGCTTGCGGATCATTTGTGTAGACATCGAATGTGCAGACATAGGACCTCGCTACATCTCGTCCGATCGGCAAACATATCCCTTCGGCCTGTTTCGCAAGAAAACCGGAGACGATCATCGGCGGCTTTTTGCGACAGACTTGCGTCGAACTTGCCGCCACCCGAGGAGCGACAAGGTCTCCGACCGAAGGCCGCCTAACGTGAGACTTTCCTAATAAATTGGCAACGACAATTAAAGAGGGGTAGATTATTAGGGTAGACGCGTAGGGATTTCTACCTAGAGCACGCCGCGATCTTCCAGATTCGCTTGACCCGCTTCAGCTCCCCGTTTTCCGCCTATCGTTATCGCAAACCGCTGCACACTTTTGCGCGCGGCATGCTCTGCGGCCCTGCTTGCGTCAAGCCGGCATCGCGAGGATTTTCTGCCCATGGCCATCTCCTTTTGGAGACGGCACCCGGGCGGGACGGCCGGTTTCTCCCGCAAGCACGATGAACCCGCGCCGTGCGGGGGGGCCGGCGCGGGCGGCGACTATTCGGTGGCTTCGGTCTTCTGTCCTTCGGCCTGCCGGCGCTTCAGCACCGCAGCCTGCTCATTGCGCGCGCCCGTTGCCGGAATTGCGATGCTCGCCGTGGTAACCTCCCTGTCCACCTTCGCGGAGGCCGTCACATTATGGTTGGGGCATTCCGCAAGGGCTGCGGATGACGACAGACCAAGCACTGCGGCGATTACGAGAAATGTCTTCATGTCACTCTCCTTTCGCTGTGATTGCGAGAGCAGGTTACCCCGCAATGCAATGAACCCGAAATCACGAATTTTCGTCTTCGAGTGCCATTATCCTGCCGTTTTCCCTGCTCCGTCGCTCACGCCGGGCCAATTACATCAATTTCGAAAGAGTTTCGCGGTTCACGAATATATTCGTCTTTCCGGCTTCATAAGCCGGATGGCTGAATTCAAACGGTGGCTTTTCGGGCATCTCAAGAGCCTGCTTGATACTGACAAGCCCAACGGGAACAAACTCGTCCCCTTTGCGGACGACCGCCTCGACGATCTTGTACATTTCCTCCCCTCCTCCAGGGCGGAGTCCATCACAACACGGACCCTGCCCGCATCTTCCATACAGAAGCGGCTTTTTTAAGGTGAGGGAAGTAAAACTCCGAACCTCCACCCGGAAACAACTCCCGGATGCCTCAATGCAGGTCCAGTGGAAGCTGGATACCTTTCGGAATATTCGGTTTACGCTGGCTGGCGACCTGAATCTTCTGGAATATCTCGCGCCGACGCTCCGCCTCCGCCTCGCGGATTGCCCGGGATGCCGCAACGGCGGCCATGGCGCGCTCAATCACCTGTTCGGCTCTGGTCATCCTTGATTTCCTTTGCGGCAACTCCTTTGTTCTCTTTTTGTTCTCATAAATCGGAACCGATGTCAAGCTTCTCATGGCTGGAGTGGTGAAAGAACCTTCCTTTACCCCTCCTTAAATCGCCGCATTTAGAGTCCAGCGAAGGCCCGGGCGATCGGACAATCGAGTAACGGCCTGTTTTGACAGGCGAGTAACGGGGGTACGCCGGCTCATCATGGCAGCCAGAGGCAGATCAGACAGGCGCGTTGAACCGTCCTTCGAGGGCCCGCGGGCGCGTGACGATATCCGTCTCGACGCGGACGAGCGCATGGTGGGCACGGGACGGCCTGTCAGACGTCCGCCGAAAGCGGAAAGAGAAGACGACCGCGCCGAGCGCCCGGAACGTCCTCGCCCCTCCCGCAGGAAGGCGTCTCAACGTCGGGGAGGCGGCGGCTTCTTCGGCCCACTGCGTTCCCTCGTCTACTGGTGCATCGTACTTGCGATCTGGGGCGGCATAGGCGTCGGCGGCCTTGTCCTTTATTATGGGGCACAGATGCCGGCCGCCAGCACATGGTCGATCCCGGACCGTCCACCGAACATGAAGATCACGGCGATCGACGGCTCCGTCATCGCCAACCGCGGTTCGACCGGCGGCGAGGCGCTGGCGCTCGAGGAAATGTCGCCCTACCTGCCGCAGGCGGTAATCGCCATTGAGGACAGGCGCTTTTATTCGCATTTCGGCGTCGATCCGTTCGGCCTTGCGCGAGCGCTTGTCAACAACCTGACGGGCCAGCCGATCCAGGGCGGTTCGACCATCACCCAGCAGCTCGCCAAAAACCTTTTCCTGTCGCCGGAGCGCACTTTCGAGCGCAAGATACAGGAAGTGCTGCTCTCGTTCTGGCTGGAGCACAAGTTCAGCAAGGACCAGATTCTTGCCATGTATCTGAACCGCGTCTTCTTCGGTTCGAATGCCTACGGCGTGGAAGCAGCCTCCCGGCGCTATTTCAACAAATCCGCCCGCGACGTGAATCTCGGCGAAGCCGCGACGCTCGCCGGCCTTCTCAAAGCGCCTTCCCGCCTGTCGCCTGCCCGCGATCCGCAGGCAGCGGAAGCCCGTGCCCAGGTCGTGCTCGGCGCCATGCGCGAAGAAGGGTATATCACCGACAGCGACCTCAAAACCGCCATGTCGCAACCGCCGGCCAAGGCGAAAAGCTACTGGTCCGGCGCGCAGCACTATGCAGCCGACATGGTCGTCGACGAAGTGAAGGGCCTGATCGGTGAACCGAAGGTCGACATTGTCGTGGAGACCACGGTCGACCTCAGGCTTGAAGAAGCCGCCGAGAAGGCATTGAACGATGTCCTGAAGAAGGAAGGCGGCAAGCTCAACGCATCGCAGGCGGCCCTCGTTTCCGTCGATGCGACGGGCGCGATCCGCGCGCTGGTCGGCGGCCGGGATTATGCGGAAAGCCAGTTCAACCGCGCGGTCAAGGCGAAGCGCCAGCCGGGCTCGGCCTTCAAGCCCTTTGTCTATGCCGCGGCACTGGAGGCAGGCGCCCGGCCGGATTCCATCCGTAACGACGCGCCGGTGAAGATTGGCAAATGGACGCCTGAGAACTTCGACGAGAAATATCGCGGTGATGTCACGCTGGCGTCGGCGCTTGCGCAGTCGCTCAATACGATTGCCGCGCAGCTCGTCATGGAAGTCGGACCGGAGAACGTGGTGAGCCTCGCACATCGGCTGGGGATCGATTCCGACCTGCAGGCCAATGCCTCGATCGCGCTCGGCACATCGGAAGTGTCGCTGGTCGAGCTCACCTCGGCTTACGCCTCCTTCATGAACGGCGGCTACAAGGCGACCCCGCATATCGTCAAACGCATTCTCGATACCGACGGAAAGGTTTTGTACGAGGCCGATTACACCAATCCGCCGCGCGTCTTGAGCGAACCCGTGGCGGCAACGATGAACAGCATGATGAATCGCGTCATCAACGAGGGCACCGGCAGAGCAGCGCGGCTGGACGGATGGCAGGCCGCCGCCAAGACCGGCACGACCCAATCGTTCCGTGACGCGCTTTTCGTCGGCTATACCAGCATCATGACGACGGGCGTTTGGTTCGGCAACGATGACGGCGCATACATGAAGAAGGTGACGGGCGGCGGCTTGCCGGCCAGGGCCTGGAAGGAATACATGACGGCGGCGATGAAGGGTTATACGCCGACGCCGCTCTTCGGCACCGGCCGCGGGCTTGTCCTGCCGCCTCCCGCAGCCCAGCCGGCGTCCGAGCCGACGACGATCGGAGACATTATTTCCGGCATCCTTCCCGGATCCGCCCGCCGTGCGCAGGAGGAACTTCCTCCCGATTATCCGCCGGCGCCAAGGCCTCCCGCCCAGGACTCCGCCTCCGTCGAGCGCACCCCCTACAACGACCCCACCTATGGCAATCTCGTGCCGCCTGCCGATGTGCCGGGGCGCGACTACCGTCAGTATCGCGGCCCCTATGACGCGCCCGCTGCCGTTCCACCCGGGGAAGTCGGCGGCGGCCCCGTTCCACCCGGTGAGGTCGGCGCCACAGGCTCCACCGGCCAGCCGCGACAGACGACGCTCTTCGACATCCTCATGGGCCAGTGAAGCGCGCTCGCAAAAGGATGGAGCAAAGTCTTATATTTGCTGAGATACAGGCGATTTCTCGCCTTGCAGTCGGAAAAACCCGTCCTTATATACGCGGCATGACCGCAGCTGGTGCTGCGAAATCTGAAAGACCATCCCAGTCGAGGAACTGTCAAGGGAATGCCTGAACGGGGTTCCGACGGTTCGCTTAAAGGAGAGAGAAGAAATGGCAAAAGTAATTGGCATCGACCTCGGCACCACCAATTCCTGCGTCGCCATCATGGACGGCAAGGATGCGAAGGTGATCGAAAACGCTGAAGGCGCACGCACCACGCCCTCCATGGTCGCATTCACCGATGATGGCGAGCGCCTCGTCGGCCAGCCGGCAAAGCGCCAGGCAGTCACCAACCCGACGAACACGCTTTTCGCTGTCAAGCGCCTGATCGGCCGCCGCTACGAAGACCCGACCGTCGAAAAGGACAAGGGCCTGGTTCCTTATCATATCGTCAAGGGCGACAATGGTGACGCCTGGGTCGAAGCCCAGAGCAAGAAGTATTCTCCGTCGCAGATTTCCGCGATGGTTCTTCAGAAGATGAAGGAAACCGCCGAATCCTATCTCGGCGAGAAGGTCGAAAAGGCCGTCATCACCGTTCCGGCCTACTTCAACGACGCCCAGCGCCAGGCCACCAAGGATGCCGGCAAGATCGCCGGTCTCGACGTTCTGCGCATCATCAACGAGCCGACCGCGGCTGCTCTCGCCTATGGCCTCGACAAGAAGGACGGCAAGACGATCGCCGTCTACGACCTTGGCGGCGGCACCTTCGATATTTCCGTGCTGGAAATCGGCGACGGCGTCTTCGAAGTGAAGTCCACCAACGGCGACACCTTCCTCGGTGGTGAAGACTTCGACATGCGCCTCGTCGAATATCTCGCAGCCGAGTTCAAGAAGGACAACGGCATCGATCTCAAGAACGACAAGCTTGCCCTGCAGCGCCTCAAGGAAGCTGCCGAAAAGGCCAAGATCGAGCTCTCGTCCTCGCAGCAGACCGAAATCAACCTGCCGTTCATCACGGCCGACGCTTCCGGTCCGAAGCACCTGACGATGAAGCTCACCCGCGCCAAGTTCGAAAGCCTGGTCGACGACCTCATCCAGCGGACCGTTGCTCCGTGCAAGGCAGCGCTCAAGGATGCCGGCGTCACCGCCGCCGAGATCGACGAAGTGGTTCTCGTCGGCGGCATGAGCCGCATGCCGAAGGTGCAGGAAGTCGTCAAGCAGCTGTTCGGCAAGGAGCCGCACAAGGGCGTCAACCCGGATGAAGTGGTCGCCATGGGCGCCGCGATCCAGGCCGGCGTTCTGCAGGGCGAAGTCAAGGACGTTCTGCTCCTCGACGTGACCCCGCTGTCTCTCGGAATTGAAACGCTTGGAGGCGTCTTCACCCGCCTGATCGACCGCAATACGACGATCCCGACCAAGAAGTCCCAGGTCTTCTCGACCGCCGAGGACAACCAGCAGGCCGTGACGATCCGCGTGTCGCAGGGCGAGCGTGAAATGGCCGCCGACAACAAGCTGCTCGGCCAGTTCGACCTCGTCGGTCTTCCGCCGGCTCCGCGCGGCATGCCGCAGATCGAAGTCACCTTCGACATCGACGCCAACGGCATCGTGCAGGTTTCCGCCAAGGACAAGGGCACCGGCAAGGAGCAGCAGATCCGCATCCAGGCCTCCGGCGGTCTCTCCGACGCCGAGATCGAGAAGATGGTCAAGGACGCCGAAGCGAACGCCGAAGCCGACAAGAAGCGCCGCGCCGCGGTCGAAGCCAAGAATCAGGCCGAGAGCCTGATCCATTCGACCGAAAAGTCGCTTTCGGAATACGGCGACAAGGTCTCCGAAACCGACCGCAAGGCCATCGAGGACGCCATCGCTGCCCTGAAGACTGCCGTCGAGGCTTCCGAGCCGGATGCAGACGACATCCAGGCGAAGACGCAGACCCTGATGGAAGTGTCCATGAAACTTGGTCAGGCCATCTATGAGGCTCAGCAGGCGGAAGGCGCTTCCTCCGAAGGCGGCAAGGACGACGACGTCGTCGATGCCGACTACGAGGAAGTGAAGGACGACAAGAAGTCCGCCTGATAGCCGGTTGCCTGATGGCAAGACCTCGACCATAGTTGACAGTGTATCCGGCTGCCTTCGTGCAGCCGGAATCCTTTCCGGAGCCGGTTACCTCCATGGCAAAAGCAGACTTTTATGAAACGCTAGGTGTCGGCAGAACGGCTGACGAGAAGGAACTGAAGAGCGCCTTCCGTAAGCTTGCCATGAAGTATCACCCGGACAAGAACCCGGATGATGCCGAGGCCGAAAAGAAGTTCAAGGAGATCAACGAGGCCTACGAGACCTTGAAGGATCCCCAGAAGCGCGCGGCCTACGACCGATTCGGCCATGCCGCCTTCGAGCAGGGCGGAATGGGCGGCGGCTTCGGCGGCGGCGGGGCCGGCTTCTCCTCGGCCGGCGGCTTCTCCGATATCTTCGAAGACATCTTCGGCGAGATGATGGGCGGCGGGCGTGCCCGGCGCTCGGCCGGCGGTCGCGAGCGCGGCGCCGACCTTCGCTACAATATGGAAATTTCGCTGGAAGAAGCCTTTACCGGCAAGACGGCGCAGATCAGGGTTCCGACCTCGATCACCTGCGACGTCTGTTCCGGCTCGGGCGCCAAACCCGGCACGCAGCCGAAGACCTGCCCCACCTGCCAGGGCTCGGGTCGGGTGCGCGCAAGCCAGGGCTTCTTCTCGGTCGAACGCACCTGCCCGACCTGCCACGGCCGCGGCCAGACGATCACCGATCCCTGCACCAAGTGCCACGGCCAGGGCCGCGTCACGGAAGAACGTTCGCTGTCGGTCAACATCCCGGCCGGCATCGAAGACGGCACCCGCATCCGCCTGCAGGGCGAAGGGGAAGCCGGCACGCGCGGCGGTCCCGCGGGGGACCTCTACATCTTCCTGTCGGTGAAGCCGCATCAGTTCTTCCAAAGGGACGGGGCGGACCTTTATTGCGCCGTGCCGATCTCCATGACGACGGCAGCCCTTGGAGGCACGTTCGACGTGGCGACGCTCGACGGAACGAAATCCCGCGTCACGGTGCCGGAAGGCACGCAGCCCGGCAAGCAGTTCCGCCTGAAGGGCAAGGGCATGCCGGTGTTGAGATCCAGCCAGACGGGCGATCTCTACATCCAGATCCAGATCGAGACGCCGCAAAAGCTCACCAAGCGGCAGCGCGAACTCCTGCAGGAATTCGAATCCCTCTCGTCGAAGGAGAACAATCCGGAATCCACCGGCTTCTTTGCCAGGATGAAGGAATTCTTCGACAACTGAGTTCGGAGCCCGAGCCGAAGAAAATACGCCGGTCCCCAAAGGGCCGGCGTTTTCCGTTCATGCCGGCGACTGGATGGACGAACTCGCGAGTACCATCGCGAAGAGAAAGAGGCAGGCGGCCGCGCCTTGCCCAGCTGCAGGCGTCACCTCCGAGCGCCATCAGCGTGCTGGTGGCCTGTTCCAACGCGTTTTCGATCTCCAGATATCCAGGCACTTCCTCGTTGGCCTTGGTCAATCGTTTCGACTTTCACGGTTGCCCCTCCTGTGTCCGGGCCCAGCGCCCTATCTACCTCGGTTATCCAGCGCAGGGAGCTCGCATGACCGAGAGCGGACAACAATGGCTTCGGCAGGACGACCAGGAAGCCACCAGGGCGAGCTTTCCGGAGCTCTTCTTCGATCTGGTTTTCGTGTTCGCGCTGATCCAGCTCTCCGAGACGCTTGCCGCCGATTTCACGTTCGGCATCGCCGCCGAGACGCTTCTCTTCATCTTCGCGCTATGGTGGGTCTGGATTCACACGACATGGATCACTAACCTCCTGAACACGGAGATCACGCCGGTCCGGCTGCTGCTCTTTGCCATGATGTTCCTCGGCATCGTGCTGGCGATCACGCTTCCCCGCGCCTTTACCGATATGGGCCTTGCCTTCGCGCTCGCCTATTCGGCGATGCAGATCGGCCGCTCGCTGTTCGCGCTCTATGCCTTCCGGCAGGCGGGCGATACCGCCTCGTTCATGACCCTCCTCAGGATCACCGTCTGGCTCTTTCTGTCGAGCGTCCTTTGGATCGCCGGCGGTCTTTCGGAACCGCGCCTGCGCGTCATCCTGTGGATTGCAGCACTTGCCATCGAATATATCGGTCCGGTGCTGCGCTACTGGTTGCCGAGGCTCGGTCCCTCGCCTCAGGAAACGCTTGATATCAGCGGAGAACACCTCGCCGAACGTTGCGCGTTGTTCGTCATCATCGCGCTTGGCGAGACCATCATCACCACCGGCAAGAATGCCTCCGGCCATCTGGAGATCGAAGCCACGTCGCTGGTCCTGCTCTGCGCATTTTTGTCCACAGTGCTCATGTGGTGGATCTATTTCCACGACGGACAGGAGCGTGCCGCCGACAAGGCGGAAGAGACGGCCGAACCGCAGATCATCGCCCAGCAGCTCTTCACCTACGGCCATCTGCCAATCGTCGCAGGGATCATCCTGACGGCGGTCGGCGAGGATTTCAGCCTGTCGCATCCCGAAGAAACGGGATCGTATAGTCATGCTCTCGCGCTGCTCGGCGGCCCTATCCTGTTTCTCGGCGGCACGACCTTGATGAAGACCATGGCCTCACGCTACGTCCCCTATTCGCACGTCACCGGCATCATCCTGCTTGCCGCCTGCTTCCTGCTCGTTCCCTTCATCGCGAATTTCCTCACGCAGGTACTCGCGAGCACGATCCTGCTTGTCGTCGCCCTATGGGAATATGTGGCGCTGAAACGGTTTCGCCGCGCCGCCGCCTGAGCGCCTCAGTAATGTGGCGGCCTGGTGACCGGCGCCGCTTCCCTCGAGGCTTCCTCCAGCTCCAGGAACCGCTCCGTCAACCGGTCGAGCTTGATGCGGGCCTGCTCGAGCGCCTTCCATTGGCCGGCGACCTGGTCGGACAGTTCCTCGATCACCTTGGCCTGATGGGCGGCAAGCTCCTCGAGCTTCACCAGCCTTTCCTCGTCACTCATCGCTGGCTTCCTTCGCCGCCTTCCAGGCGCGCACCGCATCGGGCATGCCGTCATGCCTCCCAAGCGGGCGTACCGGTGCATCATCCCACCAGTCGGAGCGGATCGGCTTCATGTCCAGGTTCTTCGGATAGAAAATACGATTCTCCGGCTTGCTGGCTTCCCCGACCACCAGCAGCCGCACTTCGGCTTCGGTGTTGTTGATGAAAGTATGAGCAACCCCCGTGCCCGCTGGAAAGCCGACGGAGTCGCCGGGTTTCAGCCGATGGATCTCGCCGTCCAGCCAGGCATCCGGCGTGCCCTCGATGACGTAGACGAATTCCTCCTCCAGGCTCTCTGCATGCGGGAAGGAGGAACGGCGGCCGGGCGGCAGGCGCTCGTGATGGATGCCGAGCCGGGTCAGGCCGAAATGCCGGGCAAGTGCCGCACCAAAGCCCATCAGTTCGTCATCGCCCCGATAATGCCCCTCGGTCGGCTTTTCGACTTCGGCCCAATGGGCGATGCAGGAAGGTCGGTCCTTGTCGGTCATGGCGCAATCTCCCCTTGGAAATTGGCCGACACTAACCGACCGGGACCGGGCGGTCCATGTGGATTTCGAAGATCAGGCTCGAAGGCGCGGCCGCTCCACGCGCATGTCCCGGGCGCCCTTCGTCTTGAAACGGGCGACAAGCGAAGCCAGGCGGTTGCTGATGCCGACCAGGCTCTGGGCCGTCGCATTGGTCTCTTCCATCAGCGCGGCATTCTGCTGGGTGATCTGATCCATGCTGCGGATTGCGGAATTGATCTCGTTGATGCCCGACGCCTGCTCCTGCGCCGATTGCGCGATGGAGTTGATATGTTCGTCGATGGACTTTACGCGCCCTCCAAGGCCTACAAGGGCCTGGCCCGTCTGGTTGACGAGATCGACGCCCCGGTGCACGTCGGCCGAGGACTGGTCGATGAGTTCCTTGATCTCCTTGGCGGCGGCGGCCGAGCGCTGGGCAAGCTCGCGCACTTCCTGGGCGACGACCGCAAAACCCTTGCCCTGTTCGCCTGCGCGGGCGGCCTCGACACCCGCATTCAAGGCGAGCAGATTGGTCTGGAAGGCGATTTCGTCGATCACGCCGATGATCTGCGTCATTTTCTGGGAAGATTGTTCGATGTCGCCCATGGCGGCAACGGCCTCTTCCACCACCTCGCCCGAGCGAACGGTCTCCGTTGCCGACTCCCGAACGATCGTCTGGACCTCCCGCGTGCGTTTGGCCGACTGAGTCGCAATCGTAGTGATCTCTTCGAGCGCCGCCGCGGTCTGTTCCAGGGCCGATGCCTGCTGTTCGGTGCGTTTGGCCATGTTATCGGCAGCAGATGAAATGCCGCCCACTTCGGCACGCACCTGCTCGACCGAGGTATTGACCTCCCGCATGGCGGTATCCAGTTCGGCGACGGAAGAGTTGAAGTTCTGCCGCAGGGCGGAAAAATGCGGCGCCAGCTCCTGCCAGAGTTCCGCCGTGAGATCGCCGTCGGCAAGGCTCTTCAGCGCCCCGTCCAGCGCGGCCAGCGCTGTGTCCTGTTCGGCCTTCGCCTTTTCGCGCTCAGCCTCCGCCTTTTCACGTTCTTCATTCAGCGCCTGCAGGTAGACGGAGATGCTGTAATCCATGTCGATCAGCGCGGCCTTGATGATGGCCGTGAGGTTTTCGGAAAGGGCCTTTGCCTTCCTGTCCTTAAAAAATCCCTTCATTTCCTCCTTGATCACCGCGCGGACAAGGCCGTCCAGAACCATCGCATAGCCGCCGATATACCAGCGTGGTTCGAGGCCGAGGCGCGCGTGAACGCGGCCGATGGCAGAGACGGCGTTTACGTACTCGCCGTCGTACTTGCCGGACGCGATGACTGCCCAATGATTGGCCTGCCGGCTTTTCGCATGGGCGATGTGGCCATCGTTGGAGAAGAACTTCGCTGTATGAGGATTGGCTTTGACCTTGTGGTAAAAGGCATCAAGCGAACCTCCCACGGCCTGCTTGATGATCGGCTGGAGATTGGCAAGGTGACGTCGCTCTTCCTCACCAAGACCTGCAAATTCCAGGCGGTCTTTCAAGTCGGCGCTAAAGTTTGGATCGGTCATGGGGGCTCCGAGACGGCGAGATAAGGGGTGTTCCAAACAGGGTTGGCTGATTGCTACTTTTCGTCATCGAGTTTTAACGCGCTGTTAGCCATGCCCCCTGAATTTTCAGCATGCATAAATTAGCATTGCTTTTGAAAAGCACTGATTCTCCGGAAAACAGAACCTCTGATCACCGCGCAGGCATGCAGCCAGTCGGCGTACCTGAAATGTGCAAAGCAGGCGCGAAACGCTCCCCTCCTCCAATGACATCAATGTCTTGAGCCCCTTCGCTTTCACGCTCTTCCAACCCGTGTCTACAATCTCCTCGCTTCCGTCGCCGGAGTGTTTCGCGAGACGTTCGCGTGCAGGCGGGAGCCGGCGCTTCCATCGGAACCGTAACGTGCGGGAAAGGTGGAAGAGGTGAAAGCCATGGAAGAGAGCGGGCCACAAACCCGATCGCTTCCTATCAAGCCTCCCCCGGGCAGCCATGTCCGGTTCGGTTGAGCCGTGCAAGTGGTGAGCCTGTCCCGAAAAGACGAGCGTGAACGAGACCACGCAGCGAGGCGAGATGATCACCTGTAGGGGCCGGAAGCCCCGAAAGAACGCCGAAGGCCACGCGAATGCGGAGCCACTTTATACAATTCCAATGAGGTGCCGCATTCGTGTGGGCTCTCCGATCTTTGAAACCACGGCAGGAGACTGCGCGTGGACGGAAACGTTGGGAGGGCGCCTGGCCGGAGGGGTATCTACAGACGAAGCTTGCCTTCCTCGCTCCAAAACCTTAGCTCCTGTACAACGACACCCAAGATTCCCGATGGCGCAGAAAACCTCTCTTTCCCGGCTCAAGCTCACCGATTTCCGCAACTATGCGGAAGCGACGCTCGTTCTCGACGGGCGCCACGTGGTGCTGGCGGGCGAAAACGGCGCCGGCAAGACCAATCTCCTGGAGGCGGTCTCCTTTTTCTCGCCGGGCCGCGGCTTACGCCGTGCGGTCCTGACCGATGTCGCCCGCGTCGGCGCTGCCGGCAGCTTCACGATCTTCGCCGATGTCGACGGGATGGAAGGCGAAGTCTCGATCGGCACGGGCATCGAACCTGCCGATGGCGAGAACGTCACCCGCAAGCTCAGGATCAACGGGACGCCTGCGAAATCAACGGAGGAACTGTCCGACCACCTGAGCGTCCTGTGGCTGACGCCGGCCATGGACGGGCTTTTTACCGGCCCCGCCGCCGACCGGCGGCGCTTCCTGGACCGGCTTGTACTGTCGCTCGACCACGCCCATGGCCGCCGCGCCAGCGATTTCGAGCGCGCCATGCGAAGCCGCAACCGCCTGCTCTCCGAAGGCCGTTTCGATCCCGCCTGGCTTTCCGCGATCGAAGCGCAGATGGCGAGCCTCGGCATTGCCATGGCCGCTGCGCGACAGGAGATGCTCGGCCTCCTCAGGACATTGTCGGCCGGTTCCGGCGAGACGCCCTTTCCCACACCGGTGCTGGCGCTCGAAGGCTTCATGGATCACGCCACGGAGCGGCCCGCCGCCGAACTGGAGGACGAATACCTGCAGATGCTGCGGAATAGCCGCGGGCGCGACGCTGCTGCGGGTCGTACGCTGGAAGGGCCGCATAGATCCGATCTGCTTGTCCGCCATCGCGAAAAGGACATGGAAGCCGAACGCTGCTCGACCGGCGAACAGAAAGCGCTGCTGATCGGCCTCGTGCTTGCCCATGCCCGTCTCACCGCCGACATGACCGGTCATACGCCGATCCTGCTGCTCGACGAGATCGCCGCGCATCTCGACGAAGGCCGGCGCGCGGCGCTGTTCGATCTTGTCCACGGGCTCGGCGGCCAGTCCTTCATGACCGGCACGGACAAAAGCATGTTCTCCGCTCTCGCCGACCGGGCGCAGTTTTTTACTGTCGCCCATGGCAGCGTCACATCCTGAGTTACACGCCTCGTCTCGCGATGATATGATGCCTTCATGGAAACCTTGACACCTGACGAGATCGAACGTTACCGCCGCCACATCCTGCTGCCGGAAATCGGCGGCACCGGTCAGCAGAAGATGAAGGACGCGCGCGTTCTGGTAATCGGCGCCGGGGGGCTCGGCACACCGGTCCTCGAATATCTCGCCGCGGCCGGCATCGGCACGATCGGCATCGTCGACGATGATCTGGTCTCGCTCTCAAACCTGCAGCGGCAGGTGATCCACGATACCGGCACGATCGGCGAGATGAAGACGAGAAGTGCCCGCGAGGCGATCGCGCGGCTCAACCCGCATGTGCGCGTCGTGGATTTCGAGGAGCGCTTTTCGCTCGAATGGGCGTCGCGGAACCTGTCCCGCTTCGACCTCCTCATCGATGGCTCGGATAATTTCGACACACGCTATGCGGCGGCGGACGCGGCGGAACTTGCGAAAATCCCGCTGGTGACGGGCGCCGTCGGGCGTTTCGACGGGTCCCTGACCGTGCTGAAACCCTATGAGACCGGCCCGGACGGTGCGCCTAATCCCACCTATCGCGATCTTTTCCCGGAAAAGCCGCCGGAAGGACTGATCCCCTCCTGCGCCGAGACCGGCATCGTCGGGGCACTGACCGGTGTCATCGGCTCGCTGATGGCCATGGAAGCGATCAAGCTTATCGTCGGGATCGGCGAACCGCTGGTCGGCAGGCTGATGCTCTACGATTCGCTTGTCGCCCGCTTCGACATCATCAAATACAAACGCCGCACCGCAAGGGCTGCCGCCGAATGACCGACATCATCCGCATTGGGGAAGACTTCGGCCGCTTCGACGAACTTCTGGCGCTCATCCTCTCCTCCTTCGCCTATATGGACGGCGTCATCGACCCGCCCTCCTCCGCGCATCGGCTGACATTGGCGTCATTGGCCGAAAAGGCGAAAGATGAAATCGCCTTCGGCGCCGTCGAGGATGGCAAGCTCGCGGGCTGCGTCTTCCTGAAACCGGAGCCCGGCTTCCTCTATCTCGGCAAGCTCGCTATCGCGCCGGAATGTCAGGGCAAGGGTCTCGGCCGCCGGCTGCTGGCAATTGCCGAAGATGTCGCCCGAAAAGAGGGACTGCCATCGCTCAGGCTCGAAACCCGCATCGAACTCGCCGGCAACCATGCGACGTTCGCCAGATGGGGCTTTTCGAGAACCGCCGAGAATTCCCATCCGGGCTTTGACCGCGTCACCTCGATCGAGATGCAGAAGCGGCTTGCATGATCAGTTGCGACCCGGCAGCACCCGGTTAGGCGGACGGTGGCCGTCGAAGAAGGTGCGGATATTGATGATCACCTTGTCGCCCATGTCGATCCGCCCCTCGATCGTCGCCGAGCCCATATGCGGCAAGAGCACGACGCGGCCCTGATGGGCAAGCTTGATGAGCTTCGGGCTCACCGCCGGTTCGTTCTGATAGACGTCGAGGCCGGCGCCGGCGATCTTGTTGTCGCGCAGAAGCTGGATCATCGCCGCCTCGTCGATGATGTCGCCGCGGGCGGTATTGACGATGATCGAGCTCGGCTGCATCAGCGCCAGCCGGCGAGCCGAAAGCAGGTGGAAGGTCGCCGGCGTCGAGGGGCAGTTGACCGAGACGACGTCGACGCGGGCAAGCATCTGGTCGAGGCTGTCCCAATAGGTCGCCTCCAATTCCTCTTCCGTCGCGGGATTGGCGCGCTTCCTGTTGTGATAGTGGATCGACAGGCCGAAGGCCTTGGCCCGACGCGCAACGGCCGTGCCGATGCGACCCATGCCGACGATGCCGATGCGCTTTCCCCAGATGCGGCGGCCGAGCATCCAGGTGGGGCTCCAGCCCGCCCAGTCGCCCGGATGATCGGTGAGCACGCGCGAACCTTCGACCAGCCGCCGGTTGACCGCGAGAATCAACGCCATGGTCATGTCGGCAGTATCTTCGGTCAGCACATTCGGTGTATTGGTGACGGTGATGCCCCGCTTTGCGGCCGCATCCACATCGATATGATCGAAGCCGTTGGAGAAGCTGGCGATCAGCTTGAGCTGCGGCCCGGCTTCGGCAATCAGCGCTTCGTCGATCCTGTCCGTGACCGTCGGCACCAGCACGTCCGCAAGCTTCATCGCGGCCGCCAGTTCGTCCCTCGTCCTTGGCGTATCGTCGATATTGAGCTCGGCATCGAACAGCTCTCGCATGCGGGTTTCCACCGCATCCGGCAGCTTGCGGGTGATATAGACCTTGGGTTTTTTCTTTGCGGTCATGAGTTTCGCTATCCGGCGCCCTTTAGGATGTCCTTAACCAAGTCGCGCGATATTCGGTTCATCCAGGGCGTTTTCTACCAGACCCGTCGGCGAAGACAAACAAAACCTCGCAGGGTCCGCGTGGCGCCCCACGGTCTTTCAGCCGGAACCAACCCATGCGCCGCGTTATCCTTCGTTCCTTCATTGCCCTGACTCTCGGTCTTGCCGCCTGCCTGTCCGTTTCCGCGCCAGCTTACGCTCAAGGCGCGAAGGGGCCTAGCGGCCTGCCGCTCCCCCGGTTCGTCAGCCTCAAATCGAAGAAGGTGAATATCCGTATCGGTCCGAGCACGGATTATGCCGTCTCATGGATGTATATGAAATCCGGCACGCCGATGGAGGTCATCCAGGAGTACGAGAACTGGCGGCGCGTCCGCGATGCCGACGGCACCGAGGGCTGGGTGAACCAGGCGCTGCTTTCCGGCGAGCGCACCGCACTCGCGGCACCCTGGATGCGCGGCAAGGGCAAGGACATCTACGTCAACATGCGCCGGGACCCGCAGAACAGCGCCGCCATCGTCGCAAAGCTGGAGCCAGGCGTCGTGCTCAAGATCAACGAATGCAATGGCGACTGGTGCCACGCGGAAGCGAGCGGCACCGAGGGCTGGATCGCACAGGGCGAGGTCTGGGGCGCCTATCCCGGCGAGGCCTTCAAATAAGGCTTTCCCGGCGAGGCCTTAAACAAGGCCTTCGCTTGCCGCCGCTTCCTTGAGCGATTCCATCGGACGCGGGCCTATCTGCTGAATGCAGATGGCGGCTGCCAGGCAACCGAGCTTGCCGCAATCTTCAAGCGAGCGTCCCTGGGTATAGCCGTAGAGGAAGCCGGCGGCGAAAAGGTCGCCTGCACCGGTCGTATCGACCAGTTCCCGGATCGGGTAGGCAGCGACCTTCACGCGCTCGGCGCCGCGGATGATGATCGCGCCCTCCTCGCTGAGCGTGACGGCAGCAAGCTTGCAGTCCTTGCCGATCTTTTCGAGAGCCAGCTCGAAATCATCCGTCTCGTAAAGCGAGAGCGCTTCCTGCCGGTTGGCGAAGACGATGTCGACCGTGCCGGAACGCATCAGGTCGAGGAATTCCGCACGGTAGCGGTCGACGCAGAAGGGGTCGGAGAGCGTCATCGAGACTTCGCGACCGTTCGCATGGGCGATGCGGGCGGATTCGCGGATCGCCTCCTTGGCGCGCGGCGGGTCCCAGAGGTAGCCCTCGAAATAGGTGACTTTGGATTCGGCCACCACATCCGCCTCGACATGCTCCGGACCGAGATCGACACAGGCGCCGAGGTAGGTGTTCATCGAGCGCTCGCCGTCCGGCGTGACGAAGATCATCGAACGGGCGGTCGGCGGATTGGTGCCTTCCGGCCTTGTATGGTAGTGCACGCCCTGGGCACGGATGTCGTGCTGGAAGATCTGGCCGAGCTGGTCTTCGGCGACCTTGCCGAAATAGGCAGCCCTGCCGCCGAAACCGGCAATCCCGGCCGCGGTGTTCCCGGCCGAACCGCCGGAGGCTTCCACCGCCGGCCCCATCTTCGAATAGAGAAGTTCGGCGCGCTCGGCATCGATCAGGTTCATCGCTCCCTTGATGATCGCATTCTCGCTCAGGAAACTGTCCTCACACCGGGCAAGAATATCCACGATGGCATTACCGATGGTCAGCACGTCGAATTTGGGCATCCGGTCTTGATCCTCTTCAACAGGTTAGTCCGCGAAAACCGGTATTCGGGTTTTGACGTGATTGGAAGCGAAAATAACGACAATGCCCGCAAAACCAGGCCTTCCTCCATCTGTCACCTCCCTGTCACGATCCACGTTTATGTGTTTGCCCATCCGGTTGCGTTGCCGACCACGGATGAACTGGCGGCAGACTTCCGGAATCCCGGATGAGACCGGGAACGAAAGCGGGGATTGCCCCGCTTTTTTGTTTGGCACCCAGGCCGTCTCATTTCCTCCCTCGAAAGGCTCTTCTGCGGTAAACGCATTTGTCCTCACCCGCGACATGCGTTAGACGCATAAAACCTCCCTTTGCCGAAAGCCTCCTTCGTGTCCTCCGTCTTCGTGAATGTCGTGCCCGTCTTCGTCCTGATCCTCATCGGCTGGATGTCGGCGAAAACCGGAATATTGAAGGAGGAGACCGGCGACGCGCTCGGTGAATTCGTCTTCAAGATCGCCGTGCCCATGCTGATCTTCCGGACGCTGGCGGATGCGCATTTTGAAGGCGCTTCGCCGTTCCGGCTCTGGGCGGCCTATTTCCTGGCCGTCGCCGTCACCTGGACGGCCGGCCATCTCATCGCCACGCGCATCTTCCGGCGTGATGCGAAAGTCGGTGTCATTGCCGGAATGTCCGCCTCGTTCGCCAACAACGTCTTCATCGGCCTGCCGCTCGTCGCCCACATCGTCGGGAAAGATGGGTTGGTGGCGATCTCGATCCTGCTCGCCATTCATCTGCCGCTGATGATGGTGGCCGGCACCATCCTGATGGAGGGTGCCGCCTCGAAGGTCGATGGAGGGGAGAAACGCAGCATTCCCGCCATCCTGGTGCAGATAGGCTCGAATCTTGCCCGCAACCCGCTGGTGATAGGGCTTTTTGTCGGCGTGGCCTTCAATTTGCTCGGCCTGCACCTGCCGCAGGCAGTTGCCGTGGTCGTGGACCAGATTTCCGCAGCGGCAAGTCCTGTCGCATTGATATCGATCGGCATGGCGCTGACGAAATATCCGATCCGCGGCGATATCGGGCTTTCCGGGATGTCGGCCGTCCTGAAGCTCACGTTGCTGCCGGCCGTCGTCTTTCTCATGAGCCATCTCCTGGGTCTTCCACAGGATTGGACCGCAGCACTCGTGCTGACCTCCTCGGTGCCTACCGGCATCAATGCCTGGCTGATTGCCCAGCGCTTCCGTTCCGGCCACAGCCTTGCGGCGTCGGTCATCAGCATCACGACGGCCTTCGGCGTGATTACCGTCAGCTTCTGGGCCTGGCTGCTGAGTTGAGCAGCCCCAAATCGGAGACCCTCAACCACAAACGCAAAATGCCCGGGCGAAGCCGGGCATTTTCATTGGAAAACATGCCTGAACCGATCAGTTCGTCGCAGGCGGAGCGGCCGGCGCTGCATTCGGGTCCGGAAGCGGAGCCGGGCTGTCAGATTGTTCGCGCAGATAAGCGAGCAGGTTGGCCCGTTCGGTATCGTTCTTGAGACCCGCAAAGCCCATGGCGGTGCCCTTGATGAAGCTCTTCGGAGCCGTCAGGAAATGGTTGAGGTTGTCGAAGGTCCAGTGCTCCGAACCGCCCTTGGAGAAATCCTTCATGGCAGCCGAATAAGCGAAGCCTTCATGCGAAGCGACCGGACGGTCGACAACGCCCCAGAGATCGGGGCCGACCTTGTTCGGACCGCCCTTCTCGATCGAATGACAGCTCTGACACTTCTTGAAAACCGTCGCGCCGGCTGCTGCATCGGCACTTGCAAGAAGCTGTCCGACCGGAACTGCCGCCGGCGCCGCCTCAGCCGCTTCGCCCCCTGCAGGCTCCTCGGCCGCAACAATGGCAAAGCCTTCCTTTTCAGGGGTCGGTGAATGAAAAATGCCTTCCGAGGCAATCGACACCGACATCATGACGAAGACCGTAGCAAGCAGGGCGCCTGCCGCCATGTTTACGTAGGGGTTCATCCGCAACCGCTCCTTCGCAACCGCCTGTCCTAAGGCGAGCCATCTTGAAATTGCGCGGAACCTATGTCTTTTGCATCATTGTTGCAACACGATATTCATCCCGCGCGTGAGACTTTTTGACACTTTTCCCGCCGGGACAGAAGGGTCCCCCATGAAGAATTCGGCTTTTGACCGAACGCTGGTGCTGATCCCGGCCCGAATGGCCTCGACGCGCCTGCCAGGAAAACCTCTGGCTGATATTGCCGGATTGCCGATGATCGTCCAGGTAGCAAAACGCGCCCAGGAAGCGGAAGCCGGCCGAATCATCGTCGCGGTCGACCATCAGGACGTCTACGACGCGGTGGCGGCCGCCGGTTTCGACGTGGTGATGACCCGGCAGGATCATCAATCCGGTTCCGACCGCATATTCGAAGCCGTCCAGAAGGCCGATCCGGACGCGAAGATGGATTTCGTCATCAACGTCCAGGGCGACCTGCCGACGATCGAACCGGAGGCGGTCCGTGCCTCGCTCCGCCCCCTCGAAAATTCCTCGACCGATATCGCGACGCTGACGGTCGAGATCACCGACGAACACGAGAAAACCAATCCGAATGTCGTCAAGATCGTCGGCTCTCCGCTTTCCGCCACGCGGCTGAGGGCGCTTTATTTCACCCGCGCGACGGCCCCATACGGCAACGGCCCGCTCTATCACCATATCGGGCTCTATGCCTATCGCCGCGCCGCGCTCGAAAAATTCGTGTCGCTCGGGCCTTCGGTGCTCGAAAAGCGAGAATCGCTCGAACAGCTCCGGGCGCTCGAAGCGGGCATGCGCATCGACGCCGAAATCGTTGACTCCATGCCTCTGGGTGTCGATACTCCCGCCGACCTTGAAAAGGCGCGCGCGATCCTTTCCGCCCGCGCTTCCTGACGGATGTTTCCCATGAACGCTCCCACCAATAGCATCGCCTTCCAGGGCGACTTCGGCGCCAATTCCGACATGGCCTGCCGCGACATGTTCCCGACCATGGAACCGCTGCCCTGCGCAACCTTCGAGGATGCCTTCCAGGCGCTCGAAAACGGCGACGCCGATCTGGCGATGATCCCGATCGAGAACACGATCGCGGGCCGCGTCGCCGACATCCACTATCTGCTGCCCGAATCGCGGCTGCATATCGTCGGCGAATATTTCATGCCGATCCGCTTCCAGCTCATGGTGCTGCCGGGTGTGAAACATGAGGAAGTCCGCACCGTCCACAGTCATATCCATGCGCTCGGCCAGTGCCGCAAGATCATCCGCGCCAATGGATGGAAGGCGGTCGTGGCGGGCGATACGGCCGGTGCTGCCAAGCTGATCGCGGAAAAGGGCGACCGCTCCATGGCCGCGCTCGCGCCCCGGCTTGCGGCGGAACTCTACGGCCTCGAAATCATGGCCGAGAATGTCGAGGACACGGAAGACAACATCACCCGTTTCGTGATCCTGTCGCGCGACGAAAAATGGGTGCAGCGCAACGATCCGACCGATATGATCGTGACGACGTTCGTATTCAACGTCCGCAATATTCCGGCCGCGCTCTACAAGGCGCTCGGCGGGTTCGCGACGAACGGCATCAACATGACCAAGCTCGAAAGCTATCAGCTCGGCGGCAAGTTCGTGGCCACCCAGTTCTATGCGGATATCGAAGGCCATCCGGACGACGCTCCGGTGCGCCGGGCGCTGGAAGAGCTCAGGTTCTTCTCTGAAAAGGTCCGCATCCTTGGGACCTACAAGGGCCATCCGATGCGCGGGGCGCTGCAGAAGGGGTAATAACGGTTCGGCGTGAACTCGCGCATGACAAAGGACGGATTCCCCCCTTGGCGATGGTTGGAATTTCAAGTTCGGCCGGGACACGTCGGGTGCCTCGATTTGAGTTTTTATAAATGACACGAGACGTGTCCCGTTCAGTGTTCTTGTGCTGCGCAACTCCGGTTCCTCTGCGGCGATATGGTCTTACGTCCTTGCGGATGCCATACCGGGTTGTGTGCGACACACGCACGCCCCGCCTTGAGGCGAGAGGGGAACCATTTTCTGCGCAGCCCCTGACGACCCGCCTGCATCAACGGCAGACCGAAAGGGCACCGGTCCCATCTCGCCGGCGATGCTTGAACCGGTGTAGCCGAAACGGAACGCGAAGATTGTAGGCCTGGGTTGAAAGGGGGGGGGTGAACGGGA